>NZ_QQAT01000007.1:0-182702 GCF_003350365.1 Rhodococcus sp. AG1013
TCATCGACACACTGTTGAGTTCTCAAAGAACACGCGCACACCACCACTCGAAACCCTCAGGCTCCTCGTTTCGGGGCAACTGTTCCAGCCTAACCAGATCCGGACCCGGACGCAAATCCGTGAACCAGAACCGATCGAAGCAGATTCGCCAGGCGCTCTCCGTACAACCTCGTTTTCCCAGTCCCTCAGGTCCGGGTCGGTGTCCGTGTCGCTCTGACCTGGAATAAGTTACGCGAAGCTGTCACCGAATGCCAAACCGCCTGGTCAGAGGCCCCGAACGGCCCGAAAGGCCCGCGAATCGCGTACTGAGGGACTACGGGACCCAGTACTTGGCGGCCAACTCTTCGACGAGAGGGTCGTCCTCCGCAACTTCGTCGAGTGCGGCCAGGTCGCCGTCGATCGCGACGAGTCGCGGATCGTCTCCCTCGAACTCCTCGACCGGGTGTCCGCCGTTCTCCGCGAGCTGCCGCAACAGCTTCTCCCGGACGCGGACCTTCAGTGATTCGCTCACCTTCCGAGCATGGCGGGTCTCGACCACCCTTGTCGAGCGGTTCGGACAGGTCAGTCGTCATCGTTTCGTCGGAACGCCCGTTTCGCGGTCGGGATCAGCATCACGAGCGCACCGATCAACAAGATCAACCAGAAGATCTCCATCAGCACTGCCAACCCTTCTGTCGGGAATGGACCCTCCCGTGCACTCCATTGTCCGCCGACAGAGGACCGCATCGGTGGTGATGGCGTCCGCGGCGGGCACGGCCGGCTCCGCTCCCTCCACCGGAGCCCGGATCGGCATGCGCGCTCACCGACGAAAGAGGGCCCCTCACCTGGTTTCCCAGGTGAGGGGCCCTTTCGGAGCTGCCTGCGAGAATCGAACTCGCGACCTTTTCATTACGAGTGAAATGCTCTACCGACTGAGCTAAGGCAGCGTGCCTCTCGGCGCGTGCGAGTCTAGCGTGTACCCCCGCCCCGAAAGCAAATCGGGGTCTCTACGCGAACTCTGCACCCAGTCGCGCCACGAGCGCGTCGACCGCGAACTTGGGCTTGACGTTCATGTCAAGCGCCTCCCGACAGTCGAGGATCGCCTCGATACAGCGCAGCAATCCCTCCCGCGACGCCCGGGACGCGAGGTCTGCGGCCTGCTCGGACATGTCCGGATGGTTGGGCGTTGCGCCCGACCCGAACGAGTAGGCCAGTGCGTCGCGGTACAAACCCGCAAGATCCATCAGCGCGCGGTCGAGCGAATCCCGGCCGGTTCGCGTGGCCCGCGACTTCTGGCGTCGTTCCAGATCCTTGAGTACACCGGCCGAACCGCGCAGCGCACCGGCCGCACCCTTGCCGGTGCCGCCGGCACCCAGCGCCGTCCGCAGTTCCTCGGTCTCCCGCTCGTCCCGTTCGGCGGTGAGCTCCTTGGCTTCGAGGTCGGCGGCTTGGACGAGTTCCTCGGCCGCGGCATAAGCAGTGCCCGGCCGCATCGCCGCCTTCGCCAGTGACAGCGCCCGCTTGCGGCGGGACCGCGCGTCCTCGTCACTCGCGAGGCGTCGGGCACGCCCGACATGGCCACCACAGATGGACGCCGCCCAGTCTGCGGTTTCGGGGTCGAGCTGATCGCGTTCGCGCAGGACCTGGGCGATCGCGTCGACCGACGGCGTCACCAGCGGAACGTGCCGACAACGCGACCGAAGAGTGACGGAAATGTCCTGCGGGTCGACCGACGGCGCGCACAGCAGGAACACGGTACGGTCCGGCGGCTCCTCGACAACCTTGAGCAGCGCGTTGGCGGCGCCCTCGGTGAGCCGGTCGGCATCCTCGATCACGACGACCTGCCACCGCCCGGTGCTGGGCCGGCGCGACGCCGTCTGCACGATGCCGCGCATCTCGCTGACGCTGATGCTCAGTCCCTCGGGCACCACCCGCCGGACGTCACCGTGGGTGCCGGCCATCGTCGTGGTGCAGGCCTGGCAGTGGCCGCAGCCCGGTGCGCCGTCGGAGGTGCACTGCAGTGCCGCCGCGAAGCAGAGCGCCGCGACCGAGCGGCCGGAGCCGGGCGGGCCGGTGAACAGCCACGAGTGCGTCATCCGCGAACCGGCGTCGCCCCCGCGCGCGGCGGTGGCGGCAGCCGTCAGCTCGGCCTCGACATGCTCCTGGCCGACCAGTCGATCGAATACACCCGCCACGCGCCGAGCCTAACGATCCGTGCCGACGAGTCGGGTCACGGCTTCTCCGCCGTGGTCTTCTTCGCCGCAGCTTTCTTCGCGGGCGCCTTCTTGGCCGCCGTCTTCTTCGCGGCAGCCTTCTTGGCCGGCGCCTTCTTCGCCGCGGCCTTCTTCTTCACCGGACCACGAGCCCGACGGTCGGCCAGCAGTTCGGACGCGCGCTCGTCGGTGATCGACTCGACCTCGTCGCCCTTGCGCAGGCTGGCGTTGGTCTCGCCGTCGGTTACGTACGGGCCGAAGCGGCCGTCCTTGATCACCATCGGCTTGCCGGTCGCGGAATCGTTGCCGAGTTCGCGCAGCGGGGCCGCCGCCGAAGCCTGGCGTCCGCGCCGCTTGGGCTCGGCATAGATCTTGAGCGCATCCTCGAGGGTCACCGTGAACATCTGTTCCTCGTTCTCCAGCGAACGAGAATCGGTGCCCTTCTTCAGGTACGGCCCGTAGCGGCCGTTCTGCGCGGTGATCTCTTCCTTCGATTCGGGATCGACACCGACGACGCGCGGCAGCGACAGCAGGCGCAGCGCATCCTCGAGCGTGACGGTCTCCAGATCCATCGACTTGAGCAGCGAGCCGGTGCGCGGCTTGGGGCCGGCAGCCTTCTTCGCGGCTTTCTTTGCCGGTGCCTTCTTCGCGGCGGCCTTGGTCTTGACGGTGCCGTCGGCTGAGGTCTCGACCGGGACGATGTCCGGCTCCGGCTCCGGGGCGGGCTCGGGCAGGATCTCGGTCACGTACGGACCGAAACGGCCCTCCTTCGCGACAATCTCGTGCCCGGTGAGCGGATCGACGCCCAGCTTGCGTCCCTCCTGCGGGGTCGAGAACAGCTTCTCCGCGTACTCCGGGGTGAGCTCGTCCGGCGGCAGGTCGTCGGGCAGGTTGGCGCGCTGCGAGATCGGATCGCCGTCCGGGTCGTCCGGGTTCTGCACCATGCGTTCGAGGTACGGACCGAAACGGCCGACCCGCACGTGGACCTCGCGGCCCTCGGCGTCGTCGAACAGCCGGATCGAGTTGATCTCGCGTGCGTCGATGTCCTCGAGGTTCTCACCGACCATCTTCTTCAGGCCGCCGGCGCGCGCGATCGAGTCGTCGGCCGCCGCCGTGTCGCCGAAGTAGAACCCCGACAACCAGTTGCCACGCTGTTCGCGGCCGCCGGCGATCTCGTCGAGGTCGTCCTCCATCGCAGCCGTGAAGTCGAAGTCCACGAGCCGACCGAAATGCGACTCGAGCAGGCCGATCACCGCGAACGCGACCCACGACGGAACGAGCGCGCTGCCGCGCTTGTAGACGTAGCCGCGGTCGAGGATGGTCTTGATGATCGACGAGTACGTCGACGGTCGGCCGATCCCGAGTTCTTCGAGGGACTTGATGAGGCTGGCCTCGGTGTAGCGGGCCGGCGGGTTGGTGGTGTGGCCGTCCGGGTCGAGCTTGGTGGCGGTCACCCCCTGGCCCTGCGTCAGCGCGGGCAGGCGCGACTCGGCGTCGTCGGACTGGCCACCGGCCTCCTCGTCGACGCTCTCCACGTACGCCTTGAGGAAGCCCGGGAACGTGATGGTGCGACCCGACGACGAGAAGGTGCACTCCTCGCCGGTGCCGGCGGTGCCGGTGATCCGCAGCGTCAGAGTGGTGCCGCGAGCGTCGGCCATCTGCGACGCGACCGTGCGCTGCCAGATCAGCTCGTACAGGCGGAACTCGTCGTTGTCGAGGCGCGAATGCAGCTGGCCGGGGGTCTGGAACACGTCGCCGGCGGGGCGGATCGCCTCGTGTGCCTCCTGCGCGTTCTTCACCTTGCGGGTGTACTGACGCGGGCTCGAGTGCACGTACTCGGCGCCGTACAGCTCGGTGGCCTGCGCGCGGGCCGCGGAGATCGCCGACTGCGACAACGTGGTCGAGTCGGTTCGCATGTAGGTGATGTAGCCGTTCTCGTACAGACGCTGCGCGATCCGCATCGTCCGCTCCGAGGTGAAGCGCAGCTTGCGCGCGGCCTCCTGCTGCAGCGTCGACGTCATGAACGGCGCGTACGGCTTACGGGTGTACGGCTTGTCCTCTGCGGACGAAACGACCAGGTCGACGCCCTCGAGCGCCTCCGCGAGCCGGCGCGCGTAGGCCTCGTCGAGCACGGTGACGCCGCTGGACTTGAGCTTGCCGTCGGGTCCGAAATCACGACCGGCCGCGACACGAGCGCCGTCGACCGCCACCAGACGCGCACCGAAGTTGCGGGGGCTGGTTTCGGCGCCCGCGTCGAGCGTGGCCGAGATGTCCCAGTACGACGCCGACCGGAACGCCATCCGTTCACGTTCGCGCTGCACGATGACGCGCGTCGCAACAGACTGGACACGGCCCGCCGAGAGCCGCGGCATGACCTTCTTCCACAGCACCGGGCTGACCTCGTAGCCGTACAAACGGTCGAGGATGCGGCGAGTCTCCTGCGCATCGACCAGATCGTTGTCGAGATCGCGGGTGTCCTCGGCGGCCGCGCGAATCGCGGGCTCGGTGATCTCGTGGAACACCATCCGACGGACCGGGATCTTGGGCTTGAGCGTCTCGAGGAGATGCCAGGCGATGGCCTCGCCCTCGCGGTCGGGGTCGGTTGCGAGGTAGAGCTCGTCGGCGTCCTTCAGCAGACTCTTGAGCTCGGTGACCTTCGACTTCTTCTCAGGGCTGACCACATACAGCGGCTCGAAGTCGTGGTCGACGTTCACACCGAGCCGGGCCCACGGCTCACCCTTGTACTTCGCGGGTACGTCGGCGGCGCCACGCGGCAGGTCGCGGATGTGCCCGACCGAGGCCTCCACGACGTAATTCTTGCCGAGGTAGGGCGCGATCTTCTTGGCCTTCGTCGGTGACTCGACGATGACGAGGCGGCGCGTGGCGGACGCTCCGTCCGCCGTGCTCTTCTCCCGTGATGCCACCAGCTGTCCGCACCTTTCATGCTCGATCAGTGCCGCTGCGCACCTGATGCGAATCTCGTCTCCGCCCCCGTTATACCGGGTCCGGTCAGTTACAGGGTGTCACACCAGGAAGATGAACGCGCATATCCGTCCCGCTCCGTTCGCTCAAATGTGCGGCCAGTTACGTCGGGCATCGACATCGTCGGGCGGCAGACCGATGTTCTCCGCGAGATGCATGAGCCGTCTTCGACCCGAAATGCGCAATCCCGGGGAGGCCCCCCGAATTCCGACGATCGTCGGCGCCACCCCCGCCCGCATCAGCGATTGGGCGAGCACCACGTGCGTGTCGGGGGCGTGCGGGTCGAGGCCGAGCACGTAACGCTGGCCGTCCGCCTCGACCCGTCCCGATGCCAGTACCCACGCTCGTTGCTCCCGGGATCCCGGAATCCAACCGTCCGGTACCGCTTTGACGGCGCCGCGTGTCCACTGCGTCGCCAGATCCGCCAGCTGCGGAACCGGGGCCGTGCGCACCAGCGGGCGCCCCTCCTCGGATGTACTGATCTCGGCGTCCAGGCCTGCGTCCCGCATCAGTTGGGCGATCGCCTCGGCCCGCCACCTGCTGTCGACAACGACGGATACCCGGGCCCCCTCCTTCGAGGTGACCACCTGCCCCTGCGCCGCGAGCAGGCCACCGAGGTCGGCGACCGCAGGCGGCACCGACTCGGCGGAGAAGAACGACAGCTGAGCCACAAGGTGGACAGTAGGCCAAGATCCCGCATCATTCCCGCGGATCGCGCATCTGCCACGCGGGACGGGGAATCACCCCACAACGAACTCGTCCCCCACCACCGTTGCCGGTGACAGGGGACGAGTCAGGCAGCGGTCAGTAGGACCGGCCTTGAATCAATCGTTCAGTTGGTGAACAGATCAGATCGCGCGAACGCCGGTGGCCTGCGGACCCTTGGTGCCCTGGCCGACCTCGAACTCGACGCGCTGGTTCTCCTCGAGGGTGCGGAAGCCGCTGCCCTGGATCTCCGAGTAGTGGACGAAGACGTCAGCGGAGCCGTCCTCGGGTGCGATGAAGCCGAAGCCCTTTTCCGCGTTGAACCACTTCACAGTGCCCTGTGCCATGCTTTTCCTTCTCTTTCTTACACCGGATTCGATGGACAGCACTTCCGGTCCATCGGGCCGGTTCCGACCGCTGTACTTTCTCGATTCCCCCTCAGGAACGCATAAGCACCGCGCTCGCAACATCGATCCTGCGGGCGTTTAAACGAACACAGAAGCTGCGACCAGGTCATAGTCAACCACGTCCGACGCGCCCGCAACAGTCGAAAGACGAACAAAAACTGCAAATAGTTGATCTTGCACCAAGTGCCACTCCAACTACTGTCGGGTACACCCCTCCCGAACACCCAGCCCCGGCCGCGGATAGGATCAAAACCGCAGGTCCAGCGCACGCAACGCGCCCAGGACGCCGACCGACGACAATTCCGGAAGAGGCCCCGTGAACCCCTCGCCCCACTCCCGCGACACGGGAGAAAACGGCGACAACTCGTTCGGGCGGACACTTCTCGAGCGTGTACTGGCAGGTACACCGGCGGGCGAACAACCTCTGACGTTCACCGCCGAACTTCCGCCGCGGGTTTCCCGATTCGCCGAATGGCCCGAGTGGGCTGCCGATGCCGCAGTACGCGCGTTGCGGGCCGCCGGTATTCCACAACCGTGGAGCCATCAGGCCGAGGCGGCCTCGATCGCAGCGGCCGGCGAACACGTCGTCGTCGCGACGGGTACCGCGTCCGGTAAGTCGCTGGCATATCAACTCCCGGTCCTCACCGCCCTGGCGGGCGATTCCCGCGGGACCGCGCTGTATCTGTCCCCGACCAAGGCACTCGGCGCCGATCAGTTGCGCGCCGCGATCGCGCTCACCGAGTCCGAACCCGAACTCGGGTCGATCCACCCGAGCGGCTTCGACGGCGATACCCCGACCGAGGTCCGCCAGTGGGCGCGGGCGAACTCCCGCTGGATCTTCACGAACCCGGACATGCTGCACATCGGGATCCTGCGTTCACACCAACGCTGGTCGCACCTGTTCCGCAATCTGCGGTACGTCGTGGTCGACGAGTGTCACTCCTATCGCGGCGTGTTCGGATCCAACGTCGCCCTGGTGCTGCGTCGGTTGCGTCGCATTGCGGCACGCTACGGAGCGAACCCGGTGTTCGTCCTCGCCAGCGCGACCACCGCCGATCCCGGCGCGGCCGCGTCTCGGCTCATCGGCGCCCCGTGCGCCGAGGTCACCGAGGACGGCTCACCGCACGGGCCCCGCACGATCGCGCTGTGGGAGCCGCCGCTGCTCACCTCGGTCACCGGGGAGAACGGCGCACCGGTCCGACGGGCCGCGGGATCGGAGGCGTCGCGCATCATGGCGGATCTGCTCGTCGAAGGCGCCCGCACGCTGACCTTCGTCCGGTCGCGCCGCGGCGCGGAACTCACCGCAATGGGCACCCGTCGAGCGCTGACCGAGATCGACCCGGACCTGGCCGGGCGCGTGGCCGCCTACCGCGCCGGATACCTCGCCGAGGACCGCCGTGAGCTCGAGACCGCGCTGGCCGACGGCAGGCTACTCGGCGTCGCCACGACGAACGCTCTCGAACTCGGGGTGGACATCGCCGGACTCGACGCCGTCGTCGTCGCCGGCTTCCCCGGCACCGTCGCCTCGTTCTGGCAGCAGGCCGGGCGTTCCGGCAGGCGCGGCGAGGGATCGCTCGTGGTGCTCGTCGCGCGCGACGACCCACTCGACACCTATCTGGTGCACCACCCGTCGGCGCTGCTGAATCGTCCGGTCGAGGCGACCGTGACCGACCCGACCAACCCGTACGTCCTCGGCCCACAGTTGTTGTGTGCGGCGCTGGAGCTGCCGTTGTCCGATGCCGAGGTCACCGACTTCGGCGGGACGGAAGTGCTGACCGAGTTGGCCGCGCAGGGCCTGATCCGGCGTCGGGCGCACGGCTGGTTCGTCACCGCCGAGTCCGATCCGCACAGCAACCTCGACATTCGCGGCGGCATCGGCGGCCAGGTCGCCATCGTCGACGGCGAATCCGGGCGACTGTTGGGCACCGTCGACACCGGCCGCGCCCCGGCGACCGCGCACCCGGGGGCCGTCCATATCCACCAGGGTGAGTCGTTTGTCGTGGACCATCTGGATCTCGACGAGGGCATTGCCCTGGTGCATTCCGAGGATCCGGACTGGACCACATCGGCCCGCGAGATCACGGACATCGCGATCAGCGACGTCGCCGAACACAAGCCGTACGGCGACGTGGGCGTCGCGCTGGTGCAGGTCGAGGTGACGCACCAGGTGGTCGGCTACCTGCGCCGGCTGTCGTCCGGCGAGGTGCTGGACTCGGTGGAACTCGACATGCCCGCCCAGACCCTGCAGACCCGGGCCGTGATGTACACGATCACACCGGAACTGCTGGAGGAGTCGGGCATCGGTGCCGATCGCGTCCCCGGCGCGCTGCACGCCGCCGAGCACGCCGCGATCGGGCTGCTCCCACTGGTCGCAACGTGCGACCGCGGCGACATCGGCGGCGTCTCGACGGCGCTGCACCCGGACACCGGCCTGCCGACGGTGTTCGTCTACGACGGCCACCCCGGCGGGGCCGGGTTCGCCGACCGCGGCCACGCCGAACTGGTCCGCTGGCTCAGCGCGACCCGGGACGCGATCGACTCGTGCGAGTGCGCCGCCGGCTGCCCCTCGTGTGTGCACTCCCCCAAGTGCGGCAACGGCAACCATCCGCTCGACAAGGACGGCGCGGTCCGGGTTCTCGCCGCGGTGCTGGCGGCGGTGGACCCGGACCGCACGGTGGCCTGACGCGCTCACTCGGCCGGTCCGGCCCGCGCAATTGCGCGAGCGGGGCCGACGACGAACGACACCGATCCCACCCGCACCTCCGCCCCGACCACCACGTCCCAGCCGCTCACCGTGCACTTCGGCACCGTGGCGCCCATCCGGACTGCGATCGACACGGCTGCCTCGCAGGGCGATTCGTCGCCGTCGGACAGCGCGGAGGCCGCCGCGAGCGCCGCCAGATCCGCGGCCGCCTGCGCCCGATGACGAGCGGCGACCGCCCCGCCGACGTGTACGAGTCCGGCCGTGACTGCGACGAGCGCCGCCAGCGCGAAGCACGCGAACACCGTCGCACCGCCGGACTCGTCCTCCCGAAGACGCGTCACCCGTCCGCCACCCTCGGTTCGCGGACCGCGACCGCCTCGGCCGACAACTCGACCAGCGGCAGCAGCGATGCGCGCGCCCGCACGGTGGCCACGACGAACTCCCCGTCGTCGTCGAGCGTGATCTCCGCACCGGATGGCGCGACCCGGCCGGCCACGGACACTGCGTTGGCGCGGTCGTCGCGGGCGGCCAGTCTCGCCGCTTCCCGGGCCGCGTCGATGCATCGCACCTGCGCCGACACCGCGACGATCGCCCCGACACAGAGCACCACCACGGTCACGATGGAGGCGATCGCGATCGCCGCCTCCACCGTGACCGCACCGTGCTCCCGCCGCAGGACGGACCTGGCCGCCGTCACACCGACGTGGCCAACGCCTTGTCGATGATGCCGGTGAGCGCGGAGACGATCGAGTCTCCGGTCACGACGGTGTAGAGAATGGCGCCGAACGCAGCGGCGGCAATGGTGCCGATCGCGTACTCCGCGGTCGACATGCCGTCGTCCGCAGTCGCCGCGAGGACGAGTCGCGCCTGCATCTCCTGAAACTTCTTCCCCCACATCGGACTTCCCTTTCGATCGATTCCGGCACGGCCCTTCCGCGCCGGACACCCCTCCCCCGGTCACAGGAGCCCACCCTGGAGCACCTGACCGGCCAACCCGATCACCACCGGGACGATTCCCAGGCAGATGAACGCGGGCAGGAAGCACAGTCCCAACGGACCACTGATGAGGACGCCGGCCCGCTCTGCCGCGGCCACCGCGGCGTCCTCGGCATCGCCGCGCTGCTGCGCGGCCAGTTCCCCGATCGCCGCCGACAGTGCGGCACCCGATCGCGCCGACCGCCGCGCCATCCGGGCGAGCGCCTCCGTCGCGGGTTCCGCCGCCACGACATCCCACGCTGTCGCCGGATCGGCACCGAGCGCCAACAGATCCGCCGTACGCCGCAAGGAATCCGCGAGCGGGCTCGGTGCGGACCGCGCGGTGGCGGCGGCCGCCGTCGACACCGGCAGCCCCGCCTTGAGGCATGCCGCCAACAAGTCGAACGCGCCCGCGACCGCCATCGGGTCCGCCGGACCACCGGCCGCGCCCGCGTTCGGGATGTGGACGTCCGCCGTTCCGGTGTTCGATGTTCCGATGTTCGGCACCCCGGACGCCCGCAACCGCCGTCGTGCCCGACCCGATCCGGGTACGACGAGGACCGCCGCCGCCACCAGGATCAACGCCGGCCACATCAGCTCACCACCCGGCCGACGATGCGGTCTGTCCACAGCAACCCGACCGCGACCAGCACGGTGCCGGTCACGAGCAGCGCGCCGCCGAGGCCCCCACCGAGGAGGACCCGCACCGGGGACGCACCCATGAGTTGACCGAGCCCGATTCCGAGGGCCGGCAGCCCGGCCAGGACCGCCGCGGTGGCCCGCGCCCCCGCCAATCCCGCTTCGGCACGGGTACGGAATCGGCTGCGTCCCAAAAGGTCTGTCCGTGCGGCATGGAGAAGCTCGGCCAACGCGAGACCGTGGGCCTCGGCGACCGCCCACGCGTCCGCGATACGCCGCAGGTCATCGGCCACGATGCCCCCGTTCGCCACCAGGCCGCTCGCCGCGGAGCCACCGAGTCGGGCGCGCGCGGCCGCGCTCCGGAACGCCTCCGCGGCCGCCCCGTCGCATTCCTGCGCGGCGGATTCGCACGCCGCAGCGGGATGCGCCCCGACCCGCAGCTCACCGATCACGACATCCAGGCCCGCCAGCACGCTCCGTCGTTCCCGCTCCCGGTGCGCCGATGCGGAGCGCCGGCGGCGGCGTCCCCGCGCAGTGGCCGCCCCGACCGCCGCCGCGACTGCGGCGGTCGGCGTGCCCAGTACGGCCAGCGGAATGCACCCTGCGAGCGCGAGATCGAACGGCGAGAGCCTCAGCCGCGACATCCACGACGGAGTCGAGGGCTTGGGCATGACCGACGACATCGATCGCAGCCTCCGACGCGTGCTTCCGCTCGGGGCGGCCAGAATCGCCACCGCCAGGCACAGTATCGCCGCGATCACTGCGCACACCTGGCGTCCAGTAGCTCGCGCAACGCCCGGTACCCCGGTCCCACGCCGGATTCCCACGTCCACGCCGGGACGACGCGAACGACGCTCGACGAATCCCGTTCCAGGACCCCGATTTCCACGAGCCTGCGGCCTCCCGACGCATCCCGCCGGACATGCATCACCACCTGGACGGCTGCGGCCAGCTGACTGTGCAGGGCCTGCCGATCCAGCCCACCGAGCGCCGCGAGAGCTTCGAGCCTCGCCGGGACCTCCCCTGGAGAGTTGGCGTGCACCGTCCCGGCGCCGCCGTCGTGGCCGGTGTTGAGCGCAGTGAGCAGGTCGACGACTTCCGCACCACGGACCTCACCGACGACGATGCGATCGGGCCGCATACGCAGGGACTGCCGGACCAGGTCCCGCACCGTGACCTCGCCGACCCCCTCGACGTTCGGTGCGCGTGCGACCAGGCGGACCACGTGCGGGTGCGCGGGTGCGAGTTCGGCGGCGTCCTCGACGCACACGATCCGCTCCGCGGCACCGACCTGTCCGAGCATGGCCGCGAGCATGGTGGTCTTGCCGGCACCGGTTCCGCCGGTGACGAGGAACGCGAGCCGCGCCCGCACGATCGCGTCGAGCAGCGCGCGTGCCGCAGGGTCCACCGCACCGCCTGCGGTGAGTTCGTCGAGCCCTTGGGTCGCGGGCCGAAGCACCCGCAGCGAGACGCAGGTGCCGCCCTGCGCGACCGGCGCGAGCACGGCATGGAGGCGAACCCCGAAGTCGCCGTGGCCGATCGACGGAAGGCGTCCGTCGACCCAGGGCTGCGCGTCGTCCAGACGGCGCCCCGCGGACAGTGCCAGCCGCTGCGCGAGCCGCCGGACCGCGGCCTCGTCGGGAAAGGTCACCGCGGTCCGCTCGAGTCCGGTGCCGCGGTCGATCCACACCTCATCGGGCGCCGTCACCAGGACGTCCGCGACACCGGGCACCGCGAGCAGCGCCTCGAGCGGGCCCGCGCCGGTGAGTTCCGTCTGCAACATCCGCAGCGCGGCCAGCAGGTCGGTGTCCCCGAGGACCCCACCCGATTCGGCGCGGATGGCCGCCGCCACCGTCGCCGGCGTGAGCTCGCCCTCGGTGAGCGCGAGGCGGTCACGCACCCGCTCGAGCAGATCGGTGGACTCGAGCGTGTTGACCGCAGTCACCGCGTTCACGCGGACCACCGCACCGGCCGGGCGCCGAGCAGGTCGAGTACCGCGCGCGCCCCCGCGCCCAGCGGAGACCGGGAGCCGAGGTCGAGTCCGCCCCGTTCGAGCATCGCATCGAGGTGTGACTCCGGTCGCATCGCGGCGATCAACGGCACCCCGAGCGTCTCGGAGAGGTCGGCGCCGCGCAGTCCGCCCGGAGCAGGACCCCGAACAACGATGCCCTGATTGGGGTTTCGCTCGGCGATCCGTGCGAGGACCCGTTCGGCCGCCAGACCCGCCCGCACCGTGGCCGGCACCACGACCACGACGATGTCGGCGATGTCGAGCAGACTGTCGCTGGCCGCCGACGCCTGCCGAGGGATGTCGCACACCACCAGTTCGCCGGCCCGGCGGCCGGCTTCCGCAACTGCCGTCACCGCGGCCGGCGTGGGCCCAGCGACGTGGGCGCGGCCGCGGTCGCACGCGAGCACACCGACGCCGGGACGGGGCGACGGCAGCGCCGCGTGCAGGGCCTCGGCCGAGACCTGCCCGCCCTCGACGGTCAGGCCCGACCACCGCGGCCCCGGCGCGTTCTCGAGACCCAGGAGCAGGTCCACTCCCCCGCCCATCGGGTCGGCGTCCAGCAGGATCGTCGACGAGGTCGACGATGCGGTGGTCCTTCCGGGCCCGTGCCGCTGTGTCCGCCGGGGAGCCCGGGACCCGACCGATTCGACCGCGACGGCTGCCGCGAGCGTCGAGGCGCCGGCGCCACCGCAGCCGCCGATCACCGCGACGACGGTGCCGTCGCCCTGCCGTCCAGCACCCCGATCGCCGAACACCGTCACGAGCGCGGCCTCGTCTTCGGGGACGCCGAGGACACTCTCGGCACCGACCGCCGTGGCCGCCTGCCAGTCGGGCAGCGTGGGTGGACCGTCGCAGACGAGCAGCACCCGGTCGCGGCGCGGGAGTCGCGCCGCGCACTCCCGCGCCGCGGTCGTGTCCACCACCACCAGGTCCGCCTGCTCCCACGCTCGCCGTCCGGGCAGCCCCGACATCGAGTCAAACGTTTGATCGGTGGCGGCCGCGACCGAGCGCAGGGTCTGCACCACGGCGCGAGCACTCACCAACGCGAGCACTCCGGGCCGCCCGGAGGCAGACGGCGCGCGGGAATCGATGTCCATGACAGCAAGCCTGCGCACCACCGACCCGACAGAAAAGCAGGTTTCGGGGAATGTGCACAGAATCGGGGGCTGTGGATGAATTCTGGTACAGACGTACGATTTTTTGATCGGCACGGATGAGGCCGAATTACCGCGCCCGGCAGCGGATTGCCGCCCGCGGCCGCACGCCGGGAACCCGGGAATCCCGACGGAACGCTGCGAAAATGCCCCGGATAACGCCGGACGGAAACCTTGGTGAACCACAGGATCTGGAACCGCGGACGGACGGCGAGCGCGCGTCATCACCGCGAGTTCGAACCGGGAAAGGAGAAGTTAGGGGACGACCCCCGCCAGGGGGGGAGGAGGCGGGGGTCGTCAGAGTTCAGCCCCGGGGGGTCGGGCTGAACACGCCTGGATCGCGTCCAGGTAGAAGCAATAATACACCCAGATCCAGGTTTATTTGCAAGTTCATCAATTCGCAGGCCCGCCCGGAACGTCCGATTAGACCTCACCGCCCGCCCCGCCACATCCCGTGTCGTCGATCGCGGCGCGCAGCCCCTCGCCTATCCTCGGTCAGGTGAACGCCTCCCCGAGCGAACTCACCGAACGCGGCCGCGTGGCCGCGTTCTTCGATCTGGACAAGACCGTGATCGCCAAATCGAGCGCACTGGCGTTCAGCAAGCCGTTCTTCGCGCAGGGGCTCATCACCCGCCGCTCGGTGTTGCAGAGCAGCTACGCGCAGTTCCTCTTCCTCCTCTCCGGCGCCGACCACGACCAGATGGAGCGGATGCGTACGCATCTGACGAATATGACGGCCGGCTGGGACGTCGAGCAGATCCGCGGCATCGTCGCCGAGACGTTGCACGACATCGTCGATCCGTTGATCTACGCCGAGGCGGCCGATCTCATCGCGGACCACAAGCTCCGCGGCCACGACATCGTGATCGTGTCGGCGTCGGGCGAGGAGGTGGTGGCGCCCATCGCCGAGGCCCTGGGCGCCACGCACAGCACCGCGACCCGCATGGTGGTCGAGGACGGCCGGTACACCGGCGAGCTCGAGTTCTACTGCTACGGCGACGGCAAGGTCGAGGCGATGCACGCGCTCGCCGACCGGCACGGCTACGACCTGTCGCGGTGCTACGCGTACTCGGATTCGGTGACGGACATACCCATGCTGCAGGCCGTCGGCCACCCGACCGCGGTCAATCCGGACCGGGCTCTGCGAAAAGCAGCCGCCGAAAGCGCTTGGCCCGTATTGTCTTTCTCCAATCCGGTTTCGCTGCGCGCCCGGCTCCAGTCGCCGTCACGCACCACCGTAGCGGCGGCCGCGGCGGTGCTCTCGAGCGCCGCCGTCGCGGGCGTGTTCACCTACAGCATGCGACGCCGGAAGCGATGAACGCGCATCTGCCACAAAGGAAAATTGCCACTTGAAGTGGGTCGGAGCACGGGGTACAAAGGAGTTACGGAAGGCCGACAGGCCAGGACCGATCCGGAAGAGAAGGATCGATCCCCCAAACGGACTTCCCAGCACGGACACCAGGCACCCACGCGAAGCAGCAAGCCACTATAAGGGCAGAAGCGTTGTGGGCCTGCGTGACTCGGATGACTGACGGTGAGGACTCCGCACTGGTTGCGGGGACGACCCGGCACCGCCCGAGCCCACGCCGAGGCCGTTGACACACAACCCACATTTGCACGCTTGGTAACCCGGCAGTCCGTGCTAGCGGGTGGCGGCACCGATCATCGTCGGTGACACCACCCGCTTCGCATGTGCGGGCACGATCCCGCGCCCGATCACACCTCAGCCGGCGGCGGCCTCCGCGATCGACATCGCCTCCCGCGCTCCGGCCTCGAGCGCGCCGCAGCACAGGATCACCCAGCTGCCCACGCCCTCCGGCGTGCCCGACGCGAATCCGGTGATGCCGTCCCGGTACGCCGGAGCCCGCCGCATCCAACTCACCTCCGGCACACCCAGATTGTGCGGGTCCAGTCCGGTTGAGATGGCCACCAGTCGAGAGGCAGCGCGGGCGACGATGCCGTCAGCGACCCCGAACGGTCGGAGTGCGGCCAACTCGCCGTGGACGACGGCCGCGAGCACCGGCGCCGGAACCCGGGTGCCCCCGGTGATCAGCTGGGCCAGCATGTCCAGCCGCTCCCCCACTCCCGGATCGCTGCGCGGGCGTCCCAGCGCTTCCGGATCGTCGACGAGGTCCGCGGCCGCGAGCAGGTGCAGGCGGGCCAGGGCCTGTAGCGGGGCGCGCTGCCAGGTGGGGAGGATGACCGTCAGCGAATCCCCGTCCAGGGCCTGCGCGACGCGCAACGCACCGGACAGCACGGGATCGCCGACGGTCCCGGGGAGGGGCAGCTCGGTCGACCCGCCGTCGATCGACGCGGACGCGCGGGCGGCGCGGACGGACGCCTCGGTGGCGGTCTGCGGCCAACCTCGGCGGTTCGTCTTGTGCCGATGCACCTCGCCGAGCGCGTCGCGCGCGCGGTCCGCTGCCTCGCGCACACCGGGCAGGTCCAACAGCGGCTGCAGGGGATCAGTCACGGGATCACTCACGGTTGCAGACGCTACCCCGCCGCCCCGCCCGCCCCTCCGCGGTCCGGTCGCGGCCGCCGGCCGCTGGGGATCGCGTCGAGCAGCCGCCGGGTGTACTCGTGGCCGGGGCGCTCGAACACCTCCTCGGTCGGCGCGGACTCGACCACCCGACCGTCGTGCATCACCACCACCCGGTCGGCGATCCGGCGTACGACGGCCAGATCGTGACTGATGAACACGTACGTCAGACCCAGCTCGCGCTGCAGCTCGTCGAGCAGCCGCAGGATCTGGTCCTGGACCACGACGTCGAGCGCCGACACCGCCTCGTCACACACCACCAGATCCGGCCCGAGCGCCAGCGCCCGCGCGATCGCGACCCGCTGGCGTTGACCGCCGGACAGCTCGGCGGGGAAGCGTCGCATCATCTCCGCCGGCAACGCGACCCGATCCAGGAGTTCACGCACCCGGTCGACTCGGTCGCCGCGCCCACCGATCCGATGCACCCGCAACGGCTCCTCGACGATGCGCAACACCGAGTACGTGGGATCCAGGCTGCCGTACGGATCCTGGAACACCGGCTGGACCCGACGTCGGAAGTCCTTCTCCCGGTGCTCCGGTGCCGCGATGTCCGTGCCGTCGAACACGACCGAACCGGCGTCGGGTGTCAGGAGTCCGAGGACCATGCGCGCGACCGTCGACTTACCGGATCCGGACTCGCCGACGATCGCGGTCGTGGTGCCCCGCTCGACGGCGAACGAGACGTCGTCGACGGCGGTGACGACGCCGCCGTCCATGTGACGGCCGCGTCGCGCGCCGCGATGCCGGAACACCTTGCGGAGGCCGGCGACGACGAGCAGCGGTGCGGCACTCGGCGCCGGCGGACGAGGCCGCACCGACCCCGCCGACAACGACGGCGCCGCGGCCACGAGCCGGCGCGTGTACGGATGCTCCGGGTCCTGCAGAATCCGTTCGGCCGGACCGGATTCGACGACCGACCCCGCGCGCATCACCACCACGTGCTCGGCACGCTCGGCGGCGACACCCAGGTCGTGTGTGATGAGCAGCACCGCCGTGCCGAGTTCGCCCGTCAACTCCGCGAGGTGGTCGAGGACGCGCTGCTGCACCGTCACGTCCAACGCCGAGGTCGGCTCGTCGGCGATCAGCAGGCGCGGACGCGCCGCGAGGCCGATCGCGATCAACACCCGCTGACGCATACCGCCCGAGAACTCGTGCGGATACTGCCCGGCCCGCGCCTCGGCGTCGTCCAGGCCCGCCTCCCCGAGCAGTTCGGCCGCCCGCCGGCGCCCGCTTCGTCCCTTTGCAATCCCGTTGGCGGCCAGCGTCTCCCGTACCTGGAATCCGATGGTCCACACCGGATCGAGGTTGGTGGCCGGGTCCTGCGGCACGAATCCGATCCCGTTCCCGCGCACGCGCACGAACTCGCGCTTCGACGCCCGGGCCAGATCCACGCCGTCGAACAGGATCCGGCCCCCGGTCACCCGCCCCGAGCCGGGCAGCAGATTGATGATCGAGTGCGCGAGCGTGGACTTGCCGGAACCGGATTCGCCGACGACAGCCACCGTCTGGCCCGGATGCACCGTCAGGTCGACGCCACGCACCGCGTGCACCGCGCCCGCACCCGACCCGAAGGTCACCGCGAGGCCCTCGACCGCGAGCACCGGATCGGTCATCGTCGCCTCGCCGTGGTCGGGTCCAGGGCGTCCCGCAGCGCGTCCCCCAGCAGCACGAACCCCAGCACGGTGACGGCCAGGGCTCCGGCCGGATAGAACAGGATGGGCGAGCCCCGCCGCAGCGTCACCTGCGCGGTACTGATGTCGCCGCCCCACGACACGGTGCTGGGCGGCAACCCGATCCCGAGGAACGACAGCGTCGCCTCCGCAACGATGAACGTGCCCAGCGACATCGTGGCCACGACGATGATCGGGGCGAGCGCGTTGGGCAGCACGTGGCGCAGCAGGATCCCCGGACGAGTCATTCCCACCGCCCGCGCCGCGAGGACGTAGTCGTGCGATTTCGCCGAAATGACCGCTCCACGAGCAATTCTCGCCATCTGCGGCCACCCGAAGAGCGCCAGCACCGCAACCACCGTCCAGATGGTGCGGTCGGCGAACAACTGCATCAGCACGATCGCCGCGAGGATCAGCGGGATCCCGAAGAAGATGTCGGCGACGCGCGACAGCAGCGAATCGGCCCAGCCGCCGTAGTAGCCGGCCAACGCACCGAACAGCACACCGGTCACCGTCACCGCGACCGTGACGCACACGCCCACCGTCACCGACGGCCGCGCGCCGTACACCGTCCGCGCGTACACGTCACAACCCTGACGATCGAACCCGAACCAGTGCCCGGCGCGCGGCGGTGCGAGGCTGTCCGCGATCGTGCAGTAGTGCGGATCGACGTCCGTGAACACCGACGGGAACAGCGCCACCGCCGCCACGACGAACAGGATCAGGCACGCGACGAAGAACATCGGCCGCCGCCGCAGTCGCTGCCAGGCCGATGCCCACATGCCGCCGCCCCCGGACGGATCAGACATAGCGAATCCTGGGATCCAGCACCGCGTACAACAGATCGACGAGCAGGTTCGCCACCAGGTACACGACCACCAGCACGCTCACGAACGACACGACCGTCGGCGCCTCACCGCGGATGACGGCCTGGTAGATCGTGCCGCCGACGCCGTTGATGTTGAAGATGCCCTCCGTGACGACGGCACCGCCGATCAGCGCCGCGAGGTCCACGCCGAGGAACGTGACCACCGGGATCAGCGAGTTGCGCAGCACGTGGACCCACACGACCCGCGGCCGGGACAGCCCCTTCGCGGTCGCGGTCCGCACGTAGTCGGCCGTGAGGGTGACGGCGACCGATGTGCGCGTGAGCCGCAGGACGTACGCGAACGACACCGACGCGAGCACACACGCGGGCAGCAACAGTCGCGCGACGCTGGTGTCGGCGCCCACCGTGGGCGGGGCCAGGCCCCAACGGATTCCGATGAAGAACTGGGCGAGGAACCCGATCACGAACACGGGGACCGCGATGAGTACCAGACTCAGGATCAGCACCGTGCTGTCGAACAGGCCGCCCTGCCGCAGGCCCGCGAGCAGTCCGGCCCCCACGCCGAGCACCGTCTCGATCGCCACCGCCATCACCGCAAGCTTCAGGGTGATCGGAAATGCCTGTGCCAGAACTTCACTGACCGGACGCCCGGAGTACGACGTCCCGAAGTCCAAGGTGAGGATGCCCTTCAGGTATTCCAGGTACTGCACCAGGAACGGCTGGTCCAGGTGGTACCGCGCGCGCAGCTGCTCGGTGACCGCCGGCGTGAGCGCCCGGTCACCCGCCAGCGCGGCGACCGGATCCCCGGGCAGCAGGAACACCAGCGCATAGATGAGGAACGTGGCCCCGAGGAACACCGGGATCATCTGCAGGACACGGCGGCCGGTGTATCGCAGCATGGGTCACTTCTTCTCGACCAGGTAGTAGAGCGGCACACCGTCCCATCCGATCCGGACGTTGGTCACGTACTCGGACCACCCGCCGGACGCGTTGCGGTTCCAGTTGGGCACGGCAGGCAGGTCCCGCAGCAGGATCTCCTGGGCGCGGTCGATCAACTGCTGCGCCTCGACCGGATCGGTCGCGCCCGCCGACGCGCGCAGCAGGGCGTCGAACTCCGGGTCGGAGTACTCGCCGTCGTTGGAACTGCCTCCCGTCTGATAGTTCTGCGCCAGGAACCCGTACTGCTGCGGGTAGTCGGCCTGCCAACCGGACCGGAACGCCGTCCGGATCGTGTGCTCGGTGGCCTCGGTCCGCAACTGCGCGAACGTCGGATACGGCGCACCCCGGGCGTCGATGCCGAGGGTGTTGCGAATGCTGTTGCAGACGGCGTCCACCCAGTCCTGGTGTCCGCCGTCGGAGTTGTAGGCGATCGCGAACGTCCCACTCCACGGTGCGATCGCGTCGGCGTGCGCCCACAGTTGTCGGGCGCGGTCGGGCGCGAAGTCGAGGTTGCTGACTCCCACCAGGTCGGGGGTCCAGCCGGGCACGGCGGGGCTGGTGAAGTCCCGTGCCGGTGTCCGGGTGCCAGCGAACAGCCGGTCGGTGATCTGTTGTCGGTCGATCGCCTGCGAGATGGCCTGCCGGCGCAGCCTGCCCTCCTCGCCGCTGAAGCGCGGCAGGCGTTCCGGGATCGTGAAGGTCTCGATCGTCGCGGACGGCTGGTTGACGGTGCGCCCCGGCAGATCGTCCTGGAACGTGTCGAGTGCACTCGACGGCACCCCGTCCAGGACGTCCAGGTTGTTCGACAACAGATCGGTGTACGCGGTGTCGAGATTGCTGTAGAGCACGAAGCTCACGCCCTCGTTGCGGGCGGAACGATTGCCGCGATAGTCCGGGTTGGACAGCAGATCGATGCGCACATTGTGTTGCCACGCATCGTCGTTGGCGAGCCGATACGGGCCGTTTCCGATCGGATGTTGCCCGAACGCGGCCATGTCGGCGTACGCGGCCCGCGGCAGGGGGTAGTACGCCGCGAACCCGAGCCGCATCGGGAACGCCGCCTCCGGCTGCTTCAGCGTGATCGTCAACGTGCGGTCGTCGACCACCCGAAGCCCGGACATCGTCATCGCCGTGGGATTCGCGACCGCGACGTCGTCGTAGCCCTGGATCGGGTCGAAGAACGACGACTGCAACTGTGCGTTGGTGGACAGGGCGCCATAGTTCCACGCGTCGACGAACGACCGCGCCGTGACGGCGGTGCCGTCGGTGAACGTCCACCCGTCCTCGATCGTCACGGTGTAGTTCTGCCCGTCCGCCGTCTCGATCGACTGCGCCACCTCGTTCTCGACCCCGCCGTCGGCGGTGTACGAGACCAGGCCCGCGAACAGCGCGTCGAGGACCCGACCACCGGTGTTCTCACTCGTGTCCGTCGGGATCAGCGGGTTCTGCGGTTCGCCGCTCCACGCGTAGACGATGCCCGTGCCCGAACCCACCCCGCCGGTGCACGCCGCGAGCAGCGACGCGGCCAGTGCCACCACCAGCGCCGACACCGCGGCGCGTGCGATCCGTCGTCGAACAGCCACTGCCCACCTCCCGAAGTGCTCGGTTGGTGGTTGCGACGATAGACAGCCTTCGATCGCGGCCGCCGGGGTCCGGTGGCCCCCGGTCGGATCGGCACCGTTTCGAAGCCCGATCGCAACGTCGTACCGAGCCGCGTCGCCGAATCCGCGGCGAGATGTCCGGGTGCAAACCGTGCGCGCGAACCATCCGTCGCAGAGAATCGACCGGTAGTCGCAGGCAGCGACCGCTCCGCGGGAGGCGACCCTGCGACGCCGGTCACGTGTGACTACCCTCACACGTGCGAGAACCGTCGCAGTGACATTTCCCGAGGCTCCGCCCGAGGACTCGACCGAAAGAAGGCAAGCCGAGATGACGAGCAGTGCTACCGACGCCCACGAGGTCTACCCGCCCAGCGCAGAGTTCACGGCCGCCGCGAATGCCGGCCCCGAACTGCAGGCCGCGGCCGATCGGGATCGGCTCGCCTTCTGGGACACCCAGGCACGCCGGCTGGACTGGGCGACGCCGTGGACCGAGGTCCTGGACTGGTCCGACGCCCCCGTCGCCAAGTGGTTCGTCGGCGGCGAGCTGAACGTCGCCTACAACTGTGTCGATCGGCACGTCCTCGCCGGCAACGGCGACCGCGTCGCGATCCACTTCGAGGGTGAGCCCGGCGACAGCCGCGACATCACCTACAACGACCTGCTCGCCGAAGTCAGCCGCGCAGCAAACGCTTTCACCGAGCTGGGTCTCGTCGCGGGTGACCGGGTTGCGATCTACATGCCGATGATCCCCGAGGCGATCGTGACGATGCTCGCGTGCGCCCGCCTGGGCCTGACCCACTCGGTGGTGTTCGCCGGATTCTCGGCAACCGCGCTGCGTTCACGCATCGACGACGCTGCCGCCAAGCTCGTCGTCACCGTGGACGGACAGTGGCGTCGCGGCCAGGCCGCCCCGCTCAAGCCGGCCGTCGACGAGGCCGTCGCTGGCGCCGAGTCCGTGCAGAACGTGTTGGTGGTCAAGCGAACCGGTGCCGACGTCGACATCACCGACGGCCGGGACCTGTGGTGGCACGACACCGTCGAGAAGGCGTCCGACAAGCACGAGGCGCAGGCCTTCGACGCCGAGCATCCGCTGTTCATCCTCTACACGTCCGGCACCACGGGTAAGCCCAAGGGCATCATCCACACCTCCGGCGGCTACCTGACGCAGGCGTCGTACACGCACCACAACGTGTTCGACCACAAGGCCGGTGAGGACGTCTACTGGTGCACCGCCGACATCGGCTGGGTCACCGGACACAGCTACATCGTCTACGGGCCGCTGAGCAACGGCGTCACGCAGGTGGTCTACGAGGGCACCCCCAACTCCCCCGACGAGCACCGCCACTTCCAGATCATCGAGAAGTACGGCGTCTCCATCTACTACACCGCGCCGACGCTGGTGCGCACGTTCATGAAGTGGGGCCGCGAGATCCCCGACGCGCACGACCTGTCGTCGATCCGGCTGCTCGGTTCGGTGGGCGAGCCCATCAACCCGGAGGCATGGCGCTGGTTCCGCGACGTCATCGGCGGCGGCACCGCGCCGATCGTCGACACGTGGTGGCAGACCGAGACCGGCGCGATCATGATCTCGCCGCTGCCCGGCATCACCGCCACCAAGCCCGGTTCCGCGATGGCCCCGCTGCCCGGTATCTCCGCGAAGATCGTCGACGACGAAGCCCGTGAACTCGGCGCCGGCGGCAGCGGCTACCTGGTCCTCGACGAGCCGTGGCCGTCGATGCTGCGCGGCATCTGGGGCGACATGGACCGCTACCGCGACACCTACTGGTCCCGCTACGCCGAGGAAGGCTGGTACTTCGCCGGCGACGGCGCCAAGTACGACGAGGACGGCGCCCTGTGGGTGCTCGGCCGCGTCGACGACGTCATGAACGTCTCCGGCCACCGCATCTCCACCTCCGAGGTCGAATCCGCACTCGTCGGACACCACGCCATCGCCGAGGCCGCCGTCGTCGGCGCCGCCGACGAGACCACCGGCCAGGGCATCGTCGCGTACGTCATCCTCCGCGAAGGCATGGAAAATACTGGCGAACAACTCATTTCGGAACTACGCGCGCAGGTCTCCACCGAGATCAGCCCCATCGCCAAGCCGCGGCAGATCACCGTCGTGCCCGAACTGCCCAAGACCCGCTCCGGCAAGATCATGCGCCGCCTCCTGCGCGACATCGCAGAAGGACGCGACCTCGGCGACACCTCCACCCTCGTCGACCCCAAGGTGTTCGACGCGATCCGCGGCCAGTAGTCCGGCGTCCTGCCGGGCGTCCTCTCCGGTCCCGACCGGACCGGAGTGGACGCCGCTCGAGGATGTCAGATCGAGTCGAGTTCGGGGGCCGCCCCGGATGACGTCGACCCTGGTGGCGGTCAGGTCTCCGACTGGGGATCCACTGGCTCACCGACCTGATCGCGGGCGCACTACTCGCCGCCATCTTCGTGACGATCGGTTCCGCTGCGCTGCAGAGATCGACGACGTCTCCCATCGCGGCGGGCGGATCGACGCCGGCCACGCAGCCAAACCTCACCAGTACGACAGATCACCAGGTCACAGCACCGGTGCAGCGCACAGGCGTAGCGTGACCGCAGGGGCCCGAGAGCGCAGGGTCCCGGAGACGAGGGTCACGATGGCGCCCGCGATGCGGGGCAGGATCGGAAACCTGCCCCTCGATCTGACCAGTTTCGTCGGACGTCGCCACGAGGTGACCGAGGCGAGACGACTCCTCTCTGCCTCCCGTCTCGTGACGCTCACGGGCATCGGCGGAGTGGGCAAGACACGACTCGCGCTCCGGGTCGCCGCCGACTCCAGGCGCGCCTTCGACGACGGTGTGTGGCTGGTCGAATTCGGTGAGCGGCGCGACCCGCAGCTGGCAGCCGAGGCAGTGGCGGCGACGCTCGGCCTGCGGGAGCAGTCGGCGGTCCCCACCACGCAGATCCTCACCGATTACCTGGCCTCCCGGAACAAGCTGCTCGTACTCGACAACTGCGAGCACCTGATCGATGCCGTCGCGAAACTCGCCGAGGCCTTGCTGCGGGCGTGTCCCGAACTGCGCATCCTGGCGACGAGCCGGGAGCCGCTCGCGATCGGCGGGGAAACCGTGTTCCGCGTCCCCCCGATGAGCTTCCCCGTCCCGGACGGATCGACGCCGACGCGGGCGTTGGCACAGTACGAGGCGGTGAACCTGTTCGTGGAGCGGGCCGCCGCCGCGGTTCCCGGATTCGAACTCACCGAGGACAACCGCGACACGATCCTCGCGATCTGCTCCGAGCTCGACGGGCTTCCCCTGCCCATCGAACTCGCGGCGGCCCGACTGCGGGCCATGTCGGTCAACCAGGTCCTCGAGCGGCTGACCGATCGGTTCCGCCTGCTCACCGGAGGCAGCCGAGCCGCGCCCGACCGTCAGCAGACCCTGCGCATGAGTATCGACTGGAGCCACGACTTGTGCACCCCCACCGAGCAGGGGCTGTGGCGGCGGCTGTCGATCTTCCCGCGCGGATTCGAACTCGATGCGGCCGAGGCGATCGCGGCCGGCGACCTCACCGCGCACGATCTGCTCGACATCGTCGCCTCCCTCGTCGACAAGTCCATCCTGATCCGCGAGGAATACGACACCGTCGTGCGATACCGGTTGCTCGAGACGCTGCGCGACTACGGCCTCGAGCGCCTGCACGCGGCCGGCGAGCACGACGCGCTGCGCCGCCGGCACCGGGACTGGTACCAGGCGTTGACGCGACAGTGCGAGGACGAGTGGATCGGCCCGAACCAGCCCGCGTGGGTCGCACGACTCCAGCGCGAACGGTCCAACCTGCGCGATGCGCTCGAGTACTGCATGACCGAGCCCGGCGAGGCCGAGAACGGCCTCCGCATCGCGAACGTGCTCTACATCTTCTGGATCTCCCGCGGCCTCCTCAACGAGGGCCGTCTCTGGCTCGGCCGGGCCCTGGCGGCGCAGGCCGGCGATCCGACGCCCGAACGGGAGAAGGCGTTGGCCGCGGCAGCGCTCCTCGCCGCGAACCAGGGCGACGTCGCAGCGGGGGAAGCCCTGGTCGCCGAGGCATCCGACGTCGCCGCCCGGATCGGGGATCGCGAGACCGACGTCGACGTCATCCATGCTGCCGGACACCTGCAGATCTACGCCGGCGACCCGTCCGAAGCGATCCGGCTGCTCCGCAGCATCCTCGACACCGTCCGCGCCGGCCGGAATCGGCTCCGGCACGTCACCACCGTGCTCGGCCTGGCAACGGCGACCGCGGTACTCCGCGAGCGCGAGGAGACCGCCCGGTACACCGCCGAGGTCCTCGACATCACCAGCGCCCACGGAGAATCGATCTATCGCTCGTACGCCCTGAGCATGCAGGGACTCGCGCTGTGGCACGACGCTCCGGAGGAGGCGCGTCCCCTGTTCGAGCAGGCGGTGAAGCTGAGTGGCGATGTCGACGACCTGCTGGGGACCGCGGTCTGTGTGGAAGCGCTCGCCTGGACGGCCACGGCGACGCACGACTTCCCGCGGGGCGCGACCCTGCTCGGTGCCGCCGACACCCTGTGGTCCGCGGCCGGAAACCCGGGTGTCGTCATCCCGGCGCTGCGGTACAGCCGCGAGGAGGCCCGTGGCCTGTGTCAGCGCGCTCTCGGTGACCGCGCATTCGACGCGGCCGTCCGCCAGGGATCAGGGTTCACGCGGGACGAGATCGTCGTATTCGCGGCCGAGGGAGAGCTCCCCCGTCAGGGCTCCGCCGAGCGCGCCGCCACCGATCTGACGCCACGCGAACAGGAGGTTGCCGAACTGGTGGCGCAGGGCCTGACCAACAGGGCCATCGCCGAGCAGTTGGTGATCTCGCAGCGCACCGTCCACGGCCACGTCGAGCACGTGCTCGCGAAGCTCGGGTTCAATTCGCGCACCCAGATCGCCGCCTGGGTCGTCGAACAGGGGAAACAGGTCGAAGACGACGCCGTGTGACACGGGCCCGGGCACCTACCCGATCGGGAAATAGGTATGTCCCCCGGCAGTTCTACCGTCGTGCTCTTGCGTCGCAGTTGGAACTGTGGGAGTCGGACATCCCAAGCTTCACGAAGTCGAGGTATCCCGATGCAGAACCAACCTCCCCGCACCACCACCGTGGACCGTTTCACGATCGGCCGCTGCGACGACTGCGGCTCACTCCTGGCCCCGGAGGCGTCGACGTGCTCGTCGTGCCGCGGCACCGAGATCAGCCGGACGCCGTCGGAGGGCACCGGGTCGATCGTCGCCTGGACCGTCCTCGAGGTCTCCCCCAGCCGGACGTACACCGATGTCATCCCGTACACGATGGCGATCGTCGCACTCGACGAAGGACCGTGGACCTACGCCTGGATCGACGGTGCTCCGATGGAGGGCGCCGAGCGTCCCCGCGTCCGCTACTCCCGCATGATGTCCGGCGAGCCCTACCCGCTGTTCGTCCAGCAGACGTGCTGATCTGCCTCGGCCGAGCCGGCAGAGGCAGGAACCTCGACAAAGAACGAAGGAGGGTGTGACCGCGACGGTCACACCCTCCTTCGTATCCCGGCCGGGATCAGATCTCGTCGAGCGACTCGTCCTTGGTCTCGCGCATCACCAGCAGCGCGACGAACGTGAGCGCCGACGCGATCAGCAGGTAGATACCCACCCAGCCGACGCCGTAGCTCGTGGCCAGCCAGGTCGCGATGAACGGGGCCACCGCGGCGCCCAGGATGCTCGCGGTGTTGTACGCGATGCCGGAGCCCGTGTACCGGACATTGGTCGGGAACAACTCCGGCAGGACCGCACTCATCGGGCCGAACGTCAGGCCCATCAACACCATGCCGATGATCAGGAAGACCAGCATCCGGGCATCGGTCATGCCCTCGGTCCCGAGGAGGAGACCGAACGTCAGACCGAAGACCATCATGGCGGCGGTGATGACCAGCAGCGTGATGCGGCGCCCGTAGCGGTCGGCGAGCCAACCGGCGAGCGGGATCGTGGCCGCGAAGAACAGCACCGCCACCAACTGCAGAACCAGGAAGTCGCGGTACTGGAATCCGGCACCGTACCCGCCGTCAGCGGCGGTCTTGCCGGTCCCGTAGCTGAGCACCCACGTGGTCATGATGTAGAAGAGCGTGTACGTCGCGAGCATCACGAACGTGCCGATGATCAGCTGACGCCAGCTGGTCTTGAAGACCTCCTTGAGCGGGGTCTTGACCTTCTCGCCGTTGGCGACGGCCCGGGCGAACACCGGCGTCTCCTCGAGCTTGAGGCGCACGTACAGACCGATCATCACCATCAGCGCGCTCAACAGGAACGGAATTCGCCAGCCCCACGACAGGAATGCGCTGTCGAGGTCGGGATCGGAGCTGCTGGTGTAGCCGAGAGTGAGCGTGATCAGCAGGAACAGGCCGTTGGCGAAGAAGAACCCGATCGGTGCGCCCAACTGCGGCCACATCGCGGCCCACGCCCGCTTGCCGCTCTTCGCGGTCTCCGTCGCCAGCAGTGCCGCGCCGGACCACTCACCGCCGAGGCCGAGACCCTGGCAGAAACGCATCAGGGCCAGCAGCGCCGGCGCCCAAAGCCCCACCGCGTGATAGGTGGGCAGCAGGCCGATCAGGAACGTCGCGATGCCCATCGTGAGCAGCGATCCGACGAGCGTGGCCTTGCGACCGATGCGGTCACCGAAGTGACCGAACAGGATGGAACCGAGCGGCCGGGCGACGAACGCCAGACCGAACGTCGCGAACGACGCCAGCAGCGCGGTGGTGTCGTTGCCCTTGGGGAAGAACAGGTGCGGGAAGACCGATACCGCGGCCGTCGCATAGATGTAGAAGTCGTAGAACTCGATCGAGGTTCCGACCATGCTCGCGACGACGATGCGGCTGCGCGGGACGCCGCCCACCGTCGACGCGTCCGCCGGGGCGCCGGCCGTCGATAACTCGTCCTGTCCGCGCTCGGCGGACTCGACATCCTTGCTCACGTGACAATCTCCTGCACAAACATCTCGATGGCTCCCCCGCCCGTGAGCTGGTTCCCAAAGTTCCACTGAATGGAAATCGATCCCAAACCTTAGGAATTGAACACGGCGCGCACACGAAGTCGCAACCGACGGTTACCGACTGAACGGTTGCAAAGAACCCGTTAAGATCTAGGAGGAGTGCCGGGAAGTCTGGTCGGCGACAGCTTTGTCGTACCCGACGTAACCCCAGGTGAGAGGCTTTCCTTGATTTCTGCCGCACGCTCCGAACTCGCCCGCTACCTCCGCACCGAAACGGTGGGCGGGTCCATCCTGCTGATCGCCGCCGCTCTGGCCGTGCTGTGGGCAAACTCTCCCTTCGCCGACGCTTACACGTCACTGCGGGACTGGCAGATCGGCCCCGCCGCCATCCACCTGAACCTCAGCCTCGGCACCTGGGCACAGGACGGTCTGCTCGCGATCTTCTTCTTCGTCGCTGGTCTCGAGCTCAAACGCGAGCTCGTGGTCGGCGAACTGGCCGACCGGAAGAAGGCGCTGCTGCCGATCATCGCCGCGTGCGGCGGCGTCGTGGTGCCGGCGATCATCGCGGCCGTCGTCGGCGCCGGCGCCCCAGGCATGGACCGCGGCTGGGCGATCCCGGTCGCCACCGACATCGCCTTCGCGCTCGGTGTGCTCGCGCTGACCGGCTCGCGGATCCCGGCGAGCGCCCGCGTGTTCCTGCTCAGCCTCGCGGTGGTCGACGACCTGCTCGCGATCGTGCTGATCGCGGTGCTGTTCACCAGTTCCATCGCGATGCTGTGGATCCTGACGGCGATCGTGTGCCTCGTCGTCTACTGGTACGCACAGAAGCGCCGCATCACGACACCCCTGCTGTACGTCCCGCTGGCCCTGCTGACCTGGTACAGCGTCCACGAGGCGGGGATCCACGCAACACTGGCCGGCGTCGCGCTAGGCCTGCTCACCCGGGTCCGGACCGATCCGGGCGAGCAGTACGCCCCCGCGACCCGGCTCGAACACCGGCTGCAGCCGTACTCCGCGGCGATCTGCGTGCCCCTGTTCGCCCTGTTCGCATCCGGCGTCCCGATCAACGGCCAGGTCCTCGGGCAGCTGTTCACCGATCGCATCGGCCTGGCAATCATCCTCGGACTCCTGGTCGGCAAGACCGTCGGAATCTTCGGTATCTCGTGGCTCGCGATCCGTCTGGGCATCGCGACCAAGCCCCGACTCCTGGGCATGCGCGATATGTTCGCCCTGTCGGTGCTCGGCGCGATCGGGTTCACCGTTAGCCTTCTGGTGGCCGATCTTGCTCTGGCGGGTATCGGCGACGGCAGCGAAGCGGACATCGCGAAGGCCGCGGTGCTCGTGACGTCGTTGGCTGCGTCACTGCTCGGATCGGCGCTACTGTTGCGACGCGGACGGGTCCATCAGGCCCGCGCCGCTACCGAGGGCTCGTGAGTGACCGCTCGCGGGTCGCAGTAACCAGCGCGTCAGAACAACCTGGAGGGGTCGAGAAGTGAGCGTCACCAACGGCAACGGAGTCACGGGAGACGGCGGCCGGTTCACCGGCGACGGCGTCCCGACCACGGTTTCCTCGATTCCCCTCACCGACCTCCACAACCCGGAGACCGCGTCGATCGGCACCCTGGTGCGCGACGCGACCGCCCAGGTGTCGACGCTGTTCCGCGCCGAGGTCGAGCTGGCGAAGTCCGAGGTCACCAGCGAGGTCAAGAAGGGGCTGCAGGGCAGCCTGTTCTTCATCCTGGCGCTGGCCGTGCTGGTGTTCAGCGCGTTCTTCTTCTTTTTCTTCCTCGCGGAGCTGCTCAGCGTGTGGCTCGATCGCTGGGCGTCGTTCCTGATCGTCTTCGTGCTGATGCTGGTCGTCACCGGCATACTCGCGCTGCTCGGCTACATGCGGGTCCGCAAGGTGCGCGCGCCGAACAAGACGATCGACTCCCTCAAGCAGGCCGCGACGGTGCTGCCGGGCCAGCGCCCGGAGACCGCGTCCCCGCTGGGTACCGGAACGGGCACCGCCGGCTGATCCGGCGGTGGTCGAATCAGTGACACAGCCCGACCCGTCCACGGTCCGTTTCGACGGACCGTGGACGCATCGTGACATCCATGCGAACGGCATCCGCATGCACACCGCGGAGACCGGCCCCGCACGCCCCGACGCGCCGCTCGTCGTCCTCCTGCACGGCTTCGCAGACTTCTGGTGGACGTGGCGCCACCAGCTGCCCGCACTCGCGGACGCCGGTTTCCGCACCGTCGCGGTCGACCTGCGCGGCTACGGCGACACCGACACCCCGCCCCGCGGCTACGACGGCTGGACGCTCGCCGGTGACATCGCGGGACTGATCCGGGCGATGGGCCACACCGACGCCACCCTCATCGGCCACGCCGACGGCGGACTTGTCTGCTGGGCGACCACACTGCTGCACCCGCGGCTCGTGCGGTCGATCGGTCTGATCAGCTCGCCGCACCCGATCGCGCTCAAGCAGTCCGTTCTGAAGGACCGCCGACAGCGGTCCGCGCTGCTGCCGACGTTCCTCGATTACCAGGTGCCGTGGCGGCCGGAGCGACGACTGGTCTGCGACGACGGCGCCGAGGTAGAACGCCTCCTGCGCGCCCGATCCGGTCCGGCGTGGCCGCAGTCGGAGCAGTTCGCCGACGTGGCGAACCGGCTCCGGTCGGCGATCCAGATTCCCCGGGTCGCGCACTCGGCGCTGGAGTACCAGCGGTGGGCGTTCCGCAGCCAGTTCCGCCCGGACGGCCACCGCTTCATGACGGCGATGGACAAGCAGGTTCAGATCCCGGTCCTGCAGATCCACGGCACGCTGGACCGCTACGTCCTTGCGAGGACCGTCGAGCAGTCCACCGCGCACGCGCCGGGACAGCAACTGCACCGGATCGCGGGCGCCGGCCACTTCGCACACCAGGAGTCCCCCGACGAGGTCACCGCGGAACTGACGCGGTTCGCGCTCGCCTCACGCTGAGCCCGGGCGGCACAGGCCACCCGGACTCAGACGATGCACACCCCGGTCCCGACCGTTTCCGTGGACTGGCCGGCCAGGTCGAGCTGGCGGGAGACCTCATCGGCGGTGAGCACGAACCCGGTGTCGCTGTCGTCGACGGCGGCACCGAACACCACACCCAGGACCTGCCCCTTCTCGTCGACCAGCGGGCCACCCGAGTTGCCCTGACGGATCGACCCGCGCACGGTGTAGACCTCACGCTCGACCGTGCCGGACCGGTAGATGTCCGGGCCGCGCAGGTCCAGAACCTCACGGATGCGTGCAGCGCTGGCGGTGTAGGGCCCACCGCCCGGGTAGCCGAGGACGATGGCACTGTCACCGGTCCGCGCCTGCTCGGGGGCGAAGGTGAGTGGCGTGGCCCGCAGCCCCGGCACGTCGAGCACGGCGACGTCCACGGCCGGATCGAACACCACGACGCGGGCGTCGAGCGGCCCGTCGGCGGTGTCGACGGTGACCGCCGACGTCCCGGCGACGACGTGGGCGTTGGTCATGACGCGCTCAGGTCCCACCACGAATCCGGAGCCTTCGAGCGCCTTCTGGCAACTCGGTGCGACGCCGCGAATCCGCAGGACACTCGACTGCAGCCGCTGCGCCACCGGGCTCGCGAGCACGCTCGGGTCCGGCGGTTCGACGTTCGTGATCGGCGTGCGGCCGAACGGACCGATGACGTCCGGAAGTCCGGAGGTGTCGAGCAGTGCCGAGAACTCGCTGGGCACCTGGCGTAGCCAGTCGGGGGCGACGTCGTCGACGGCGGTGAGCACCTTGGATCCGCGGACCGCGCCGGCCACATTGGCCTGGGTCGACGAGGTGAGCGGGATCGCGAGCAGCCAGGCGGCAACCAGCACCGCGGTCAACTGCAGTCCTGCGCCGACGAAACTGTCCACTGACCGAGCCACCGGGCTGTGCATGCCGCTGCGGGCCGCCCGCCCCAGCACCATGCCCGCGACCTCGCCGATCACGACCAGCGCGACGATCAGCGCGATGCCGGCGAGGACCCGCATCCGGCCCTCGTCCACGTGGACCAGGACGTGCGGTGCGATCAGGATGCCGGCGACGGCACCGAGCACGACCCCGAGGAACGCGAGCGCCGACGCGACCGCACCCTGCCGCCACCCCGACGACGCCGCGAGCAGCGCCACCAGGATCACGGCCAGATCGATCCAACCCGATCCGCTCAACGCTCCCCCATTCCTCGACCCGGACGCAGGTGTCCGGGTTCGGTGTTCTCCAGTCCGCTGTCCACCTGGGTGAGCGTGGCATCGAGGTCTCGGATGTCGCGGTGGTCCCATTCGAGTTCCCAGCCGGACACGGCCAGGAGCCCGGCGAGCACGCCCGCGGTGAATCCCCACACGAGCATTCCGTCCACCTCGAACGCGGGGCCCTGGTAGCCGGCGCGGTGCCGGACCTGGAACCGGTTGTCCGGGTCGATCAGCTCCCGCAGCGGGACCCGCACCACCCGCTCGGCCTCGGCGGGGTCCACGACGCCGACCGGGCTGGGGTCGCGCCAGTACGCGAGCACGGGAGTGACGTCGAACCCGGACGGCGGGATGAAGATCTCGGGCAGCGTCGCGAGCGGTTGGACGCCGCTGCGCACCAGGCCGGTCTCTTCCTCCGCCTCCCGGAGCGCGGTGTCGACGGGACCGTCGTCCTCCGGGTCGGCTGCACCGCCGGGGAATGCGACCTGCCCGCTGTGCTGCCGCATCGTCGATGCGCGCTGGGTGAGCAGGACGTCGGCGTCGGCGGGCAGCCCGCCGATGGCGAGCGGATCGGACTCGTGCGAGCCGCCGAACAGCACCAGTACCGCGGCGGGCCGCACCCTGGCGCCCGTCGGGGACCGTCGGTTCAGCACCGGGTTGACGCGGTTGGGGTCGGCGGGGAGGGTGCTCGTCACCGCGCGCAGCCATTCGGGTGCCCCGCCGGGCTGCGGGTAGTAGAGGCTCATGCGGCGACGCCGAGATACTGCTGGACGACGTCGGCGATCTCGTCGACGCTCCGGAACGGCTGCGGCAGGATCTTCGCGACGGTGCCGTCCGGACGGATCAGCACGGACACCGGCAGCACGGCGGGCGACCCGACGGCCGCCTGCACCCGCACCGCACCGTCCTGGACGCCGGGCAGGTGCACGTCGTACTCGGCGAGTCGGGCGAGCGCGTTGGCCTCGTTGGAATCGGTGTGCACCGTCAGAACGGTAACCGCGGCGCCCGCACGGTCCGCATATTGCTGGAGATACGGCAGTTCCTCCCGGCACGGCCCGCACCAGTAGGCCCAGATGTTCAGCAACACCGGCTTGCCCGCGAGCGCGCCACCGAGGTCGACTCGGGTGCCGTCGCCGAGGCACTCGAGCGTGATGCCCGTCAACACGGAACCGTCGGGTGCGGGGCCGGTGGCCACGGGGCACGGTGCGAGTGCGGCCTCAGCCCGCAGCGGGGCCAGGGCCTCGGGCGAGTCCGAAGCCCGACGCTCCTGCTGCGACGTCGAGCGGCCCGCACCGGGGTAGTCCCCGACCTCCTGTTCGTCGCTGCCGCCGCGCGGCCAGATCGCCACGACGAGCGCCGCCACCACCACGAGCGCGGCCAGGCTCCACCGCGCGGCATTCGAGATCCGCATACCGCTCACATGCCTGCCAGTTCGAGAAGGTGCTCGGTCTCCGGGCCCTTCACGAGCGCGGCCGCCGCAACCGGATCCGTGGGCCCGGCACCGAAGGACGGGCAGTCCTTCGCGAGCACGCACACACCGCACGCGGGCTTGCGCGAATGACAGACCCGGCGACCGTGGAAGATCACCCGGTGCGACAGGTCGGTCCACTCCTTGCGTTCGATGAGTGCCCCGACCGCGTGCTCGACCTTGACCGGGTCGGTCTCCTCGGTCCACTTCCAGCGCCGGACGAGCCGCCCGAAGTGCGTATCGACTGTGATTCCGGGCACGCCGAACGCGTTCCCGAGGACGACGTTCGCCGTCTTGCGACCGATCCCGGGCAGCGCCACGAGGTCCTTCAACTTGCCGGGCACCTCGCCGTCGTAGCGCTCGAGCAGAGCCTGCCCGAGGCCGATGATCGAGTTCGCCTTGTTGCGATAGAAACCGGTCGACCGGATGTACTCCTCGAGCTCGGTCCGGTCGGCCTCCGCGTAGGCGCGGGCGTCCGGGTAGCGCGCGAACAATGCCGGAGTGACCTGGTTGACGCGCACATCGGTGCACTGGGCCGACAGGATCGTCGCGACCGTGAGCTCGAGCGGCGTCGTGAAGTCGAGCTCGCAGTAGACGTGCGGAAACGCCACCTTCAGGCGGCGGTTCATCCGCCGTGCCCGGCGCACGAGCGCGAGCCGGGACTCGCCTGTCGCGGCGGCACCCGCACCCTGGTTCGGGTCGTCTCCTGAGGTCGCATGCACCTCGACAACTCTACGGACCCGGCGTCCGATCGGATTCCGGACTGTGTCGATTCTGAGACCTTCGCAGTGTTTACTTCCCGGTATGCAAGGTCTGGCTGTGGTGCTGTTCCCGGTGCTGCTCATGTTGTTCGCGCTGGCGATGGAGCGTGTCGAGTTCCGACTTCGGCGTCTCACCGTCCGCGAGCAGGAGGTCGAGGAGTTCCTCGACCAGGCCAGCCAGGACGAGGTGGCGACCCTGGCCAACGAGGGATTCCCCCACGCGCTGGCCCGTTTCCACCGTCGCCGGAAGAAGGGTGGTCAGACCGAGATCGCCGACGACACGGACGACCTGGAAAACCCCGAGAGCACCCGCCGCGCCAGCTGATCCCGCGCGCCGGCCGGCCGATTCGATCGGCCTCGAGTGTCTTCCTCGAACAGTCCGGGGAGGGATTTTCGCAAAGTTGTAGAACTCTACGTGGTGTCCGTGACTCGTCCCACAGCGATGCCAAGTAGACTTTCTTCTCGTACTCGTTGCATGAGACCTCAGTCGACGTGCAGCAACTTGCATTGATGAACAGATTTTTCCAAAGGAGCGCACGTGGACGAGGTCCTGGCCAGAGCCGGCATCTTCCAAGGAGTCGAGCCCTCGGCGGTGGCTGCGCTGGTCAAGCAGCTTCAGCCCGTCGATTTCCCGCGCGGGCACGTCATCTTCAACGAGGGTGAGCCCGGCGATCGTCTGTACATCATCGTCTCCGGCAAGGTGAAGCTCGGCCGCCGTTCGCCGGACGGCCGCGAGAACCTGCTGACGATCATGGGTCCGTCGGACATGTTCGGCGAGCTGTCGATCTTCGACCCGGGTCCGCGTACGTCGACCGCGACCACGGTCACCGAGGTTCGCGCCGTGAGCATGGACCGCGACGCTCTGAAGTCGTGGATCGACCAGCGCCCGGAGATCGCGGAGCAGCTGCTGCGTGTTCTCGCGCGTCGCCTGCGCCGGACCAACAACAACCTCGCGGACCTGATCTTCACCGACGTCCCGGGTCGTGTCGCCAAGGCACTGCTGCAGCTCGCGCAGCGCTTCGGCACCCAGGAGGCCGGCTCGCTCCGCGTGACGCACGACCTCACGCAGGAAGAGATCGCCCAGCTCGTCGGCGCCTCCCGCGAAACCGTGAACAAGGCCCTGGCCGACTTCGCGCACCGCGGCTGGCTGCGGCTCGAGGGCAAGAGCGTCCTGATCTCCGACTCGGAGCGTCTGGCGCGCCGCGCTCGCTGATCGCGCGAGCGACCGGCATCGAACGACCCGAAGCCGCCCGTCCCCATTCGGGGCCGGGCGGCTTCGTCGTTTCTGTGGTCGAGTAGCCATAGCTGCACGGTCATACCTCTGCCCGGATTTCGCATTCGACAGGCATTCGCTTCGCCCCAGAGGATGGGAGGATGACCGACCCGCAGATCGATGCGGACTACAACGTCCGCAACACCGTCTCCGCCGAACTGTTCGATGCCACGATCGAGGAGTATCGGCAGCGCTCGCGCGAGGCCGTCGACGGGCTCGACGGGTGCCAGGATCTGCGCTACGACCCCGACAGCCTCGAGCGCCTCGATGTCTGGGGAACCGGGACCGGGCTGCGACCGGTGTTCGTGGCGATCCACGGCGGGTACTGGCGGGCGCTGTCGCGGCACCACACCGCGTTCATGGCGCGCATGCTCGACGCCGCCGGCATCGCCACCGTCGCGGTCGACTACGGCCTCGCCCCCGACACCCCGCTCGAGGAGATCGTCCGGCAGGTGCGAGCGGCGGTCGCGTGGGTGTACCACCACGGCGCGGAGCACGGACTGGACCCGAACCGCATCGTGGTGGGCGGCAGCTCCGCGGGCGGCCACCTGACCGCCACCACGATGGTCCCCGGCTGGCAGGATCCGCTCGGTCTGCCGGACGACGTGGTCCGCGCGGCGATGCCGATCAGCGGACTGTTCGACATCCGGCCACTCGTGAACTCGTTCGCGAACGAGTGGTTGAGCCTCGACACCCCGCGGGCGAGTGCGCTGAGCCCGATGTTGCAGACCGACCGGGTCGGTCCGCGGGCGGTGGTCGCCGTGGCCGAGCACGACGGCGTCGGGTTCCTCGCCCAGAGTCGGAGGTTCCACAGCGCGTGGGCCCGTCGATCCGAGAGCGAACTCCTGGTGATCCCGGACCGCAATCATTACGACGTGTTCCTCGATCTCGCCGATCCCGCGTCGGCTCTGAGTACCGCACTGCTCGGGCTGTTCGCGGGCCTCGAGCACACGTCCTGAGGGCGCTGCACCACCGAGACCTCGAAATCCGCCTCGCCGCAGTACAGTTGCGCATCGCAACCGCCAAACCGCTGACGGTATACGTCGGATGCGGTCGTCGCTAGGATTCCACCATGGACATGCCCAAACTGCTGGACGGGCGCCTCAAGCTCCGCCACCTGCTCCTCGTCGACGCGCTGACCAGTCAGGGCAGCGTCGTCGCCGCGGCCGCGGCACTCCACGTCACGCAACCCGTCGCGACGCGCAGCCTGCACGATCTCGAGTCGATTCTCGGTGTGTCCCTGTACGACCGCGGCCCACGGGGAATCACCCCGACCATCTTCGGCGAGGCGTTCACGGCGCACGCCCGAGCGGTCATCGCGCAACTGACCCAGGCCGGCCGGCACGTCGTCGAGCTTGCGGACGCCGACCGCGGAACCGTTGTCGTCGGAACACATCTCGCGGGTTCGAACGTGCTGCTGCCCGGTGCGATCGCCAGACTGAAGAACGAGCGACCGCTGCTGACGGTGATCGTGCGCGAGGGCACGCCGGAGATGCTGCTGACCGAACTGCAGTCCGGGCGTATCGATCTCATCGTCGGCAGGCTCACCTCCCCCACCGACGAGATGGCGGTGCGGCGCACGTTGTACGCCGAGTCGGTGGAACTCGTGACGCGCGTGGGACATCCACTCGCGGGTCGCGATGACATCCGACTGAGCGATCTCACCCAGTACCCGTGGATCCTGCCCGGGGTGGAAACCGCGCTGCGTCGGGAGCTCGAGGAGTTCTTCGCCCGGAACAGCCTCTCCCTCCCGGAGAACCGGGTGGAGGCCACGTCGTTCCTGACGGTGCGCCAGCTGCTGCTCGAGACCGATATGGTGGCGGTGCTCCCGAGCCTGATCCCCCGGGACGACACCCGGCTGACCACGCTGCCGATCACGCTGGATCCGATCGGCCACAGCGTCGGGGTCACGCTCTCGGCCGGTCGCACGCTGAGCCCGTCCGCGGCCGCGCTGGTGGACTTCCTCGCCGAGTTCGCGGCCGAGATCGCGCCCCAGCGAGGCTGATCCGGAACGGGCGGAGCCGCCCACCGGAAAGGTGGACGGCTCCGAATCCCCCGACAGGATCAGACGTGGACGACGGACGGCGCCTCGTCGTGCTGCAGGCCGCGGGACGAGTCCGGCACCACCCGGAACAGGGCGATGGCACCGAACAGGCTGACGGCGCAGATGATCGCGAGGTACCACGTGACGCCGGTGGACGATCCGGTGGCGTCGAGCAGCGCGGTGGCGATCATCGGCGCCAGGCCACCGCCCAGGATCGCTCCGCTCTGCAGGATCAGCGACGATCCCGAGTACCGGACCTTCGTGGGGAACGTGTCAGCGATGATGCTGCCCTGCACGCAGTGCGTGACGGGCACGATCAGGCCCATGCCGAGGAACGCGATCACGGCGACGACGGAGTTCTCGGTGTTGAGCAGCGGGAAGAACACGATGCACCACACCAGGATCGCGGCGGAGCCGGCGATGAACATGGTGCGCCGGCCGTGCTTGTCGGCGACCCTCGTCCACACCGGAATAGACGCGAACCACAGGACCGCGGCCGCCGTCACGCTCAGGATCAGGAACTGCTTGTCGTAGCCGAGGTGCTGCGTGCCGTACGACAGCGAGAACACCATGAAGGCATACGCGACAGCGGAATTCGCGAGGACCGCGAGCAGGGTCAGCGACAGTCGGGGGAAGCCGACCTTCAGCGCCTCGCGGAGCGGGAACTTGGCCACCTCGTTGTTCTCGACGATCCCGGTGAACGACGGCGACTCGGTGACCCGCAGGCGGATGACCAGACCGATGGCGACGAGGACGAAGCTGAGCAGGAACGGGATCCGCCAACCCCAGGAGGCGAACGCGCTGTCCGACATCACCGAACTGGTGGTGAGGAAGATGCCGTTCGCGAGCACCAGACCCGCCGGGGTGCCCATCTGTGGGAACCCGGCGTAGAGGTTCTTCTTGCCGGCCGGGGCGTGTTCCATCGACATCAGCGTCGCGCCGGCGCCCTCACCGCCCAGTCCGATGCCCTGCACGACGCGCATGGCGACGAGCAGGATCGGGGCCCAGACGCCGATCGCGTCGTAGTTCGGGATGAGGCCGATCAGGGTCGATCCGATGCCCATCATCACGAGTGAGACCACGAGGGTCGCCTTGCGGCCGATCCGGTCCCCGAAGTGACCGAACACCAGACCGCCGAGCGGGCGGGCGATGAATCCGACCGCGAACGTGCTGAACGCGGCGAGGGTTCCGGCGGTGGGGCTCAGGCTGGGGAAGAACTGCTTGTTGAAGATCAGTGCGGCGGCGGTGCCGTAGAGGAAGAAGTCGTACCACTCGAGGGTGGTGCCGGCCAGGGTCGCCATGGCGACGCGGCTGCGCGCGGCCGCGACGGGGGCGGTGCCCCGGCCTGGTGTGCTGTCGGTCATCGCAGATACCTATCGGGTGTCGGGGGAGGCGATCGGATCTCCGAGATCCGTTCTTCGCCAGGAGAATCCGGCGGCCAATTCGGCCTTGTACGGAAGATTCTGCATACGTGAGACATGACTCACAAATGCCGAATCGGCCGCCGGGTATCTCAATTTGGCTATGCCTCAGGCGATGTCGGAGAGCCCGAGGAACCGCTCGGCGTTGCCGCGCTGGATCAGATTGCGTGCGGTCTCGTCGAGGAACTCACTCTTGCGCACGACCTCCCCGACCGGCCGCTCCCCCAGCGGGTACGGGTAGTCGCTGCCCACCATCACCCGGTCGACACCGACGGTGTCGACCAGCAGGCGCAGTGCGCGGTCGTCGAACACGACGGAGTCCACATAGAAGCGACCGAGGTAGTGTGACGGCGGCATCTCCGACGTACCGATGATGTCGTTGCGCCGATGCCACGCGTTCTCCATCCGTCCGAGCCAGAACGCGAAAGATCCACCGCCGTGCGCGAATCCGATCTTCAGTCGCTCGTCGATGCGGTCGAAGACGCCGCCGAGGACCAGGGCGAGGATCGACAGGTGGGTCTCGGCCGGCATCGCGGTGAGCCACTGCGCCATCCACCGGTTCAGGCGCGGCGACGAGTCCATGTCCCACGGGTGCACGAACACCGGGACGTCCAGCGACGCGCAGTGCTGCAGGAACGTCACCACGCCCTCGCTGTCGAGGTCGCGGTCACCGACGTGGTTGCCGATCTCCACGCCGCGGTGCCCGTTGGCGACGCTGCGCTCCACCTCACGGCAGGCGGCGTCCGCGTCCTGCAGCGGGACCTGACAGAACGGGATCAGCCGGTCCGGGGCGGGTGCGACGATCTCGAGCGCGAGATCGTTGAAGATCCGCGAGATGCGGGCGGCCTGCTCGCCGGTGCGTCCGTAGTTGAAGAACGCCGGCGTCGGCGAGACCACCTGGGTTCGGACACCGTCGGCGTCCATGTCCCGCAGCCGGGTCTCCGCGTCCCACGCGTCGGCCTGGATCCGACGGAACTCCTTGGAGCCCATCATGATGACGGCCTCGGACTCGCTCTCGACCCGCAGCCACGGCGCCTCCGGCCCGGCGTCCGCGGTGAGGTCGGGCCACCCCTTGGGGACGTAGTGCGTGTGGATGTCGATGATGCCGGACACTCGTCAGCCCTTTCCGGGGTGCAGGGCGCCGCACTTGTCGCACGTGCGCGCCTGCTCGTCCTCGTAGAACTGCACGAACAAGGGCGGCAGGTCGGCGACGATGTCGCGCACCTGCAGTTCGATCTCGTGGATGAGGTGGTTGCATTCGAGGCAGTACCACTGGAACTTCTCGAGGGTGCCCTCGCGGCGCACCCGCTCGATGACCAGGCCGATCGAACCCGCGGTGGGCCGCTGCGGCGAGTGCGGCAGGTTGCCGGGGAGCAGCCAGGTCTCGCCCTCGCGGATGTGGACCCGCTCGGGTCCGTCCTCGGTCATGACGTCGACGTGGATGTCGCCCTCGAGCTGGTAGAACCACTCCTCGTACGGGTCGAGGTGGTAATCGGTGCGCTGGTTGGGTCCACCGACGACCTGCACGATGAAGTCGTCACCGAGCGCCATCGTCTGGTTGTTGACCGGCGGCGCGAGCAGGTGGCGGTTCTCGGCGATCCACTTCTGGAAGTCGATGACGGGCGGGATACGGGTCACGAGTGGTCCTCCGAGTCTGCGGCGGTGGTGATGTTCTTGCGACGGTCGGCGGGCAGATACGCCACGCCCTGGATCTCGATCAGCAGATGCGGGTGCGGAAGCTGGTGCACCGCAACCGTGGTGCGGGTGGGTCCGGTCTCGTCGAACATCTCGGCGTACACCTCGTTGTACCCACCGAAGTCGTTCATCGAGACCAGGTACGACGTGACCTGGACGAGATCGCTCAGTTCGGCACCGACCTCGGCGAGGATCGCCTCGATGTTCTCGATCACGGCGCGAGTCTGGGCCCGGATGTCGAGCTTGGTGGTGCCCATCTCGTCCACCTCGACGCCGACGAACGTGTTGTCCGGCCGACGCGAACTGGTGCCCGAGACGTACACGAAGTCGCCGGCCACCTTCACGTGCGGGAACCGTCCGCGCGGGGTGGCGAGGCGTTCGATCACTTTGGCTGCGTTGTCGCTCATGCGATTCCCTTCACCGTGACACTGCCCAGACCCTCGACGTCGCACCGTGCGGTGCCCGCGGCGAACGGGATCGCCGCCGTCGCCGCACCGGCGAGGACGACGTCCCCGGCCCGTAGCGGAATCTGCCGGCGTCGACTCATGTCGAGCAGCGCGTGCAGCGCGTTGACGGGATCGTCGAGGATCGCCGCCGTCGAGCCGGTGACGGACTCGCCGCCGGCCTCGAGCCGCACCGCGAGCTCGCCGACCCCCCGCATCGGCTGCCACGGGCCGATCACGTACGCGGCCGCAGAGGTGTTGTCGGCGACGACATCGGTGTAGGTGAAGCGGAAGTCCCGGTAGCGGGAGTCGATGATCTCCATCGCGGGAGCGACGGCGTCGACGCAGGATTCGATGTCGACGGTCGGATCGTCGACGTCCACGTCGCGCGCGAGACGGTACGCGATCTCGGGCTCGATCTTGGGGTGGATGAAGCGGTGCAGGTCGACGTCGCCGCCGTCCTCGACGCACATCGCATCGGTGAGCCGGCCGACGATCACATCGGAGACACCCATCTGGGCCATCTTCGCCTTGCTCGTGAAGCCGAGCTTCACACCGAGGAGCCTCTCGCCGCGCCCGCAGCGGAAGCCGATGAGCGACTCCTGGATGCGGTACGCGTCGTCGATGTCCACGGCGACGTCGTCGGCGAGGCTGAGGGTGTCGTGCACGCCGACCTGAGCGTCGTCCAGGCGCCGGGCCAGCGCTTGGATCTCGTTGCTGTCCAGTGGTTTCGTTTCCATCAGTCCTCGTTTCCCAGAAGTCCCAGAAGTCACAGCGCCACGCACACGTTCGTCGGCTCGGTGTAGAAGTGCAGCGAGGACTCGCCGCCCTCCCGCCCGATGCCGGACAGCCCGACGCCGCCGAACGGTGACCGCAGCTCACGGGTGAACCACGTGTTGACCCAGGAGATTCCGACGTTCATCTTCTGTGCGACACGGTGTCCGCGACGCAGGTCGTTGGTCCACACCGAGGCGGCCAGACCGTACTTGGTGTCGTTGGCCAGCGCGATCGCCTCCTCCTCGGTGTCGAAGGGCACCAGCGCGGCGACCGGCCCGAAGATCTCCTCACGGAGCACAGGATCCTCGTTGGTCAGCCCGGTCCACAGGGTGGGCTCCACCCACGATCCGAACGCGAACTTCGAGCCCAGGTCGGGGATTCCGCCACCGGTGAGCACCTTCGCTCCGGACTGCTCGGCCATCTTGAAGAAGCTCATGACCTTGTCGCGGTGTGCCTGCGAGATCAGCGGGCCGGTGGTGGTGTTCTCGTCGGTGGGATCGCCGAGCCGCAGTTGCTGCGCCCGCTCGACGAGGCCCGTCGCGATGTCGTCGAAGATCGCCCGGTGCACGTACACCCGTTCGGTGCACAGACACACCTGGCCGGTGTTGGTGAACACCGACTTGGTCAGCCCGGTCAGCGCCTCGTCGAGGTCGACGTCGTCGAACACGACGGCCGCGTTCTTGCCACCGAGCTCGAACGACACCGGGCGCACCCGCGGGGCAACGGTCTTCATCACGTGCGAGCCGGTCGCGGACGAGCCGGTGAACGTGACGCCGTCGATGCCGGGGTGCGTCGTGAGGTACTCGCCGGCGGAGTTGCCGCCGAAGCCGTGCACCACGTTGTACACGCCGGCGGGCAGACCGACCTCGGCGAGCACCTCGGCGAGCAGCGTCGCCGTCGCGGGCGTCTCCTCGCTGGGCTTGACGACCACCGCGTTGCCGCACGCCAGCGCGGGCGCCACCTTCCAGGTGAGCAGCAGCAGCGGCAGGTTCCACGGCACGATCACCGCCACCACGCCGAGCGGCTTGCGCACGGCGTAGTTGAGCGCCTGACGACCCCCGGCGAGGTCCGTCATGAACGATTCCTGACCGGCGGCCGCCGCGACGTCGGCGAAGGTCCGGAAGTTGGTGAGCGCGCGGGCGACATCCAGTTCGCGGGCCTGCGTGATCGGCTTGCCGGTGTCCGCCATCTCGGCGGCCACGAACTCCTCGAACCGCTCCTCGATGCGGTCCGCCGCCCGACGCAGCAGCGCCGTGCGCTCGCGGACCGGGGTGTCGGCCCAGCCGTTGTCCAGCGCGCGGCGCGCGCCGGTCACGGCACGGTCGACCAGCACCTGGTCGGCCTCGTGCACCTGGGCGAGGACCCGCCCGGTCGCCGGGTCGATCTGGTCGAAGCCGCGCTGCGGGTCGGGATCGACGAATGCGCCGTCGACGAAGTTACGGATCCAGCCGTCGAGGGTTGAAGTCATGGATCAATGGTCGAGCCCCGATCCATGCCGAACAAATGCCAAATCGGGTTCTACCTATGCCCTTATGTGCATACGTCCCGCGCAGAGCCCGCGGAGAACCGGCGCAGGGTTGCGGAGAGGAGATGTGTCAGTCTGCCGAAACCTCACGCTCGATCCCGTCCAGCAGCTTGGCGAGCCCGTACTCGAACGCGCCGTCCGGGTCTGCGGGCGCCTGGTACAGCTCACCGACCGTCGAACCCACCCGCGACGACAGCGGGAACAGACTCGGCGGCATGGCCGCAGCGAACAACGGGCCGTGCACCTCCCACCACTGGGCGTCACTCAGTTGCCGCGTCGCATCGATCGCCGCGACCGCCACTCGGGCGTTGCCCGTGGCGAACTCCGACAGCACCGCGATCACCCGGTCCATCGCAACATCCGACAGGCCGATGCCCTCGATCGCGGCGAGCTGCTGTTCGTAGCGGCGCATGCGCCCCGGCCCGAGCACGAGCCGCCAGGGCGGCACTTCCAGGAGCCAGGGATGCGCGATCAGTTCGGCGCGGACCCGACGGGCAATGGAGGCCATCCGTTCGCGCGGTGCGAGGTCCCCCGAAATCGAGGTGGCGTCCTCGTCGGCGACCGCGTCGACCATGAGGATCGTGAGTGCGTCCTTGCTGGGGACGTAGGTGTACAGGCTCATCGGCCGCAGGCCCAGCTCGGTGGCGACCGAGCGGATGGAGACGCTGGCGTAGCCCTCCCGGTCGGCGAGCGCGATCGCCGCGGCGACCACCGCGTCGACACTGACCGTCTGCTTCGGGCCGCGCCTGGCAGGCTGCGGCGGAAGCTCGTGCCGCCACAGCAGGTTCACCACCTGTTTCGCCTGCTCGGCGCTGATCTCCTCGCTCACGGAGCCCCTTCGGAACAAATCCAGTACGGTGTACGTTGTCAGGGATACTCCGTACACCATACGCTACTTTCGGGGGTCTACTCTGCCCAGCACAAACGCCACCTACCTGCCGGATCGGCACATGTTCGCGCTCTGGACGTGGACGGGCCGCGGCACCGGCCCCGCCCCGAGCGTCCACGGCGACCGCGAGACCCTGGCGCTCGCGCTCCCGGTCGGCGCGGACGGCGCGATCGAGGTTGCCGACGTGGACACCACGCTCGTGGACACCACGACCCTCGCCGGACTGACACTCGAACCGGCGGGAGAGTCGGTGACGCTGTGGCAGGACGCAGTGCACGCCACCGACGGCGGCCCGCTCACCCCGCCGGCCACCGACAGGCCGTCCCTGCCCGTCGCGGCGCACGCGGTGCCGAACGCCTCCGGCACCGCGATCGTGTCGGCGGAACACGCCGTTCGCGTCCTGCGCGAATCCGAGGCCGTGGCGGCCGAACTACGTTCGACGCTGGAGGCGCAACTCCGGCCTTACCAGGCACGTGGCGTCGGCTGGCTGCGGGAGACCGTCGACGCTCATGGCGGCGCGGTGCTCGCCGACGAGATGGGCCTCGGCAAGACCGTACAGACCATCGGCTTCCTCCTCGGTCGCGCGGAGGCGGAGCCGCAGCTCGTGGTCTGTCCGACCTCGCTGGTCGGCAACTGGGCACACGAGATCGGGCGATTCGCGCCGGGACTACATGCGACGGCGTGGCGCGGCGGGCAGATCCCCGCCGAACCGGGAACCGTCGTCATCGTGGGATACCCGACCTTGCGCATACACGGCGAACTGCTGGCCGGACAGCACTGGAGCGCGGTGGTCTTCGACGAGGCGCAGGCGCTGAAGAACCCGCGCACCCAGATCTCGAAGGCTGCGCGGGCGTTGGACAGTGCGGCGAAGATCGCGCTGACCGGCACACCGGTGGAGAACCACCTCGACGAGCTGTGGGCGCTGGTGAACCTGGTCGCGCCCCGGATGCTCGGGCACCGGGCGCAGTTCCGGCGGCGGTTCGTCCAACCGATCCAGGAGGGCTCGGTCGCCGCCGCGACCCGGTTGCGCGACACCATCGAGCCGATCGTGCTGGCGCGCAAGAAGGTCCAGGTGGCCGCGACGCTACCGCCGAAGATCCACAACGACGTGCTGTGCGATCTCACCGCCGAGCAGGAGGAGATCTACGACCTCCTCCTCGCGGAAGCCATCGATGACGGGTTCGGTTCCGGTATCGAACGCCACGGCCGTGTCCTCGCGGTGCTGACCTCACTGAAGCAGGTCTGCAACCATCCCGGGCTGGTCACCGGCGAACTGGAGTCACTCGCCGGCCGGTCCGGGAAGCTCGACCTGTGCACCGACATCCTGGCCACCAATCTGGAAACCGCCAGCCCGACACTGGTCTTCACCCAGTATCGCCGGACCGGTGAACTACTCGTGCGCCATCTCGCCGATCAGTTCGCCGTCACGGCGCCGTTCCTGCACGGCGGGCTGGCCCCGGCCGAACGCGCCGAGATCGTGTCCCGGTTCCAGACCGAGGACGGACCGCCGGTACTGGTCCTGAGCCTGCGCGCCGCCGGCACCGGTCTGACACTCACCCGCGCCGCCGACGTCATCCACTTCGACCGCTGGTGGAATCCCGCGGTCGAGGCGCAGGCCTCCGACCGGGCACACCGGATCGGTCAGACGCGCACGGTCACCGTCACCACACTCACCTCGACCACCACCGTCGAGGAGCACATCGCGGGCATGCACGACCGAAAGGCTGCACTCACCGATCTGAGTGACACGGCGGGCATCGCCGCGCTCGCGGGACTCGACGACGACCAGCTGATCGAGATCCTTCGCCGCAAGAGGGAGAACTGATGGTGGACAACGAATTCGGATACACCGCATGGGGCATGGACTGGGTGCGGCTGGCCCAGCCGCTGCGCCAGAGCGGACCGGCGCGCCTACTCCTGCCTCGTGCTCGCAGCCTCGCACGCAACAACCTCGTGAAGGCGACGGTCGAGGGACGGATCGTGCGCGCCTCGATCCACCGCGGGGGTCAGGCATCGGTGACCCAACTGGAGGTGGCGCCGCTGACCAGAGCGTCGATCACCGGCATCGCGGCGATAGTTCCGGACACCGCCGTGCTGACCGACGACATCCACCAGGACATCGTCTCCGCCGGGATCGCGCTCGCACCCGTTCTCGCGGACACCGACTGTTCGTGTTCGGCGCGCTCCGCTCCCTGTCTGCACCTGCTCGCCGTCCTCTACGAAATCGCGCACCGAGTCGACGAGAACCCACAGCTCGCGCTGGACATCCAGGGCTATACCACTGCGATGCTGCATGATTCGGCGGTACCGGCGTCGACCGCGCGCTGGACACCCGTCAGCGCGCTCGATCCCGCGGCATTCTTCGAGAGGGCGTCGGGCTGAGCCCTGCCGGGACTCAGCTCCGCAGGTACTCCAACTGCACCCGCACCGACTGCTCGGCAGCCGGCCACAGCGTCTCGTCGACGTCGGTGTAGACGTGCTCGACCACCGCGCGGACGTCGGCGTCGGCGCCCAGGACGTCGAGTGCGCCGCGCACCTGCGCGAGTCGCTCCTCGCGGTGCGCGAGGTAGTAGCGGGCCACGGTCTCGAGGTCGGGCAGTTCGGGTCCGTGCCCGGGCAGGACCGTCCGGCCGGGGCCGAGGTCGATGAGGAGCCGCATCGACGCCAGGTAGTCGCGCAGATTTCCGTCGGAGGCGTCGAGGACCGTGGTGCCGCGGCCGAGGATGGTGTCGGCGGTGAGCACCGACCCGTCGTCCTCGATCACGAACGACACCGAGTCGGCGGTGTGGCCGGGGGTGCGCAGCACGCGCAGGGTGAGTCCGGCCGCCTCGATCGACTCGCCGTGCCCGAGTCCGCCGCCACCGCCGCGACGGAACTCCTCGCGGACCGCACGCACCGGCGCCCCGGTCAGTTCGTGGAACCGATCGAGGCCGCCGGTGTGGTCGTGGTGTCGGTGCGAGACCAGCGTCAGCACCACCGTGCCGACGCCCGCGACCCGTGCGAGGTGCTCGGGGTCGTCGTCGCCCGGGTCGACCACGATGCACTCGTCGCGACCCGGGCTCCGCAGGATCCAGGTGTTGGTGCCGTCGAGCGAGTACATGCTCGGGTTGTTCTCGAGCATCACCGCCGCGATCGGCGTGACCTGGCGCAGCTGGGCGTACGCGGGGTGCTGAAGCGTCATGGACGCCCCTTTCGTGACGGGCCGACAATGTCTTCGGCGAAACCGAGCATCACTGTACGACTCCTGCCACGCCGCGGCCGCCCCGGACGACACCTACTGCGCGGCAAGCGCACTCACATGTGGGTGCCGCCGTCGATCCGGATCTCGGTGCCGGTGACGAACGCGCCGTCGTCGGACGCGAGCATCGCGACGACGCCGGCGACGGTCTCGGGGCCCGCGAAGCCCTCGCCGATCCAGGGGTACAGCTTGCCGATCAGGCTCGCGTCGACATCCTCCGGGAAGCCCGGGTTGCTGGTCATGCCCGACGCGATGCTGCCCGGTGCGACCGCGACCGCGCGCAGGCCCTGCCTGGCGTACTCGAGCGCGATCGCGTGCGTGAACGACTGGATGCCACCCTTCGACGCCGCGTACGCCGCCATGTAGGGGTGCGCGAACTGCGCCGACGTGGAACTGAAGTTCACCACGACGCCCTTGCCGGTCTCGAGCAGCGCGGGCAGCGACTGGCGGGTCACCAGGAACGTCCCGGTGAGGTTGGTGCCGATCACCTTGTTCCAGAAGTCGAGTTCGGTCTCGTGGGTGTGCGACGAGCGCAGGATGCCGGCCGCGTTGACCAGGACGTCCAGGCCGCCGAGCTGTTCGATCGCGCCGCCGATGTTCTCGCGGACCGAGTTCTCATCGGAGATGTCGGCGGTGACGGTGCGCAACCGGTCGGCGACTCCGGCCTGCTCGGCGCGCTCACGCGTCACTGCCAGGCCGTTCTCGACCACGTCGACGCCGGTGACGATGCCACCCTCGTCGAGGATGCGGGCCACCACGGCCTGACCGATGCCGGATCCGGCTCCGGTGACGAGTACTCGGCGTCCTTCGAATCGCTTCATGATTTCTCCTGTTCGCATAGAGTTGATTCACAGCTCTACTGGCACGGTAGGCCGAGGTGGCACGTTGTGTCACGCATTTTCCGGAAACAAGACCGGTAGTCTGCGATCCGACACCACCCGAGGAGCCCAGAACATGCCCGGCGCACAGCCCGCCACCTCGCTGACCGAGCGACGGAAAGCGGAGACACAACTCGAGATCTCCCGACGCGCCGCAGAACTGTTCTCCGCACGCGGCGCGTCCGCGGTGACAGCCGAGGAGATCGCCGCGGCGGCCGGCATCGGCCTGCGCACGTTCTACCGCTACTTCCGCACCAAGGAGGAGGCAGTCGCACCCCTGCTCGCCGGCGGGGTCACCGGCTGGATCGCACACCTCACCGGCGACGGGGACGCCCCCTCGGACGAATCCGTGCAGGCCGCCCTCGAGCGGGCGACGCGCCAGGCACTGACGCCGTCCGACGACATCGCCGAGGAGATGCTGCAGTGGACCCGCGGACTGCTGCGGACGGTGCACGACGAACCCGGTCTACGAGCCGTGTGGCTGCGCGTACAGGCCGACTCGGAGGACGGACTGGTCGCGGCGCTCACGACGCTGATGGGGCCGACTGCCGACCCGCTGACCGTCCGGCTCACCGCGGCCTCCGCGAACGCCGCGATGCGGATCGCGGTCGAGACGTGGGCGGCAACCGACGCCCCGAGCACCGGCCCCGGCGGACCGGCGGATCTCGCGGCGCGCTGCATCCGCACCCTCGTCGGCTGAACCCCGAAGACAACTGAGCCGCACGCACCTCCCCACAGTGAGCACCCGGGCGGACTAGCCGAAAAGGTCGGGAAGGCCCTCCGAGATCCGATCCGGGAACACCGGTTCGCGTTTGGCCAGGAAGGCTCCCACGCCCTCGCGCACATCACCCGACGCACCACGCACGTAGATCGCCTGCGAGTCGGCACGGTGGGCCACCTCGGGACTCTCGGCTCCCAGCATTCGCCACATCAACTGCCGGGTGAGGGCGACGGACACCGGCGCGGTCCCGGCAACCAGTTCCCGCGCGACCTCGATCGCGCGAGCGAGTACCCGGTCGGCGGGGACGACCTCGCGCACGAGGCCGCGTTCGAGAGCTTCCGTCGCGGGCACCATCTTTCCGCCGAGGGTCCACTCCAGAGCGGTGGAGACGCCGACGACCCGGGGCAGGAACCAACTGGAGCAAGCCTCGGGGACGAGACCCCGCCTGGTGAAGACGAACCCGAATCGAGCTGTGTCGGAGGCGATCCTGATGTCCGCGGGCAGCATCATCGTGACACCGACGCCGGCCGCGGGGCCGTTGACGGCCGCAATGATCGGTTTCGTCGAGGCATAGAGGCGCAACGCCACCAGGCCGCCCTGGTCGGCGGGTGCACCGCCGGTCTGCGGATCGGTACCGAGCACGAAGGTCTCCCCGCCGGCAGCGAGGTCGGCTCCGGCGCAGAAAGCCCGGCCGGACCCGGTCAGCACCACCGCACGAATGTCGTCGTCCGCGTCGCACTCGTCCAGCGCCGCGACGATGCGCTCGCACATGTCGTAGGTGAAGGCGTTCAACCGATCCGGACGGTTGAGCCGCACGATCGCGATCTCACCGGACCGCTCCAACAGCACGACGTCGTCGTTCACGAATCCTCTTTCCCGCAACGATGTCGGATCAGCGTCGCCCGAGCCACGATAAGCCCGAAACGGCCTGAGCCGCATCCCCGTTCGGGAATGCGGCTCAGGTCGGACAAATTCGCGGACTGCTCAGCGCACCTCGGCGATGAGCTCGACCTCGACGGGCGCACCCAGCGGCAGTTCGGCCACGCCGACCGCGGAGCGGGCATGGATGCCGGCGTCGCCGAAGACCTCACCGAGGAACTCCGACGCCCCGTTGATCACGCCCGGCTGACCGGTGAATCCCTCGGCCGAGGCCACGAAGCCGACGACCTTGACGATCCGCGCGATCGAGTCGAGACCGACCAGCGCGTCGATCGCGGCGAGCGCGTTGAGGGCGCACGTGCGGGCGGCGGCCTTCGCGTCCGCGTCGGACACGTCCGCGCCGAGCTTGCCGGTGAGCGGCAGCTTGCCGTCCACGAACGGCAACTGCCCCGAGGTGTAGACGTGGTCACCGGTGCGGACGGCCGGCACGTACGCCGCGACGGGGGCGGCGACCGGCGGCAGCTCGATGCCCAGCTCGGCCAGGCGTGCGGTCCAGGACTGTGCGGTGTCTGCCACGAGCCTCAGCCCTTCGGACGCTTGAGGTACGCGACGTGCTGTTCACCCGTCGGACCGGGGAGAACCGTCACCAGCTCCCAGCCGTCCCCACCCCACTGGTCGAGGATCGCCTTGGTCGCGTGCGTGAGCAGCGGCACGGTCGCGTACTCCCAGGTAGTCAATTCACTCATGCCGGTGAGCCTATCCCCCGCACGTGTGGGCTCCTCGATATATAGGCTCGTGCCGTGGCAGCACCGACAGACACAGCCGCGCAGGAGCGGTCGCACCCCGCCGAGCCGGGATGGCCTCCCAACGCCGAGACGGCGCGACTGCACTTCGTCTCCGGCAAGGGCGGCACCGGCAAGTCCACCGTGGCGGCGGCGTTGGCGCTCTCGCTCGCGGCCGGCGGTCGGCGCGTGCTGCTGATCGAGGTCGAGGGCCGGCAGGGCATCGCGCAGTTGTTCGACGTGCCGCCGCTGCCGCCGCAGGAGACCAAGATCGCGACCGCGGACGGCGGCGGCGAGGTGGTGGCGCTCGCGATCGACCTGGAGACGGCGTTCCTCGAGTACCTCGACATGTTCTACAACCTCGGGTTCGCGGGGCGCGCGATGAAGAAGATCGGGGCGGTCGAGTTCGCGACCACCCTGGCTCCGGGCCTGCGCGACGTCCTGCTCACCGGCAAGATCAAGGAGTGCGTGGTCCGCACCGACAAGGCCGGCCGGCGCATGTACGACGCGGTCGTGGTCGACGCCCCACCCACCGGACGGATCGGAAAGTTCCTCGACGTCACGCGCGCGATGTCGGACCTGGCGAAGGGTGGTCCCATCCACTCGCAGAGCCAGGGTGTGGTGCGACTGCTGCACTCGGAGGAGACCGTCGTGCACCTGGTGACCCTGCTCGAGGCGCTGCCGGTGCAGGAGACGGCCGACGCCGTGGCCGAACTCGAGGCCGCGGACCTGCATCTGGGGACCGTGATCGTCAATCGCACAAACACCCCGTTCCTTCCGGAGGACGCTCTCGCCGACGCCGCGAAGGGCCGGATCGACGCGGACGCGATCCACACCGGCTTGGCGAAGGCGGGCATCACGCTGTCCGACGACGACTTCGCCGGTCTGCTGACCGAGACCATCGAGCACGCGGCCACCCTGGCCGCGCAGGACGAGAGCGCGGCCCAACTCGACGAGGTGAAGGTGACCCGGATGTATCTGCCCGCGCTGGTGGACGGCGTCGACCTCGGTGGGCTGTACGAGCTCTCCGAGAGCCTCACCGAGCAGGGTGTGCGATGAACCCGCCGCGGACCGCCCCGGCCCTCGACCTGGCCGGCGTCCTGACCGACCCGAAGACCCGGATCGTGGTGTGTTGCGGCGCCGGCGGCGTCGGCAAGACCACCACCGCCGCGTCGATGGCGCTGCGCGCCGCCGAACAGGGCCGGCGCGTGGCCGTCCTGACGATCGACCCTGCGCGACGCCTCGCCCAGGCCCTCGGCGTGCAGGACCTCGACAACGAGCCTCAGCTGGTGGAGCTCGCGCCCGGCTCGACGGGCGAGTTGCACGCGATGATGCTGAACATGCGCCGCACGTTCGACGAGATGGTGCTCGAGCATTCCGCACCGGACAAGGCGCAGCAGATCCTGGCCAACCCCTTCTATCAGACCGTCGCGACCTCGTTCTCGGGAACGCAGGAGTACATGGCGATGGAGAAGCTCGGCCAGCTGGCGGCCGACGACCGGTGGGATCTGGTGATCGTGGACACCCCGCCGTCCCGCAACGCGCTGGACTTCCTGGACGCACCACAGCGGTTGGGCGCGTTCCTCGACGGCCGGATGATCCGGCTGCTCACGGCGCCGGGCCGCGGCATCGGTCGCCTCGTCACCGGCGCGATGGGCCTCGCACTCAAGGGCGTGTCCACCGTCGTGGGCAGTCAGATGCTGTCCGACGCGTCCGCGTTCGTGCAGTCCCTCGATTCGATGTTCGGTGGGTTCCGGGAGCGGGCGAGCCGCACGTACCAGTTGCTCCGGCAGGAGGGCACACAGTTCGTGGTGATCGCGGCCGCGGAGCCCGACGCGCTGCGCGAGGCCGCCTTCTTCGTCGACCGCCTCTCCGGCGACGACATGCCGCTGGCCGGTCTGGTGCTGAACCGGACGCATCCCACGTTGTGTTCGCTGCCCGCCGATCACGCCCTCACCGGTGCCGATCTCCTGGACGAGAGCGAACCCGTGGAGCCGGCGGACGAGCTGACCTCGGCTGTCCTGCGGGTCCACGCGCATCGCGCGGTCACGGCGAAGCGGGAGATCCGGCTGCTCGGGCGATTCACCGCAGCGCATCCACGGGTGCCGATCATCGGCGTGCCGTCCCTGCCGTTCGAGGTGTCCGATCTCGAGGCATTGCGCGCCGTCGGCGACCAGCTCGCACGACAGGGCTGAGAGGCACCGATTCATCCGGCCTTCAAAGCCGCGAGCAGCGGCGCCTGCACGCCGCTGCTCGCGAACAAGTTGGGCTACAGATCGGACCTACTCCCCGACGAGGACCGAACTTCTGTGGTCCGAGCTTCAGACCGCCGACTGGTGCTGGCGCTGCGCCTCGAAGAACTCGGCCCAGGACTCCACCTCCGGATGCTGCTTGAGCAACGCGCGCCGCTGACGCTCGGTCATGCCACCCCACACACCGAACTCGACGCGATTGTCGAGGGCGTCGGCACCACACTGCATGAGAACCGGGCAGTGCCGGCAGATGGTGGCCGCCTTCCGCTGAGCCGCGCCACGTACGAAGAGCTGATCGGGATCTACTTCACGGCATCGGGCCTGTGCGACCCACTGAATACGGGCTTCCGCTTCCTCATAGTCGAGCCGTGTGGCTGTGGTGGTCATGTGCATTCGGTTCCCCTTCAGTCCGAACGCCGTTCCCCACGGCGTTCAGGATGTTCGCGCAATCGCTCTCGGTAGCACGTGAGGACTGCACCACATTCCTAATCCAGTGTTAGCTGTATCACACTGACTTCAGCCAATTTAGGTAAAGAACGCGCGGTGCGCAAGATCAGCTACCAAATTTCTGGTACGACCGTGCATGCTTCGCGGCAATTGCCCGAGTCGATCCGCACCTTCACCCCCGATCTCTCACGCCCGAGCGGCTGTCCACCGGGGCAATCGGTTCGTTCGACGTACTCTGTAGGGCGTGTCGAGAGCCAAAACGATCGCCAAGCTCGCGGGGTGTTCCGCACTCGCAGGTGTCCTGCTCGCCGGGTTGATGTTTCCGCTGGCAGGAGGCTTCGGATTCGCGTCCAACCGCGCCGCGGACGCCGTCAACAACGTCTCGGCGGAATTGGTGGAGGGCACAGTCCCCGCCGTCTCGACGATGACCGACGTCGCCGGCAACCCGATCGCGTGGTTGTACGAGCAACGCCGATTCGAGGTCCCCAGCGATCAGATCTCCAACGAGATGAAACTCGCGCTCGTCTCGATCGAGGACAAGCGCTTCGCCGACCACCACGGTGTCGACTGGCAGGGCACGCTGCGCGCGTTCATGACGAACACCACCAGCGGCGAGGTCCAGCAGGGCGCCTCGACGATCGACCAGCAGTACGTGAAGAACTACCAACTTCTGGTGGTCGCCCGGAACGACGCCGAGCGCCGCGCCGCGATCGAGACGACGCCGGCCCGCAAGATCCGGGAGATCCGGATGGCGCTCACGCTGGACAAGAAGCTCACGAAGGACGAGATCCTCACCCGGTACCTCAACCTGGTGCCGTTCGGCAACGGCTCGTTCGGCGTGCAGGACGCCGCGCAGACCTACTTCGGCATCGACGCCAAGGATCTGAACCTGACGCAGGCCGCGATGCTCGCGGGCATGGTGCAGTCCAGTTCGGCCCTCAATCCGTACACCAACGAGGAGGGCGTCCTCGAGCGCCGGAACACGGTCCTCGACACGATGATCGCCAACATTCCGGACCGGGCCACCGAGATCCGGGCGGCCAAGGACACACCGCTCGGGGTGCTGCCCGAGCCCAAGGCGCTGCCGCGCGGCTGCATCGCGGCCGGCGACCGCGGCTTCTTCTGCGACTACGCGCTGCAGTACCTCGCCGCCTCCGGCATCAGCCGGGAACAGATCAACAAGGGCGGCTACACGATCAAGACGACGCTCGACCCCGCCGTCCAGAACTCGGTCAGGTCCGCCCTGGCGGCGAACGCCGACCCCAAGCTCGACGGCATCGCGAACGTCATGAACGTCGTCCAGCCCGGGCAGGACCAGCATCGTGTCCTGGCGATGGGTTCGAGCCGCGACTACGGCCTCGACACCTCGGCGGAGCAGACCGTGCAGCCGCAGCCCTACACGCTCGTCGGACACGGCGCGGGCTCGATCTTCAAGATCTTCACGACGGCCGCCGCGATGGAGCAGGGCCTGGGCACCAACGCGGTGCTCGACGTCCCCCGACGGTTCGAGGCCCGCGGCATGGGCAACGGCGGCGCGAAGGGCTGCCCGGCCGCCACCTACTGTGTCGAGAACGCGTCGCCCAACTACGCCGCGAAGCTGTCGGTCACCGACGCGCTCGCCCAGTCGCCGAACACCGCGTTCGTCAAGCTGATCGAATCCACCGGCGTCACGCCGACCGTGGACATGGCCGTCCGGCTGGGTCTGCGCTCGTACACCGCCACGAGCTCGTCCGGCTTCGGCGACGAGAGCATGGCCGAGATGCAGAAGTCGCAGAACCTCGGCTCGTTCACCCTCGGCCCCACCTGGGTCAACCCGCTCGAGCTCGCGAACGTTGCCGCGACCCTCGCCTCGCACGGCAAGTGGTGCCCGCCGACGCCGATCGACTCGATCACCGACCGTGAGGGCAAGCCGGTCTCCATCACGCAGGACGCGTGCGAGCAGGTGGTCGCGCCGGGCCTGGCCGACACCCTGTCGGTCGCGCTGAGCAAGGACGACCAGCCGGGCGGCACGTCGTTCGCGGCGGCGAACGCGGCGGGCTGGAAGCTGCCGATGTCGGGCAAGACCGGCACCACCGAGTCCCACATGTCGTCGGGCTTCCTCGGCTTCACCAACAACCTCGCGGGCAGCGTGCTGGTCTACGGCGACTCCACGACGCCGGGCGAGATCTGCTCCGCGCCGCTGCGCCCGTGTGGTGACGGCAACCTGTACGGCGGCACCGAACCGGCCCGAACGTGGTTCCAGGCGATGACACCCGTCGTCGGGAACTTCGGTCCCACGGCGCTGCCTCCGGTCGACGACAAGTACGTCAGGGGATCCCAGAACGCCCAGGTGCCCGACGTCGTCGGGATGACCCAGGACGCTGCGACGGCGGCCCTGAAGGCGGCCGGTTTCACGGTGAACGCGGTCGGCACCAAGTCGGACGCGCCCCAGGGCAGCATCACCGGCAGCGCGCCGTCGGGGCTGGCGGTTCCGGGTTCCGCGGTGACGATCTACGTCAGCGACGGCTCGGTGAAGGCGGCACCGCCCGGCTCCGCGGCACCGCGGCCGAACACGACGCCCGGCGGCTGATCAGCCCGCACGGAGGCGGTTTACGCTCCCCGCGCCCGGGGTAATCGTGGTGCGCGGGGAGCCGTCCGGCTCCCCGCGACCGGATCGAGGTCCCGTCATGATCGTTCTCGGCTTGATTCTGCTGGTGGTCGGGTTCCTGACGAACATCTCGATCCTGTGGACCATCGGGATCGTGTTGATCGTGGTCGGCGCGATCCTGGCACTGCTCGGTGCGACGGGGCGCGCTGTCGGCGGTCGGCGCTACTGGTACTGAGCGTGATATTGAGCGGCCACTCCCCCGCGGCGTTTGCCGGTCGCGATTCCCGGGTAGCCGGACGGGATGAACCTTCGTCATCTGTACAACCGGGCCGAGTCCGCGTCGTTCCTGGACGGCCTGAGCGCCGGGCTGCAGCACCGACTGCAGAACGGGCTGGGCCGCACGCCGGTCGGCGACCGACTGCGGGGCGACTGGCTCGGACACCCGGTGCATCCCGTCCTGGTCGCGATTCCGATCGGGGCCTGGACCAGTTCGCTGATCTTCGACGCGGTGCTGCGTGACCACCGCAGCGCCCGCCGTCTGATCGGCGTCGGGCTGGTCGCGCTGCCACCGACCCTCGCGACCGGCTGGGCGGACTGGAGCGAGCGCGACGTCCGTCAGCGTCGGGTCGGCCTGCTGCACGCCGGCGCCAACGCGGTGGGGATCACGCTGATGCTGGCGTCGTTCCGTCGCCGTCGGCGAGATCCCGCCGCATCTGACACCCTGGCGGTGGGGCTGTCCGTGGCCGCGCTCGGTGCGGTCGGGGCGGGCGGCGCGCTGGGCGGGCACCTGGTCTTCGGGCAGGGTGCGGGCCTGGCGATGACGCCCGCCAACGACGGTCCGGCGTTCGACCCGGTGCTCGCCGAGGTCGATGCCCGGACCGAGCCGGAACACTCGAACGGCCACCTGGCACACATCGGACTGCACAGGAGGGAGCACCCGTGACCGGCAAGGGAACACTCACCGGACGCACCGTCGCGATCCTCGCGACCAACGGCGTCGAGGAGGTCGAACTCGTCGAACCGCGCAGGGCCGTCGAAGAGGCCGGGGCCACCACACGACTGGTCTCACTGTCGGGCGGCCGGATCCAGGCCATGCGCAGCGACGTGCACGAGGCCGGACAGTACGACGTCGACGTCACGGTCGGTGACACGTCGGCGGCCGACTACGACGCTCTGATCCTGCCCGGCGGGACCACCAATCCCGATCACCTGCGGATGGACGCGAATGCCGTTTCCTTTGTTCGGGGTTTCGTTCAGGCCGGCAAACCCGTCGGCGCGATCTGCCACGGTCCGTGGACGCTCGTGGAGGCGGACGTGGTGCGCGGCCGCACCCTCACGTCGTACCCGAGCATGCGGACGGACATCCGCAACGCCGGTGGCAACGTCGTCGACCGCGAGGTGGTGATCGACGGCGCGCTGGTGTCCAGCCGCAATCCCCGCGATCTGCCGGCGTTCTGCGACGCGATCGTCGACGTCTTCTCGTCGACCTCGACGCGCGTGTGAGTCCTACCCGCGGCCGACGGTCACCGCGACCCCGCCCGGCACGGCGACGGCGTCGTTGACGATGCCGCCGAGGCACGTGAGGTTCGGCCTGCGCGGCGCGACCAGGACCGGTTCACCCGTGTAGTCGATCGGCGTCGAGAACGACACGGGCGTGCCGAGACGCACACGGGCATGTGGAACTTCTGCGCACGATCCCGACGGACCGTAGTACCCGACAGACTGGTGACCGAACGGCATCATGCGGCGCAGCTCGTTGGTGATCTGGACCCCGCTGATCGACCGCTGCATCGTGCCGTCTCCGACATAGGCATGCCAGTAGTTGGATCCCATCTGTTCGACCCGCAACGTGTACGTCCTGCCGAGTGCGAAGTCGAAGAACTCGCCGCGACATGTCATCCCGCCGGGTCCGGGGACGATGGGGCCGCATCCGGCGTGCTGGACGTCGGGGCCGTAGTAGCTGAAGACCGTGCGGGCAACGAGCGGCGCGTCGATCGCGGGGCGCTGGACCTCGAGCCCGATGTAGCCGCCCTGCCAGTTCTGGAATCCGAAATGCTGCCCGACGGACAGCGTCTGCCCGGGTCCGGTCACACCGATCTCGTCGATCGTCACCGGGAATGCGAACTCGGAGACGCCCTTCGTGCCGCCGTTGGCGGCAAGCCAGTCGATCTGGACGAGTTCGCCGGGCACCACCGCAGCGGTGGCGGTGGCGGGCGACGCCATCACCACCGCTGCCGCGACACCGAATAGTGCGACGAGGGAACGTACTGTCCTCGAACCGATTCCACCCATCTCGACCTCCACCCCGTGGGAGGACCCCCACGGCCCCCGATCATCATGGTCATCATGCGCGGAGGTCCGGGCGTTACGGACGAAATCGGCTCACGGCACTACAGACGGTCCTTGACCGCCTTGGAGACGCGCGATCCGTCGGCCTTGCCGCCGGCGAGTGCGGTCGCGGCCTTCATGACCTGACCCATCTGTCGCGGGCCGGGGCGCTCGCCCAGCTCCTCCGCGACCTGTGCGATCGCGGTGTCGGCGACATCGGCCAGTTCGGCGTCGGTGAGCGGGGTGGGCAGGTAGCCGTCGATGATCTGGGCCTCGGCGCGCTCGGTGGCGGCCAACTCGCCGCGTCCGGCCTCGGTGTAGACCTCGGCGGCCTCACCACGCTTCTTCGACTCCTTGGCGAGAACCTTGAGCACCTCGTCGTCGGTGAGCTCGCGAGCCTCCTTGCCGGACACCTCCTCCGTCTGCACCGCGGCCAGGATCATCCGCAGCGTCGACAGGCGCAGCGGATCCTTCGCCTTCATCGCGGCGGTGAGGTCGGCACGGAGCGTGGACTTGAGCGTGGGAGTGGTATCGGCCATGCGCCGAACGGTACGCGCCCAGCGCGGTGTCCTGCACCTTCATTGCGTGCACCCGTATTCTGAAATGGTGTCTGATCTGTCTCGCAATACCCCGACCCGCCGCACCCTGAACCGCGCTGCCCTGGCCACTGCGGGTGCCGCCGCGCTGGGCCTCGGCTACGCCTCGCTGATCGAGCGCAACGCGTTCGCCCTGCGGGAGGCGACGATGCCGGTACTGGCACCGGGCTCGGCGACGCTGCGGGTGCTGCACATCAGCGATCTGCACATGATGCCGAACCAGAAGCTCAAGCAGAACTGGCTGCGGGAGCTCGATCGACTCGAACCGGATCTGGTGGTCAACACCGGCGACAACCTGTCGCACCAGAAGTCGGTCCCGGCCGTGGTGCAGTCCCTCGGCGGCCTGCTGGCCCGTCCGGGCCTGTTCGTGTTCGGCAGCAACGACTACTTCGCACCCAAGCCGAAGAACCCGCTCAAGTACTTCAAGAAGGAGCACCGTCGGGTGCTCGGCGATCCGCTGCCGTGGGCCGATCTGCGGGCCGCGTTCACCGAGCGCGGCTGGCTGGACGCCACCCACGTGCATCGCGAGATCGAGGTCGGGGGCGTGCGCATCGCCGCGGCCGGTGTGGACGACCCGCACCTCGAGCGCGACCGGTACGACACCATCGCCGGCCTGCCGAACCCGCTCGCCCACCTGAAGCTGGGCATCACGCACTCCCCCGAGCCGCGCGTGCTGGACCGCTTCGCCGACGACGGCTACGACCTGGTCCTCGCCGGGCACACCCACGGCGGCCAGCTGTGCCTGCCGTTCTACGGCGCGCTGGTCACCAACTGCCAGCTGGACCGGTCCCGGGTGAAGGGCCCGTCGCGGTGGGGTGCGCACACCCGGTTGCACGTGTCGGCGGGCATCGGCACGTCGCCGTACGCGCCGGCCCGGTTCTGCTGCCGCCCCGAGGCGACGCTGCTCACGTTGGTCCCCGCACCGCGTGACACCGTGACGGAAGCTCGCGGATCGGCCGCCGTGGAAAGCGCCGTTTTGGGGCGCTGACCAGCCGATTTAACCCCTGAGGAATCGGTCATGTAAGCTAACCGAGGTTCAACACGGGGTGTGGCGCAGCTTGGTAGCGCGCTTCGTTCGGGACGAAGAGGTCGTGGGTTCAAATCCCGCCACCCCGACAGTGTTAGAGCAGGTAGAGGCCCTATCCGGGAGATCGGATAGGGCCTCTACTCGTTTCCGGTCCGCAGTGGGTCCGCAGTAGTTTCACTGGGCTGCACGCACCGCGACATCGAGGGCCTCGGCCACGGCCTCGAGGTCATCCTCGAATAGGTCCGGGTACACGTCGAGGGTCATGCTCGCCTTCGTGTGTCCGAGCATCTTCTGGACCGCCTTGGGGTTGGCGCCGGCACTGATCGCCGGCGACGCGGCCGTGTGCCGCAGATCGTGCGGGGTCACATGGGCCGACCACGTCACCCGACGAGTTGCATCGGTCGTCGCTTTGACGTGCCCGTTCGCAGCAAGCCACCGGGCGCCAAGCTCCCCGACAGTCCCCTTGCCAGCAGAGGGCGCGACATGGGATCCCTGCACCAACGACGCCGTGGCCGTATCGAGCCACGACTGCGCGTCGACCTTCTTGCCGAATGCCTTGGAGTGTTCACGGCCAGTGTCATCGACATACCGGGCCCGCCAGCACGCCGCCGCAGATGCAGACGTTGGACTGGGCGCAGGCCTACTCGACCAAAGCGAACGACTACCTCCGCGAAACCAGAACGGAGATCCTCAACGAGCTCGGCGCCGACGCGTTCGGGTTCGCCGGGGGTGTCCAGGTGGGCACCATCATCACCCAGGACGTGCCGGCGCCATGACTCGGCTGCATCGCCTCGCCGACATGCATGCCCGCGGCTACACCCGAACGATAGGCCGCTGACCGTTCCAGCCAAAGAACCCCGCCCCGCCAGATAGCCTGGCGGGGCGGCCTTGTCGCGTTCAGCCAGGGCCGATCATCGACGAGCCACGTCAGGAGGCCTGCGAATGCGGTGGAGTCGCAGGAGAACTCACCGGGGGCCTCTCCGGACCACCAAGATGACCGTGGAGCTGCCCGACACCGACGTCGAACTACTCGTCGAAATGGCCGAGCACCAGGCGTCGACCATGACTGCCGCCCTCGCCCGCTCCATCCGCATGACCTCGTTCGTCGAGAAGCACGCAAGCGCGGAGCGACCGTGATCCTGCAATAACAAGACGGCGCCCAGAGCCAGATCGTATTCACCTGACCACGACCGAACAGGCATCGCAACCTGCAGTAATTGTGATGGAACCGTTCACGGCTGGGCTGCGTCAAACCAAACAGGGCTCCGCTGTGAGCGCCGTATGAGCGGCCATGCGCGGTACCGCGCATGGCACAGAAGGAACTGGGGGTGCTTTGGGAGATCAGCTGGGTGTCGATACAGAGGCGTTGCGTTCGCTCGCTGCATCGTTGACGGTCGAAGCCGATCGGATCTCGGGTATCGACCCGTCCGGTCCGATCGACGCCGCAGCAGGCGCAATGCCAGGGTCGTCGGTCGGTGCGGCCGCGGCCCGCGCCGGGGCCCCGCTGCTCCGGTCCCACCGCGACACCGCCGAGCGGCTCCGCGACATGTCCGCGAACTCGGAGGCGAACGCCCACGTCTACGACGGTGCCGAGCGCGCCTTCCGGCAGCAGCTCGATATCAAGTCCGGGGAGATCTAGATGGTCACCCTGTCTCAGCTCCGCACCTGGCAACCGGACCTCCTCGCCGCCGCCGGCACCGCCGTCGCCGCAGCGAACCGCACGTTCGGCGACGCGATGCAGGCGGCCGGATCACATGTCGACACCGCCATGTCGAGTTGGCACGGCACCGCCGCCGCGGCCGCCTCGTCGCGGTCCGCCTCGGAACAGGAAGCCGGACGCCGCATCGCGACAGCGGTCACCGCCCAGGCCGACGCATTGACGAATGCCGCGGCCTCGATCGGTCCCGCCCGACTCACCGCCCTCTCGATCGCCGACGAGGCGATCGCCTCCGGATTCGCGGTCGCCGACGACGGACGGGTCAGCGCCCCACCGTTCGTCAGCGGCAACCCGGTCGCCGACATGCTGATTCAGGCACAACTGGGCGAACAAGCGACCGTGCTCGAGGCCCGGCTGATCCCCGCCCTCGCGACAGTCGGCGAACTCGACGCCCGCGCCGGTGCCGCCCTGGACGCCGCGACCGCCCAGCTCGGCGACGCCGGCGAGGCCCGAGCGGGCAACCTCGGAACCGGCGCGCTCCCCGAGCCGGCACCCGGCGCCACCGCCGCCGACAACAAGAAGTACTGGGACTCGCTCACCGAGGAACAGCGACGTCGGATCATCGACGAGCACCCGGACTGGGTCGGCAACCGCGACGGCATCCCCTCCGCCGTACGACACGAGGCGAACGTCAACCGGTTCGACGACGAACGCGCCCGTCTCGAAGCCGATCGCGACCGCCTGCAGGCGAACCTCGACGACAACCTCTTCGGCGGCACGTTCACCAACGACGACGCGGCACTCTGGTACACCGAGCAGAAACTGCGTGACCTCGACGAAATCGAGGGCATCGTGGCCGACAACCCAGACGGCCGTCTGATGCTGCTCGATCTGCAGTCCGGCGAACGTGGCATGGCTGCCTTCGCCGTCGGAGACCCCGACACCGCCGACCACATCTCCGTCACCACCCCCGGGCTGAACACCAACATCGACGACTCCTTCAACGGCATGGTCAATGAAGCGACATACCTGCAGTCCGAGGCGGAGGAACAGCTCGATCGCGCCGGCCGTGCTGACGAGACAGTGGCGAGCATCGCGTGGTTGGGATACGAACCACCGCAGCTCGACGGGCCGTCGAACGTGGTCGCGGACCACGCACGCGGCGGACTGGACGTCGCCCAGACGGACCGCGCGAACGCGGGCGCCGCGAAGCTCGCCGGGTTCTACGACGGCCTCGACGTCGCGTCCACGCAGCCGGACCCGCACATCACCGCGCTCGGGCACTCCTACGGGTCCCTGACCACCGGTCTGGCACTCCAGGACCCCGGTCCCGGCCAACCCATCGACGACGCCGTGTTCTATGGATCGCCCGGCATCAACGCCGACGACGAATCCGACCTGGGCCTCGCCGAAGGACACGGCTACGTGATGGAGGCCGACGAGGACCGCGTCGTCACCGAAATCGGCAAGACGCACCGGTTCGGACCCGACCCCAGCACCTCCGACTTCGAACAGCTCTCCACCAACGCAGGCACCAGCCCCGACGGCGTCACACGAGACGGCGTCCACAAGCACAGTCAATACTCACAGCAAGGCGACAACGGGGAGCTTCGAATGTCGGGATACAACATGGCCGTGATCGTGGCCGGACTACCCGAACAGGCGGTGCGCTTGTGAACCGACACACCCTGCCGCTGCTGGCGGCGATCGCAACAACCGTGACAATCCTGACCACCGGATGCGGAGACCTCGACACCATGGGCAACCCTTACAACCACACCGACGAGGAAATCGCCGCCGCCGCAGCCCTCCTGCCCACCCGACCCTCACTCGAGGACACCGAAAAGCAGATCACCGACGCGGTGGTGCAGATCGCCAACGCCGCAACAACCATCGCACCAGAACTGCAGTGGGAATGGCGTCGCCAGCGGACCCAGTCCAGCTGCGGCGGCGCCTTCGGCAAAACCGACGGACTCGAGATCGACTTACCGAACTACGTCTCCGCCACCCCGATTCCCGACGCCGACTGGCCCCGCGTGCTCCAGGCGGCCCGTGACATCGCCGCGCCCCTCGGGATCACCCAGCTGAACGTCCGCGTCGACAAGCCGGGCGATCACGACGTGGTACTCACCAGCGACGACGGCAGCCAAATCCACCTCGGCACACAGGTCGCCGCACTCGTCAGCGCCCGGACCGGGTGCCGACTCCCTGCCCAGCGGACCGAACAGACGCCGTAACGCGTCGCCCTCCCCCGATTGGCGCCCACCCAGCACACCCGACCGATTACTCCGGGAGCGACACTATGACCAGCAGCGCACCGCTCGACGACCTCGCCGCGAAAGCACGCCGAGTCCACGAGTCAGTGACACTCGTGCGCGGCCGGGCCCAATCCGCGGGCGGGCACGTCACCGCCGAAGTTGATGCTGCCGGCCGCATCACCGCACTGACCATCACCGACACCGCCCTCGCGGGCGGCGCCACGGCGCTCGCGGCGATCGTCACCGCCACCCACCGCGCAGCATGCGCCGAAGCGGAAGAAGCGGCCCAAGCCCTTCGTGACGAGCTGGCCGCCGACCCTAGAGTCGCACAGGTCATCGCCAGAACACGCACGACCGCCCCCGCTGCGCGTCGCCACCACCCTGGACCTGAAGACGATGAGGACGCATACTACGCCACCAGGTCGATCCTACGGAGCATCTGACAACAGCGACCTGGCCGCAGACGAATTGTTGGTGCACATGGATGTCAAAAAGCTCGGCCGGATTCCCGACGGTGGCGGATGGCGTGCCCATGGCCGAGAGCACCGGATCCGGGACTACTCGACGAAGGTGGGGTTCGACTACGTCCACTCCCTCATCGACGATCACTCCCGGCTCGCCTACTCGGAGATCCTCCCGAACGAAAAGGGTTCCACCCGTGCGGGTTTCCTGGTCCGTGCGATCGACTACTTCGCCCGCCACGGCATCACCCGCATCGAGCGGATGATGACCGACAACGCCTGGGCCTACCGGTGGTCGCTACGGGAGGTCTGCGCTGAGCACGGCATCCGACAGAAGTTCATCACACCGCACTGCCCGTGGCAGAACGGGAAGGTCGAACGCCTCAATCGGACCCTGCAATCCGAGTGGGCCTACCGGCAGGTCTTCACCAGCAACACCGAACGCGCCGACGCGCTTGCACCCTGGCTCGAGTACTACAACACTCGACGACGCCACAGCGCACTCGAAGGACTACCGCCGATCAGCCGACTGCAACCCACCTGATGGCCGGGTACACCCAGCCGCCCGCATCCTCGTGAGTCGCTTTCGATCGCAGGTAAGCGAGTGGGTCCGCAGTGGGTCCGCAGCACTGCCATTACTCGGCACATCTCACTCACGAAGCTGACCATCCAGTTCGCTGGTTACGGCGTTTTCACTCATGCAGCTCACGCCTCCATATCCTGTCGTCTGCCCAGGTGAGGTCGTTCGGGACGAAGAGGTCGTGGGTTCAAATCCCGCCACCCCGACAGTGAAGAACAGAAAGACCCGGTCCGATTATTCGGACCGGGTCTTTTCCGTTTACAGGACCGCTCCCGCCGTCCCACCGGAAAGCCCCCCTGGACCACAGGCTAGCCTGACCTAATGTTCAATCGATCGTCCCTGCGCAAGCGGACCTCCGTCCGCGTCGCGATGGTCGCCCTCGCGACCGTGTTCGCCGCCACCGCATGCGGCTCCTCCGACAGTGCGACCGACGCTCCGGCCGGCAACACCGACGTCGCGACGGGCGGTCACCTGTTCGCCACCGCCGACGCCGCGACCGCCGAACTGGGCAGCGACGCGCAGCCCGGCGCGTTCCCGCGGACCGTAAAGCATGCGCTCGGCGAGACCGTGATCGAGAAGAAGCCGGAGCGCGTCGTCGTGCTCGACGGCGGCGAGCTCGACGACGTCCTGTCGCTCGGCATCACTCCGGTCGGTATCGCGAATCCGGAGGGTGTGTCCGGACAGCCGTCGTACCTCGCGGACAAGCTGAAGGGTGTGCCGGATGTCGGCACCTCCAACAACCTCAATCTCGAGGCGATCACCGCGCTGCAGCCGGATCTGATCCTCGGTAGCAAGCTGCGTTCCGACAAGCTGTACCCGCAGCTGTCGCAGATCGCGCCCACGGTGTTCGGCATCCGCCCGGGCTTCCCGTGGAAGGAGAACTTCCTCCTGGTCGCCGACACCCTCGGTGAGGAGACGAAGGCCGAGTCCGTGCTCAACGACTACCAGACCCGGGCGAACGAGGTCCGCGACAGCATCCAGGGCGATCCGTCGATCTCGCTGGTGCGCTTCATGAGCGGCAAGACCCGCCTGTACGGCAACCTGTCGTTCATCGGCGTGATCCTGCAGGACGTCGGACTGCGCCGCCCCGACATCCAGAACATCGAGGAGCTGGCCGTCGAGGTCAGCCCCGAGACCATCACGCAGGCCGACGGTGACTGGATCTTCTACTCGACTTACGGCAAGCCCGACACCACCGCCGAGGGCGAGGTGCTGGGCGGCCCGCTGTGGTCGAGCATGAACGCAGTGAAGAACGGCAAGGCCGTGCAGGTGTCCGACGAGACATGGTTCCTCGCGCTGGGTCCGACAGGCGCGATGATCGTGCTCGACGACCTGGACAACCTGCTCGGCGGCAAGCAGTAGACGTTCGACCCGCGGCGAGGCCCGGCACCGATTCGGTGCCGGGCCTCGCCGTTATCGTGGCCGCATGGACGAGTCGCTGACCCTGCAGAAGGCACTGCTCCAGCTCGACTACGGCCGGGTCGAGAAAGCGGAGGTCACGCTGCGTGAGCTACTCGATCGCTCGCAGCCCGGCGTGTTGCGGGTCCGCGCGCTCGTCGTCTACGGCGACCTTCTGCACCAGCTGGGACGGGCCGACGAGGCGACGGCGCTCCTCGAGTCCGCGGTGCGGGAAGCCTCGGATCTCGATGTCGACGACCTGCTCGACATGGAGCTGGAACGGGCCCGGGACCTCTTGGGATGACCCTGGAATAACCTCGGCGGGGTCGTGGTTGAATGGTTCGGATCGGCGGTTCCGTGTCCCCCGGGCTCAATTTCACCGCCTTCGCAGAGTTCCGTTCGGCTGGAGCTGCGTTGCGCCTTTCGCCGTGAGGCGACCGAGCCGCCGGTCCACCTTCTTTCCGCTCAGCCCGCGGCGAATGCCGATCCGGCACGCTAGGGAAGTACTGCGGTCGCTTCGACCTCGACCATGAGATCCGGTTCTCCCAGGGACGCGACTCCCAGCAGAGTGATCGGCTTGACCGGATCGATCCCCATCTTCTCCGCCGCTCGGGTCACACCCTCCCCCAGGAGTGCCATCTTGTCCGGGGTCCAGTCGACAACGTAGACGGTCAGCTTCGCTACGTCGTCGAATGACCCGCCGATCTCGGTGAGAGCTGTTCCGATGTTGAGGTACGCCTGCTCGACCTGTGCGGCGAAGTCGCCCTCGCCGACCGGTCTTCCGTCTGCATCACGAGCGACCTGTCCTGCGAGGAAAACGATCCGCGAACCCGTCGCGATCGACAGTTGCCGGTAGACGTCGGGCTTCGGCAGTCCTTCAGGGTTGATCAGGGTGACTGGCATCTCAACTCTCATCTCTGTCTGGTCAGGGCGGAGCGGTCACGATAAAACATAGCAGCGTTATGTATCGTTCTGGCGTGGTCAGAGCGAAGGATCCTGCGGTTCGGGAACTGTTGGTGGAGCGAGCGGCCCGGATGCTCCGCGCCAGGGAGCCGATCACGATTCGTTCACTCGTTGCCGGGACCGGCGTATCCACAATGGCCGTCTACACCTACTTCGGAGGCATGGACGGCCTGTGGATGGCGGTGCGGCAGGAAGGATTCACACGACTGGCGGCGATTCTCGAAAAGACCCCAGCCTCCGACGATCCCGTTCGGGACCTGGTTGCGCTGGGTTCCGCATACGTATCCAATGCGTTGGCGAATCCTGACCTCTATCGCGTCATGTTCGACGACACCGTCGAACTCGCAGATCCCCTGGCCGCAGATGAGACCCTCAGCTACCTCGTTCGCGCTGTGGAACGAGCAAAGCTCGCCGGGCGACTGCCCGGCGCGGTCGTTGCGTCCGACCTCGCCACTCAGTGTTGGATCATCGGCCACGGGCTGACCTCGCTGGTTGCGACCGGACCTCTCGCGAGGGAGGTTCTCGACTACGGCGCGACCATGTTGACCGCTCTATTGATCCGCGCCGGCGACGACCCTGCGCAATGCGCGCGTTCGGTAGCGGTCGGGTGGGGTGCGCATCCACTCGATGTCGGCGACGTCCAGTTGTACTGACCGGAGACGTTGATCGAGTGCCTCACTCACCTTGGCCATTCACGGGTCTTGCTGTCGCTGGGGGGATGCCGATCTCGTCAATGCCATGGCCGCTGCAGGCAATCTTGGTTGCACTGGCGTGCTCGATACGGGAGACGAGGAACCATCGCATGTCGCTGCGTAGCCTGCACCACCCGATCAGGTACCAATGACCGTTCGTGGAGGCGAACATCACCGGCTCGACGTCGCGGGTGGTCGTGTTGCCGTCACGCGAGGTGTAGCGGAGACGCACCACCCGTTGCTCCGCCATCGCTTCCTCCAGCGCTGACTTGATCGTGCGCGGTGTAGGAGGCGCGTTGACCCAGACACGACCGGCCAGCTCATCGGCCTTCGTCCGGGTCCGTGGATCGAGTACGTCCATGATCTTCCGAACGCCCGCCAGTGCGAGATCGGCGTAGGGGGCATCGGGTGCAGCAGAGACTGCCGCGAGCAGCGCCACTGCCTGCAAAGGGGTCAGGCTGACCGGTGGCAGGGTGCCTCGGGCGACCAGCCCGTAGCCACCGCCGGGGCCCGGGCGCGACCAGATCAGCGCGCCACTGTTCTCGAGTGCGGTGAGGTCTCTCTTGACCGTGCGCACGGACACGCCGAACTCTTTTGCCAGTCGCTCGGCAGTGCATCCACGCGGTCCGCTGCGTCGCAGCATCTCGGACAGGGCGTGGAGCCGCTCCGCCCTCTTCATTTCCCACCCCGGCTCATTTCCCGCCCCGGCAAAAAATCATGCCAAAATGGTGACATACCGTTGTCCTGGAGGCTTGAGAGCATCGTGGTGTGACGACAAACGCGAGCAACCCGACCATCATTCTGATCGCCGGCCATTGGCTGGGGGCTTGGGCATGGGACGAGGTGCTTGAACACCTGACCGCTGACGGCTGGCGAACCATCCCGATGACTCTTCCCGGCCTCGATGAGCGGGACCCCGAGCGGGCGTCCAGGACGCTCGACGACCAGGCCGCGGCGATCGAGCAGACCATGACCCAGGCTGAGGCTTCAGAGGCCCAGCCGGTGGTCATCGTGGCGCACAGCGGAGCCAACGCGCCGGTAAGCCTTGTGCTCGATCAGCATCCTGAACTTGTCAGCCGAGTGGTGTGGGTCGACAGTGGGCCCGTCGCGTCCGGCAGTGTCTTCGCCCCGGATGCGCCCGAGGATCTGGACGAGTTACCCCTGCCGCCCTTCGACGCGCTCGGGGAGCAGGCCAGCCTCGAGGGCCTGAGCGCCGAGGCTCTCGAACGCTTTCGAGCCAGGGCCGTTCCAGAACCCGGTCCTGTGCTACGCCAGCAAGTGGAGCTCACCAACGATGCGCGTCTGGCGGTCCCGACCACTCTGGTGTGCTGCTCGATCCCGAGCGCGCAGATAACGGAGCTGGCCAACGCGGGTCATCCCATGTTCGCCGAGGTGTCGAACCTCGACCGTGTCGACCTCATCGACCTCCCGACCGGGCATTGGCCCATGTGGAGCCGCCCCGGCGACCTCGCCCACATCCTCGCCGCAGCAGCGACTTCCCCAGCCAACTGAACCGCAGACAGACCTGAAGACGCCGAGACCATCGAAAAGCCCGGTTACGAGGGCCACATACGGATGGATCACGCCAGAAACCACAACAGCTCCAAGCGAAATCGACCCCGCCCGAAACTACCCGACGGCGCCCTCTACGGCAGTAGCCGGTCGTGGAAGCTGTTGGCGAAGACGCGATGCGGGTCGTGCGCGTTGAGGGACTTCCGCGCCGCCTCCCAGTTCCCCGATGCCGGGATTCCTGTCGTGTAGGCGGCGGGCAGGGTCTGCGTCAGCCACTCGGGGTCTCGGTAGCCACCCTGACCGTCGAAGCCCCAGCCCTTGGCCCACTCGGAGCGGAACGTGGCGTAGTCGCCCGAATAGTTCTGCGCCATCCAGCGTTCCATGTCGCGGAAGTAGTCCGCCGCGCCCGGCGTGCCCGGCAGCGTGACGACGTTCATCCAGATGCAGGTGTCCCACTCGGGGTGGTCGGGGCGCGGACGCACGGCCGAGAGGTTCGGCGGCCCGGCCGATTCGACCAGCACCTCGGCCTGGTCGTCGACCTTGCACATGCGAACCTCGAACGGGCCGTTGATCGGGTACCTGCCCTGCGCCGCCAGGTCCGTCATCCGCGCGTTGTGCCACGTGGTGAACTCGTTGATGACCCGCTGGATGTTCGACCGCTTCGTCACGACGACACCGCCGCCCGCGGTGACACGCATCGTGGTGTGCCGCAGGTAGAACAGGACATCCTTGGACCAGCCCCACAGGTCCTCGGTGTCGGTGAGCGCGAGGCCCGCCTGTACGGCCGCCAACTGCCCGATCCCGAAGGCGGGGGTGGCGGCCTGGATGCCCGACGCCACCTGCCCCAGCAGATCGGTGAGCGGCTCGGGCAGGTTGTCGGTGAAGAAATAGTTGTATGGACCGAACACCTCCCGGGACTCCGGCGGCCTGACCGGCGTCGGCGTCCAGATCTTCAGCCACGGCTTGTCGGTGAACGGGAACCAGATCGCCTCGACACGGCCCGACGTCTCCACGAAGGTCTCGTACGTCCGGCCCGGCGCTCCCGGCTGCGCGAACATCTCCTGCCACGGGATGTCCATGATGCTCTGGCAGCGCAGGCGGGCGTTGACGCCGGCCTGCAGCGTCACCGCCGTGACGAAGCTGCGGCCCAGATGTGTCAGCAGCGCGGTGATCTCGGGATCGGCGCGGGTGAAGTCGCGCAGCACGAAGCGGTCGGTGGCGTCGTCCCACACCACCGCGGTCATCGCGGTGACGAGGTTCGACAGCGAGCCGAACGACTGGCCGGGCATCACCGTCTCCCCCGCGGCCGGGTACGTGGCGCCGTGGGCGCCGATGGCGAGGATCCCGGCGATCGAGAGGTCGCCGATGGCCGGCGAGTTGGCCCATCCGAGGCCGTGCTGCTGCAGCGCGGTGAGGATGGCCTCGAGGCTGGCGCCGCCGCCTGCGGTGACGGTGGCCGGTGACCCGACGGGGTCGACGTTCACCCAGTTCAGGTGGGTCATCGTGTCGACGAGCAGGATCTTCTCGACGTTCTCGCCGGGCACGACGGTGAGCGGACTCCACCCGTGCATGGTGCCCTTCGCGCGCACCCGGAAGCCGTTGTCCTTGGCCCAGTTCGCGATCCGGAGCACGTCGTCCGGTGTCCGCGCGGTCGCGGTCCACACGGCGTCGAACCGGATGTCCTTGGCCCAGTTGACGTAGCCCAGCTGGGACAGCGGGATGTCCCGGGGGAACGCGGGCGGCACCGGAAGGTTCGACACCGGGCCACCGCCCGAACCGGCCGAGCCCGCCGCCGGCAGCGCGAAGGCCGGAGACCAGCCCATGCCCGCCGCGGCGGCGGCGCCCGCCGCCGCCCCGGCCGCTCGGCCGAGGAATCCCCTGCGCGACATCCCGTTACGCGATCCGCCTGTCGCCATCTCGCTGCCGTCGACACTCACCGGTTCGACTCCGATCCACTCGTCGGGGTGGCGGCACCGTCGAGTCCGCCGCGCACGATCTCGAGCCAAACTAGAACAAGTTTCGTTCCGATGCCAGTGGTTCCGTAATTCTGGTCGAGGGAATCTCGGAGTCGGCCCTACTTCTCGGTCACCTGCACCGAGGTCCGCAACGCATCGGTGATCGCCTCCGGCGCCCCGTCCACCGACCAGACCGCGAGGCCGACGGCCAGGATCGTCAGCGCCGGACCCAGCACGGCCTTCTCGAAGCCGCCGCCCGCGCGGATCGCCAGGAACGAGGGCAGCCGCAGTTCCCACCATCGTCGTCCCCCGAACGGGACGAACGGCGCGAGGAACGGCACCCCCTCCTTGGTGATCATGTCGCCGAGACAGTGCGTGGCGCAGCCGAGCGCGACCGCGACGCCGAGCCCGGTCGACCCCACCTGATCCGGGAACCACTGCCACGTCAGGATCGACAGGAAGGCCGCGGCGCCGGTGACGACGAGCCACCCCTTGTCCCGCGCCCAGTCCCCGACCAGACCGCGCAGCGCCAAGCCGAGCGTGAAGAACAGCGTGACGATGATGGCGGGCCGGCCGAACTGGCCGACCAGCGCCGAGATGCCCGCGCCCAGCCCCACCGCGAACAACGCGGTGTGGGTGAGGGTGCGGTGCCCACCGCGCCGGTTGGGATCCTTCCGCCCCTTGGTCACCTGATACACCCCGAGGGACAGGGCGTCGACGCCCGCGGCGAGGGTCCTGCTGATCGGGCCGAACGACCGCGCGACGGTGGACTGGGTGGTGTCCAGATCCGGCAGCAGCGCGGCCCCGGCGCACACGCCGGCGAACGCGAAGGTCTCCGCGGTGGACGTGGGTCCACCCCAGTCGGTGGGCAGCAGGTCCGCGACGGCTAGGCCGACCACGGCACCGGACATTGCATGGGTAGCACCCATAACCATGGGAGACAGCACCTTTCGAGCAGGACAGCAGATCACCGACAGCGAAGGGGTCCGAAGCGGCAGCCCCGGACCCCTTGCCGGGAACGCTAGCAACGACCACCGACACGACGCTCCGACGGCCGCGACCGGCCCCCCGCCTGCCTGCGGCTGGCCTAGATTGACGCGCATGACGGCCACGAATGTCTCGTCCACCGCGCCAGGTCGGCTCAGCGCCGCCACCATTCGTGGCTACGCGCTGGGTTCGGTCGGCACCGGCGGCTTCTCGACCCTTCCGGGCCTGGTGCTCGCCTACTACCTCACCGACACCTTGGGCGTCGCGGCGGCCGTCGCCACGTTCGTGGTGTTCGCGCCGAAGGCGCTGGACGTGGTGCTCAATCCGGCGATCGGGTCGTGGAGCGACTCGTGGGCCCGTCGGACCGGGAGCCGACGGCGGTTCCTCACGATCGGCGCCGTGCTGCTGCCGGTCTTCTTCGCGCTCACCTTCGCGGTGCCCGACGGGGTCGACGCCGCCGGCGGTGCGGTGTGGGTCGCGGTCGCGTTCATCGCATCCGCGGTGGCGTTCAGCATGTTCCAGGTTCCGTACATCGCGATGCCCGCCGAACTCACCGACGACTACCACGAGCGCGCGCGTCTGATGGCGTGGCGCGTCGCGGTTCTCGGCATCGCGATCCTCCTCTTCGGCGCGGGTGGTCCGGAGCTGCGCGAACTGGGTGGCGGCGGCCGCTGGGGCTACCTCGTCATGGGCATCGTCGCCGGCGCGTTGCTGGGACTGGGCATGTTCGCGGCGTCCCGTGTGGCGCCGCGCCGGGCGCCGACGGAGCCGTCGCTCGGCGAGGACGCCTCGTTCTCGGCCTCGTTGCGCGTCGTCCGATCCAGCAGGCCCTTCCGGATGCTGCTGACGGCGTCCGCGCTGCAGGCCTTCGCGACGGGCACCATGCTGGCCGCAGCGCAGTACGCCGCCACGTATGTGCTCGGCAACGAGCGGTCGGTGTCGATCCTGTTCGCCGCGCTGGTCGGTCCGGCGGTCGCGGTGATGCCGCTGTGGTCACGCTCGGTGCGGGCGTGGGGCAAGCGGCGCGCCTACCTGCTGGCGTCGAGCCTGTTCCTCGCAGCCACCGTGGCGCTGCTGGGGTTGCTCGTGGGCACCGGGTGGTGGGTGTACGCGGTGGTCGCGGTGGCCGGTGTCGGCTACGCGGGCATGCAGATGCTGGGCATGTCGATGCTGCCGGACGTCATCAGCGACCACGAGAAGCGCGAGGGCGGCACGGTTCGCGCCGGGGCGTTCAGCGGCGTGTGGACGGCCGTCGAGACCATCGGCCTGGCGCTCGGTCCCGCTCTGGTCCTCGCGATCCTCGCGATCACCGGGTTCGTCTCGTCCACCGACGCCCACCACGCCGACCAGTCCGAGACCGCGATCAACGGCATCGCACTGGCGATCTCCGCGGCTCCTGCGATCCTCACCGCGCTCAGCATCGTCGCGCTCGCGCGCTACCGCCTCGCCGCCGAGGACTCCTACTCCCAGAACGGAAGCCACTGATGCAGTTCCGCAACGATCCTGCCGACGTCCTCGCCCGCCTCGATGCCCTTCGCGCGGCGGATGCCCCGACGTCGGGCGGACGCCTGCTGTCGTACGTGTACGACCCGGGCGTCGCCGAACTCGCCGAGCTCGCGGGGGCCGCGGCGTTGCGCGCGCAGTCGCTGAACGGGCTGGACCCCACCACGTTTCCGTCGATCGCGGCGATGGAGCGCGATCTCGTCGAACTGGGGCGCGGCGTGCTCGCAGGTGGCGACCCGGACGTCGTCGGCTCGGTCACGAGCGGCGGCACCGAAAGCTGCATGCTCGCCGTCAAATCCGCACGGGACACGTGGCGGAGGCGAACGGGGGCCGAGCACCGCCCGACACTGCTGATCGGCGCCACTGCGCACGCGGCCTTCCACAAGGCGGCGCAGCATCTCGATCTGCGGCTCGAGGTGCTGCCGGTGGATCCCGTCACCGCGCGGCTGCGGCCGTCGGACGTCGCCGCGGCCTTGTCGCCCGACGTGGCCCTGGTCGTCGCGAGCACGCCGTCGTATGCGCACGGCGCCCTCGATCCAGTCGAGCAGATCGCGGAACTGTGTGCAGCCCAGGATGTCCCACTGCACGTGGACGGCTGCATCGGCGGCTGGGTGCTGCCGTGGTGGCCGGGCCTGACACGGCGGTGGGATCTGACGGTGCCGGGCGTGAGCAGCCTGTCGGTGGACCTGCACAAGTACGGGTACGCCCCCAAGGGCGTGTCGCTGCTGCTCTACCGCGACCGCGACCGACACCGCGCACACTGGTTCGCCACCACGTCGTGGCCCGGCTACTCCGTGGTCAATCCGACGCTGCTGGGATCGCGCAGCGTCATGCCGATCGCGGCCGGCTGGGCGGTGACACAGGCCCTCGGCGAGGAGGGATTCGCAGCCCTGGTCGCACCGATGGCGCGCGCGACCGAACGGATCCGCGGCGCGATCGCGGGAATCGTGGGCCTGCGGGTCGTCGGCGATCCCGTCGGCCCCCTGCTGGCGATCGCCACGGACGAGTCGGTGTCGCCGGAGCGCCGCGTCGATCCGCACCGGTGGTCCGACGCCGCGGGTGACGACGGGTGGGCGCTGCAGCCGCAGCCCCGGTACACCCAGTCGGACGGAACGGTCCTGCCGCGCACCACGCATGTGACGATCACGCCGGTCACCGAGCGGGTCGTCGACGACCTGATCGCGGCGCTGCAGAAGGCGGCGGACCGTACCCGCGGGGTCCCGGGCGCGGACGCCCCCGCCGATCTGGTCGCGGCCGCCGCGCAGATCGATCCCGCCGATCTCACCAGCGAGGTCAGCGCCGCCGTGCTGGGGCTCGCCGGGCTGGATCCGAAGGCCGGGCTCACCGGCCCCCAGGCCGACGTCCTCGCCCTCGTCGAGGCACTGCCCGCACCGGTCGGCGAGCGGCTGCTGATCGAGTTCCTGGCACGCTTTCTCGAACCGTGACGTCGAGAACGTCCACCGCGCCACCGTGATGTGGGCACACTCGATGTATGGCAGCGACGTCGACGCGGTCAGTAGACGATTCGGAGCCGGATCGGTCAGCCGAGCACTCGAAGCCGGCGCGCGACACGGTCGTGCGGGGCACGGTGGTCCCGATGCTGGTCGGGTTGCTGATCGGCGCCATCTTCGTCGCGGTGTTCCTGGCCGCGTTCCACGATCCGAAACCGCACGATCTGCCCGTCGCAGTGGTTGCGCCGCCGCCGGTGGTCGCCGCGATCGAGGCCCAGTCGGCGGCCGCCGGCGACGCCTTCGACGTGCGCGTCTACCCGTCCGCCGACACGGCCCGGCAGGCCGTCGAGTCGCATGATGTCTTCGGCGCGTACGTGGCCGCCGGTGCGCCCACCGCGGATCTGCTCGTCGCGGGCGCGAACGGGCCGGCGGTCACCGAGGTCCTGTCCCGTGCGTTCGGGGCGGCCGCCGCGGCGACCGGCACGCCGCTGACCGTCACCGACGTCGTCCCGTTGGCGTCGGGCGATTCCCGCGGACTGTCGGTGTTCTACGCCGCCTTCGGTGTCGTCCTCTCGGCGTTTCTGTTCGGCCTCACCAGCATGCAGGCCGGTCCGCGACTGCCCGTCGTCTGGCGTGCCGTCAGCGCAGTGGCCTTCTCGATCCTGGTGAGCCTCGTCGTCGCCTGGCTGGTCCAGCCCGTTTTCGGGGCGCTGCCGGCGTCGTTCCTCATGACCGCCACGCTCGTCGGTCTGCTCGCGTTTGCCGTCGGCGCCTCGACCGTGGCGCTGCTCAAACTCTTCGGGCCGCCCGGGATCTTCGTCGCCGCCGTCGTCCTGCTGGTGTTCGGAAACGCGACCAGCACCGGCATCCTGCCCGCACAGTTCCTTCCGGGTTGGTTGGAACCGCTGACGAACATCCTGCCGGTCGGCGTCACCGTTCGCGCGCTGCGCGGCACCGCGTACTTCGACAACGACGGCCTCCCCACAGCGATCGCGGTGCTGGAGGCCTGGATCATCGGGGCGGTACTCGTGTACGGAATTGCCGTGTTTGTTCAGAGCCGACGCCGAGGGGCATGATGGAGGCAGTCCTCGAATGCTCGGGAGGCGGTTATGGACACTCTGATTCTGTGGCTGGCAGCAACCTTCATCTACTGGTGGGGCCTGCTCCCCTGACGAGTCGATGAGGCCGACAGGTTCGTGAAAGCCGATGGGCCCGTTCCGGAATTGTCCAATTCCGGAACGGGCCCATCGGGCTCATCGGTCTACTTCTGGCCGGCGCGCACGCCTACCTCGACCTTCTTGCCGAGTTCGGCGTCCACGTTCTTCCAGTACTCGAACACGCGCTGCAGCACGGGTTCGCTGACACCACCGAGCGCATGGCCGACGATGTTGCTCACCAGACGCTCGCGGGCGGCGTCGTCGAGCACCTCGCGGACCAGGGTTCCGGCCTGCGTGAAGTCGCCGTCCTCCGGGTGCTGAATGTACCCGGCGCGCACCGCCTGGCCGTCGAACGCCCACAGGCCCTCGTCACCGGCGGCCGACGGATCCGCGTGCGGCCCGCCGTACGAGTTGGGCGCGTACACCGGAGTGTCGGCGGAGTTGAAGCTGTAGCGCATCGCGCCCTCCTTGGAGTAGGAGTTCACGGGGCACTTCGGCGCGTTCACCGGCAGGTCGGCGTAGTTGGTGCCGATCCGGTAGCGATGGGCGTCCGCGTAGGAGAACACCCGGCCGAGCAGCATCTTGTCGGGGCTGAACCCGATGCCGGGCACCACGTTCGACGGTTCGAACGACGCCTGCTCGATCTGCGCGAAGAAGTTCTCCGGATTGCGGTTGAGTGTCCACTTGCCGACCTCGATGAGCGGGTAGTCCTTCTGCGACCACACCTTCGTCAGGTCGAACGGGTTGAAGCGGTAGCCCTCCGCCTCGGCGACCGGCATGACCTGAACCTTCATGGTCCAGCTGGGGAACTCGCCCCGATCGATCGCGTTGTACAGATCGGCGCGGTGGTAATCCGGGTCGGAGCCGGCGAGGGTGTCGGCCTCGGCCTGCGTGAGGAACTCGATGCCCTGGTCGGTCTTGAAGTGGTACTTCACCCAGAAGCGCTCACCGGCAGCGTTGACCCACTGGTAGGTGTGCGAGCCGAACCCGTCCATGTGCCGCCACGACTTCGGGATACCGCGGTCGCCCATCAGCCACGTCACCTGGTGCGCCGTCTCGGGACGCAGCGTCCAGAAGTCCCACTGCATGTCGTGGTCGCGCAGACCCGAACCCGGCAGACGCTTCTGCGAGCGGATGAAGTCGGGGAACTTGATGGGGTCCTTGATGAAGAAGACCGGGGTGTTGTTGCCGACGAGGTCGTAGTTGCCCTCTTCGGTGTAGAACTTCATCGCGAACCCGCGCGGATCGCGCCACGTGTCGGGGCTGCCCTGCTCGCCGGCGACGGTGGAGAAGCGCACCAGCGACTCGGTCTTCTTGCCGGGCTGCAGGAACTTCGCCTTGGTGTACTTGCTGACGTCACCGGTGATGACGAGTTCGCCGAACGCGCCGCCGCCCTTGGCGTGCACGATGCGCTCCGGCACCCGCTCGCGGTTGAACTGCGCGAGCTTCTCGATCAGGTAGTGGTCGTGCAGCAGGATCGGCCCCTGCGTACCCGCGGTCAACGACTCGTCGTCGCTGCTGACCGGGATTCCGAAGTTGTTCGTCGTCGGACGTGACTGTGCGGACGTCATTTTGCGAAGCCTCCTGGCACTAGTGGGCTGTGGCTGTCTTCGAATGGTTCGACCCGCCCGATCCGGGCACATCGTCTTGATTCTGTGAGCTGGCAACGGTCTCTGCTGTGGTTTTCGCCGAAACACTTCGGCAACCGCCGCACAGACCCCAGAACACCACCTCGGCCTCGTCGATCTCGAAGCCGTGGTCGTTCGAGGGCTCCAGGCAGGGAGCGTGGCCGACGACGCAGTCCACGTCGACGACCGTGCCGCACGAGCGGCACACCAGGTGGTGATGGTTGTCCGCGGTGCGGGTCTCGTACCGTGCCGACGAACCCGCAGGTTCGATCCGGCGCAGCAGACCCGCTCGGACACAGGCCCCCAGCACGTCGTAGACGCCCTGAGTGGAGACGGTCCCGAGCTGACGACGCACCTCGGCAGCGATCTCCTCCGCATCCGAATGCGGATTCGCGGCAACAGCATTCAGAACCGCAACCCGGGGAGCCGTGACACGTAGGCCCGCTTCCCTCAGCAGGGTGCGGGGTTCGATGCGGTGCTCTCCGTGTTGCATGGTTCCCAGTATGCCCCTTTTCTGGAATAAGTCAAAAGAACGACAACCTCCAGGATGGGGTGGTCGCGCGGAAGTCGGCCGTCCGGCGAGGACCGGAGGCGGGGCGACCCTCCGAGCAGAGGCAGTCCCCGTCCGGTGCGCGCGACGAGCCGGCCGCACCGTCAGCGGCCGTGCGGGCGCAATGGTCCGCACCCGGCACCCGGAGCGGGATGGATTCGCCCGCAACCACATCCGGGCAATCGATTCGGCCAGTCTCTGCACCGCAGTACAATTCGGACGATTCCCCACACGTCCCCGCTACCACTCCGCTACCGTCGAGTAAGTACTGCACGGCACAGACGACAGGAGCGCACCACAGCTCACGGGAGACGACATGCGCGAGACTCCACAATGCGCGCGGCGGGCCGGGATACGAACCACGTCACTGCGATTGGCATGGCTGCTGTGCATCGCACTCATCGTGTTCGTGCCCGGATTGTTCGCGCTGATGGTCGGCACCACGCTGCTCGAGGCCGTCTTGATCACAGCCTTCACCCTGGCCTGCGTGTGGATGGCCGGGCTACTGATCAACTTTCGGTGACCGCATACCGGCTTCGATGGAGGAACACCCATGCAGGACGATGGTTCCGCAGGAGCCGACGCGGACGCGACCGCCTCCCGGCATCGGGCCCGGATCGCCCGGGAACGCGCCGACACGGAGCGCCGCATCGCCGCACTCACCCGGCGTTTCAGCGAAACAGTGGAGGGATCGGAGTTCACCACGGACGACGACGAGCACGATCCCGAAGGCTCGACCATCGCCTTCGAGCGTGCCCAGGTCTCGGCCCTTCTCGACGACGCTCGCCGCGACCTGGAGGACCTGACTGCGGCAACGCAGCGCCTCGAGAACGGCACGTACGGCGTCTGCGTCCGATGCGGAACACCGATCACCGAGGCCCGACTCGATGCGGTGCCCGCCGCCACGATGTGTATCGACTGCTCGGCTCGTCGCCACTAGCAAGCGACGGCGAGCCGGCGGTCGGTGCGCGGCTAGTCCGCGAAATACGTTGCCACAGCGTTGAGTCCGGTGACATAGACCCCGTCGCCGAACATCTGCTCCACCGTCGCGACCGCCGCGTCGTCGGCGGCCTGATACTCCGCGCTCCAATGAATCTCGGTGCCGCCGGCGTGCGGCCGCACCGCGAGGGTGGCGATGTAGTCGCTGATCGGCAGCATCGGGTCGAGCACCTGGTAGCTGTACGTGCGCGCCGCCGCGTCGCGGCCGACGAGAAGCTCCCGGGCGACGACGCGCCCGTCGATCGAGAAGACGCGGATCGCACCGACCTCGGTCGGCTCCGTGTCGCCCTCGAGCTCCGAGGGCGGGACGCCCGGATGCCACGCGCCGAGCCCGTCGAAGTCGCCGATGTGGGCCCAGACCCGATCGGGATCTGCCGAAACCACGACGCTTCTCACCAGTGACCGAACCATGATTGTCTCCTTGTCTGCCGAAACATGTTGTCTGTCGAACGGATTCGTCGAGCTAGTCGCTTCGCGCCGGAATCTGGACATCGAGGCGTAGGACGGACAGCGCGGACGCCGCCAGCTCACCCACGTCGGCCGGACCCTCGGGGTCGTCCGGATCGGGCCCGGCCCGCCCCGCCAGCAGCGGTCGCATCCGAGAGTGCGTCTCGAGCACATTAACAGCGTGGCACAAACTGGCGACCTGGCACAGATTGCCACGCTGCTGTCCCGGCTTGTGTCCCCGGAGAATTCGCACGTCACCGGCCACGTCCTCTTCGTCGACGGCGGCGCCGACGCCGTGCGCCGCGGCGACTCCGCCTGGTAGCCGACGTCGACCGCCGACTGGACACGTGGGCCGACGCCTTCTGCACGGCCTACGGACCCCTCGCCGACGCCACGGAGGCGCTCGACGAGATTCCCGCCAGCTCCGCACTGTCACCGGCGAACATCACGAATACCCGCAGCGCCCTCGTCGCGAGCCTGCCTGCGCTCGACACGTTGATCGAGATGCCGGAACCGCCCGTCTCCGACGGTCGTCAGATCAAGGCCATCCTCGACGCGTCCCATCGCGCGTGGAGGAAACTCACCACCGATGTCGTCGCAGTGATCGATTCCAGCCCCGACGGGCTCAGCGTGAACGGAGCGCAGCGGATCCTGGATCTGGCGCCGATGCAGACGCCGGGTTGACCACGACGGACCTCGACCGGATCGAGGACTTCAACAGCCGGATCGAGCAACTCGGCCTGCCCGCTTGCTCGGCTATGGACGGAAATCCCTGACCCGTCGCCCCGGCGGCCCGGCCGACCATGAGCCGCAACCTGTTCGGAGCCCGTCCGGGTTCGACTACGCGGTGCCCGCCACGCAGCGGAACCCGATGTGGCTCATCCCCGTGTCGATCATCTGGGGTCGGCGCGCCGCGGGCCGATAGCGGCGGCAGTAGCTGTCGGCGCACAGGAACGAGCCGCCCTTGATCACCTTGCGGGGCACCTGGAACTGGGGCTGACGGCTGTCGAAGCTCTGCGACACGTCCGGCCCACGCGGATTGAGCGGTGCGCAGCACGAGTCCGCCGAGTCGGCATGTCGGTCCGAGTACCAGTCGGCCGTCCATTCCCACACGTTGCCCGCCATGTCGTGCAGGCCGTACCCGTTCGACGGATAGCTGCCGACCGCTGCGGTGGTGCCGTACCCGGAATCCGCTCGCCAGGGGAAGTCGCCGTGCCAGAAGTTCGCGAGGCGCTCATCGTCCGCCTCGCCGTCCTTGCCCCACGTGAAGTCGGCGCCGTCCAGCCCGCCCCGCGCAGCGGCCTCCCACTGCGCCTCGGTGGGCAGGGCCCGTCCCGCCCACTGCGCGTATGCCGCTGCATCCTCGTGCGCGACATGAACGACGGGGTGGTCCCCGAGCCCGGCGGTCGACGATCCGGGGCCTGTGGGGCGCTGCCAGGACGCCCCGATCGTCCAGATCCACCATTGACTGAGGTGCCGGAGATCGACCGGACCGGCGGTGCGTGTGAAGACCATCGATCCGGGCTGCAGGTTCTCTACGGGCGCCCCCGGGAAATCGGCGGGGTCCAACGGCCTCTCGGCCACCGTGACGTAGCCGGTGTCCCGCACGAAACGCGCGTACTGCGCATTGGTGACCTGGTGGGTCTCGATGGCGAAGGCATCGACCTTCACACGGTGCGCCGGGCCCTCCTCCGGGTAGTGCCGATCCGAGCCCATCGTGAATGTCTGCGCCGGTACGTCTCGGAGGTCGGAGAATGCCGAATCACCCACTGGGCCTTTGCTCCTCTTCGGGGTCAGGTGACGGCCGTCGAGAAGACGTTCGTCCAGTCGTTCTTCATGCTTACCACGGTCCAGGCCTTCTCTCGCGCCTGATCGAGAGCCTGTTCGGCGCCGGCGACGTAGTCGAACTCGCGTTCGGCATCGTCGTGCAGGATCACCATCCGCAGGGACGGGCGGTCGGGTTGCCCGGAGAACGCCAGCATCGGAAGGTCGCCGTTGGAGTTGCCGACCGACAGGATCGGCCGCCGCCCGATCCTGCTCCAGATCCGGACGGGCTTCTCCGGTCCGTCGTCGAAGAAATCCATCGCGGCCTTGTAGAGCAGATCGGTGGTGTCCTCGCCCTCGCGGTACGACAGACCGAGCGCGCTGCCGATGATGCGTTCCGGCGGCAGCCCGTAGAGCCTTCCGGCGACCGGGCGCATGAAGTCGCGGTCACCACCGGACGCGATGTAGGTCGTGAAGCCGTTCTCCTCGAGGTAACGCAACAACTCGACCATCGGCGTGTATCCGCACCCGTAATAGGGGCGGCCGAGCGTCGGGTGATCCGCCCCGGCGAAGAAGGCCCGGACCCGCGCGTCGTAATTCTCGACGGTGACCGAGTCGAACGCGGCGGTGACCGCGCCCATCAGCAGCTTCAGATCGCCGTCGTCGCCCTGATAATGCTTGACCATCGCCGTGCCGAGCCACTGAAGGTCGTTCTCGTAGGCCGCCTTCCACGGCTGTTTCTGGCGCAGATCGGGTTCGCCCGTAGCCATCTCGGCGAAGCGCCGCACGGTGAAGTCGAGTTGGATGGGCATCGGCTTCTCGCACCAGAGTGTGCCGTCGTTGTCGAAGACCGCCACCCGGTCCTCGGGTTCGACGAAGTCCGGTCCGCCGACCGCCGTGACCCGATCCACGAAATCGACTATGGCGGATCTTGTTCCCCCGTCGGCCCACGACTCGAGTGCATTCACCATGCCGGTCAGTCCCGCGACAGAAAGGCGTGCAGCTTCTTCACCGCATGATCGATCGTGAAGGTGGCTGGCTCCTGCCGCGGCGGAAACTCCTTGAACGTGTCGAGGAAGGCGGTAGCGATCGCGGTGCCGTAGAGGGCGATGTAATCGTGGTCGAGGAACCAGTCCCAGTACGTGTTCGACGTCGAGTCGGCCCGCTCGAACGGATCGGTGCGGAGGTTGAACAGCTTCGGTACCCGCAGTTCCGTGAACGGCTCCGCCCAGATCCCCAGTGTGCCCTGTACCCGCTGCTCCATGAAGACGATCTTCCAGTTCTCGAACCGCACACCCAGCACGTCGCAGTCGTCGGAGAAGTAGACCATGCCCCGGCGCGGGCTCCGCTCCACCTCCCCGGTGAGGTAGGGCAGCAGGTTGTAGCCGTCGATATGGACCTTGTAGGTCTTGTCGCCGGCGGCGTGCCCGGACTTCAGCTTGTCGACGATGTCCGTGTCACCGGCCGCCGCGAGGAACGTGGGGAGCCAGTCGTGATGCTGGACGATGTCGTTGGAGACCGCCCCCGCTTCGATCCTCCCTGGCCACCGGATCACCTGCGGAACCCGGAAGGCGCCTTCCCAGTTGGTGTCCTTCTCACTGCGGAAGGGTGTGGTCGCACCGTCCGGCCACGTGTTGGCGTGCGGGCCGTTGTCGGTGCTGTAGATGACGATCGTGTCCTCGGCGAGGCCGAGCTCGTCCAGGACATCGAGCACGGAGCCGACATTCTTGTCGTGGTCGATCATCGTGTCGTGGTACGGCGACTGCCAGATGCCCGACTGCCCCAGGCTTTCCGGCTTCGTGTGCGTGCGCAGGTGCATGTGGGTGAAGTTCACCCACAGGAAGAACGGTGCCTCCGCTTCGTGCTGGCGCCGGATGAAGTCGACAGCCGCATCGGCGATCTCGTCGTCGATGGTCTCCATCCGCTTCTTGGTCAGCGGACCGGTGTCTTCGATCCGCTGCTTGCCGACGCGGCCGAAGCGCGGATCCTCGGTGGAATCGTCCTCATCGGTGGCCCAGGAGCGCAGGACGCCCCGCGGCCGTTGCAGGTTGTACAGGCGGGGATACAGATCCGCGTCGGGATAGTCCGGGAGTTCCGGCTCCTCCTCGGCATTGAGGTGATAGAGGTTGCCGAAGAACTCGTCGAAACCGTGCACGGTCGGCAGGTACTTGTTCAGGTCACCGAGGTGGTTCTTACCGAACTGACCGGTGGCATACCCGAGCGGTTTGATCAGTTCCGCAATGGTCGGGTCCTCAGCCGAGAGACCGATCTCGACGCCCGGCATGCCGACCTTGCTCATCCCCGTCCGGTAGACGCTCTGGCCGGTGATGAATGAGGCGCGGCCGGCGGTGCAACTCTGCTCACCGTAGGAGTCGGTGAACTTCATGCCCTCGTCGGCGAGACGATCGATGTTCGGCGTCCGGTATCCCATCAGTCCGTCGCTGTAGCAACTGAGGTTGGAGATGCCGATGTCATCGCCCCAGATCACCAGAATGTTCGGCTTCGAGTCCGGCATCGCACATCTCCTCGTCCGCTCCGCATGTCGTTGAGTCCGTGTCCCCATCAGGGTGCGCCCTCCGCCGGCCGTCCACATCACCCGTTCGGGATGAGGCTCGGGCGACCGACGAGGACACAGATGTCACGTCGCCGGCACGACCGACTCCGGCTCAGGACTCGGATCATCGACTTCCTTTGCAGGAGAGAGAATGTCGGGGTCCGGCGGAACCGCAACGTCCTCCGCCTTCTCGCCGATCAGGACGTTCACCCAACGGGTGGCGGGGTCTATGTCCAGCAGCATCGCCTTGACCAGAAGCGTCATCGGAATTGCAAGCAGCGCGCCCAGCGGGCCGAGCACCCAGGCCCAGAACACCAGCGCCAGGAAGGTCATCGTCACGCTGATGCCGACGGCGTCGCCGACGAACTTCGGCTGGATGATCGACTGGATGACGAAATTGATCACGCAGTAGACCACGATCACCCACACCATGAGACCCGGCCCGCCGTCGAGCAGCGCGAGAAGCGCCGGCGGGATCACACCGATCACGAAGCCGATGTTGGGAATGTAGTTGGTGATGAATGACAGCAGCGCCCACAACACCGGTAGCGGAACGCCCATCAGCCACAGCGCTCCGCCGTCGAGTACCGCCACGATCAGGCCGAACACCGTGGAGACGACCAGGTACTTGCGGGTTCCCGCAGCGAAAGTCGATAGGGCATACGCAATCTCGGGCCTGGTGCGTGCGACGACCTGCATCTTCTTCCCGATACTCATCCCGTCGAACGCCATGAACAGCAGCAGAGCCAGGATGAAGAAGAGGTTGGAGAACACGCCGAGGAGACTCTGTAGCGCGGATTCGATCAGCGCGACGACCTTGCCCACGTCGATGCTGCTCAGCGCGTTGTGGATCTGGTCGGAGTTCACGCCCGCTCCGGCCAGCGCCGAGCGGAGACCGTCCAGGAGGTCGTCGACGGTGTCGGCATACTGCGGTAGCTGAGTGGCGAGTTGCGCGGCCGACAGCGCCAATGCGCCGACCAGGCCGATGAGGATCAGGTACACCGCGATCACGGCGGTGATCATCCCGAGCCATGCGGGAAGCCTGCGGCGCTGCATCCAGGACTGGATCGGTTGCACCGCGATGGTGAGCATCAGGGCCAGGAACACCGGCCCGAGGATCCCGGCGAAGGTCTTGATCCCGGCGATCGAAACCACCGCGCCTGCACCTGCGAGTAACACGATCAAGCCACGGGGTATCGCCCACGGTGCCGGTGTCAATGTCGGCACCGGCACCGTGGACACGGCCCGGTCGGATCGTGATTTACGTGAACCCGTCATCGTCCCTCCCGGACCGAGAAGCCGTTACCGGTCAGTCCGCGAACACCTCGCGAAGGTGCGCCTCCTGCTCATGGGACAGGTTCGTGGAGATCAGTTCGGCGTGCTGACCATGGAATTCGTCGTGCACGCGATCGACCGTCGCGTCGGACGTCAACACGAACAGGGCCGAGGTTCCGGGGGTGATCTGTTCCTTGAGCCGCTTGATGAAGTCGTCGTCGATTCCGACGTCGGTCAGCGCCCCTGTCAGTGCGCCGACGGCGGCACCGACGGCCACCCCGATCAGTGGGATGAAGAACAGAATGCCGAACAGCAGCCCCCAGAAGGCGCCGCCGAGCGCGCCCGCGCCCGCAAGATCGGCGAGCTGGTGAGTCTTCGGCTTCTTCCTCCCCTCCGGCCAACTCACCACTGCCGCATCGTGAACGGTGATCAGTTCCTGCTTCTGCAGGTCTTCCAACGTCGCGACGGCGGTGTCCGCTCCGGACGGAGACGCGAACTTCCAGACGGTCAGCGTTCCTGCCATGGGAAACTCCTCGAGATGGTGGGATCCAGCCACATCGGCCTCTCAGGCACCGTACGAACAGAATCGCCTCGGCGGCCTCACACCCATCGGATGAACTGCCCCGCGGACACTTCGGTCCGCGGGTCCCCAGAATCTCGAATCGGCTCTCGCCTACTCCTCATCCCCCGGCGACGGTGCGGAAACCCAGCATCATGTCGTGGTCCTCGTGGTCGAGCATGTGGCAGTGCCACACGTACCCCTGCAACGGGCCCGCCGCCGGCACGGCATCGTGTCCCGCATGGGCCGGCATCCGATGGTCAGGCATCTGAGGTGAGGCCTCCACCGGGGCGGAGATCTCTCCCACCCCGAAGGTGGCATCGGGGTCGAAACCGAGGCGCTCGGCGGTCGGGAACACCGCGACGATCCGGGTGATCGTCCCCGGATCCGCGATGACTGTGTCCTTCGAACCGGTCTCCCACGGCTCCGGCGGTGCGAGCGGGGAGGTGACGAAGTCGTCGGCCGGCGGCGTCCACTTGGTACCGATCGGTGGCTGCGGGTACTGCCTGGTGTACGCCGCGACATCGATGTTCTGCCGGCCCAGCACGCGGAAGTTCACCAGGTGGAGGTGAATCGGGTGCGGCTCAGGCGCGACGTTGACGATGTTCCACTGTTCGACGGTGCCCTGCCGAGGCATCTCGATGTCGGGGTCGCCGAACATCAGGTTGTTGAGCGACATGATCGTTCCACCGGTCGACTGGTCGATCAACTGCATCACAGTGACCGTTCGCTGCACCTGCGGCGTCGGCACCGGTTCCAGATCCGCGGGCTGCCCCGACCCTCCGCGCAGCGTCTCCGGAACCCGCCCGGAGAAGCCGCGTCCCGCCGACATCCGGAACCGGCAGAATAGCGGCATCGCCCGGGCACCGCGCTGGGACGCCCCTAGCGGCGGGGGCTCGTCGTTGCAGAGTTCCACCGTCGCACCGGGTTCCAGTGCCCCGAAGTCGACGAGGAGATCGACCCGCTCTCCGGGTGCGAGCCGCACGCGGTCGGAGGCTACGGGCGCGGGCAGGAGCCCGCCCTCCATGCCGAGAATCCAGAACCGCATCCGGTTGCCGAAGAACAGATTCCACACGCTGAAGGACGCGGCGCTGACGATGCGCAGGCGGTAGAAGCCCCGCGCTACCTCGAGTTCCGGCCAGATCTTGCCGTTCACCACCCCCACGTCGCCCGGGGTTCCGCCGTCCCACCGCCCCTGCGGCACCAGCGGGGTGGCCCGGATGCTCTGCCGTCCGTCCGCGGTGAAGATCTTCTCCTGCAGGACCAGCGGAATCTCGAACTCCCCCGACGGCAGCCCCCACGCGTTACCGGTTGCACCCGTGTCGAATTCGTCCCGCAGCAGGAACATCCCGGCGAGTCCGGCGTACACGTTGAGGCGGGTGATCCCCATCGCGTGATCGTGGTACCAGAGTTGGGTGGCCTCGTGGCCGTTCGGGTAGTGATGGACGTGCCCCTGTCCCGGCCGCTGCAGGAACGCGGGGTGCCCGTCGTGCTCGGGGGGTGTCACGGCGCCGTGCAGATGCATCGACGTGGGCACCGACGTCCGATCCTGCTCGGTCACGCCGTGCAGTGTGGTGTCGAAGTCCGCGGCGAGGGGATGGACCCCGATCTCGTTGCGGTAGGACACCGTCAGCGGGTCGTTGCTGTGCGACTCGATGGTGGGACCGAGATAGTCCATGCCGCCGTACGCGAGCGCCGGAGAGGGGTCGAGGTCGCGGTGGAACCGATGTGTCGTGCTCGTGGCGCGCAGCTCCAGTTGCGAGCCGGACAGCACCGGAATGCGGGGCAGTTCGTCGACGAAGGGCTCGATACGCGGCGACGCGAACAACTGCGGGCGGGACGGGTCGATATTGCCGAGATCGCCCAGATCCTGCGCCCGCACCCCCGGCACTCCTGCGGTGATCGCCCCTACACCCACGGCGCCGGCCGTCCACGCGAGGCCGCGGTTGAAGGCTCGCCGCGAGATCCGTCCGCTCATGTCACACTCCCTGTGGTTGCCCGCCGGAGCCCGTTCGATCGCGTCGCCCCGACGGTACGCCGACGACTCCTGAGGCCCCGCCGGTTTCCCCGGATCCGTCCCGATTCCGACGACGGTTGCGGACGAGCAGGACGAATCGCGCGGACCCGCCGTGTTTCGTCGATTCGGCAACCCGATTCGGCTGCGCGCGTCGCCTACGCTGTCGGAATCATCGAGACCGGCACGGCCGGCTTCTCATCGGGCATGAGCGGGGTGCTGTGAAGTCGTCGAAGTTCAATGTGGCGCTGGCCAAGGAAGCCCTCGCGGCCCGCTCGCAAACGGCGCAGGGCTGGCTGCGCGGCACCGCGCCCGGCCGTACGGTGCAACGCGTCTTGTCGGGGCTCGTCGACATCGAGTTGGTCGACCGCTCGATGACCCTGGCGGCACAGTCGTTCACGTCGGTACTGCCGGTCGTCATCGCGGCATCGACGATCGGCAGCCACGACAACTTCACCAAGGGATTCTTCGACCAGTTCGGTGTCGATATGGACGCCGTCGACTTCTCCCCGGACAGCCTCTCCATCGATGATCCGTCGTTCGCCGCGTTCGGGATCGTCGGGCTGCTCATGGTGATACTCAGCGGCACGTCCTTCGCCCGCGTGCTGGGCCGGTTGTACGGGCGGGTGTGGCACGTCCCGACACTCCGCCTCGCGAGTTGGTGGCGGTGGGTGGCCGTGCTGCTGTCGGTGGCGGCGTCCGCCGCACTGGTCGGCGGGACCCGGATACTGCGGGACCTCGCGTACGTCGGCGGTCCGCTCGCACTGGCGGCACAGTTCGCGGTCTGGATGGGATTGTGGACCCTGGTGCCGCACCTGCTCACCGAGCGTCGCCTGTCGGCCCGGGTGCTGTGGTCGACCGGGGCGATCACCGCGGTGGGCCTCACGGCGCTGCGGATCGTCGGTAACGTCGCTCTCCCACGGATCGTCGCGTCGGCGGAGACCAAGTTCGGCGACCTGGGGCTGGTGTTCACGGCGATCGGCTGGATGTTCGTCGCGTGCGGCATCATCGTCGGTGCGACCGTGGTCACCAAGGCACTCGCGCTGGACGAGGGACCGATCGGACGGTTCCTGCGGGGACCCGCGGAAGAACTCCCAGGAAGTTCACCGGTTGTCGAGAGCAAGGCCCCAGTCGGCACCAGTTAGCTGTGCAGGGTGAGTACCCGGTACGCCTCGACCCCCACCGACCTGAACGACGTCGCGGTCGCCGCCGCTCTCGGAGACCGCGCGGCGATGTCCGCCGTCCTGGTGCGCATCCGCCCGATGGTGCTGAGTTTCTGCCGGTCGCGGATGCAGGGGATGCGCTACCCGTCCGCCGAGGACATCACCCAGGAAGTGTGCATCGCGGTGCTCTGGGCCCTGCCTCGTTACGAGAATCGCGGACGGTTCATCGCCTTCGTCTACGGCGTCGCCTCGCACAAGGTGGTGGACGCGGTGCGCGCGGTGGGGCAGGGACCGGAGCGTCCCGGTCGAGACCGTCCCCGACGTCCCGACGCGGGACGACGGACCGGAGGAGCACGCACTGCGCTCGGAGCAATTGCAGCGCACCGAACAAATGCTCGACGTGTTGAGCGCACAGCAGCGGACGATTCTGCACCTGAGGATCATCGACGGCCGTACGGCCACCGACACCGCGGACGCACTCGGCATGACACCGGGCGCCGTTCGGGTCGCGCAGCATCGCGCGCTCACCCGACTCCGCTAGGAATTCGCGACGGACTCTCGAAACACCAAGAGTCGCAACGCCTGATCCACACCGGGAGCGATACCGTTATCGTATCGTTATCTATTGCGGGGCGTCGTGGATCGACGCTGCTCATCGGCGAATCGGGAAACCGTCACATCACTGCGACACCGGCACGGACGCCGCCGATGTCGCATTTGCCCGACCCTTCTGTTGCAGCCCCGGCGCCGAGCCCCGATGGTGGAGTGGTGATCTTGGTTTCGAGATCCCGACACGGAGATCCCGCCGCGATCCCGACACCCCGATCATGCCCAGCGTCCCACCTTCGGAAGGGGTTCTACATGCAGTTGCGTAACCGGAAAGTGTTCTCCCGCACGGTCGGCGGCGCCGCGATCGTCGCCGCCTCGGCGCTTGCGGTACCCGCCCTCGCATCCGCCGAACCGGTCGAGCTCACCGGCCCGACGGTCACGACGAACGTGGAAGCGAACACACTGAACGTCACGCTGAAGAACACCAACAGCGAGCCCACCAGCACGTGCGGCGCCTTCGCCCTCGAGTCATCCAAACTGGCCGAACTCGAGGCAGATCCCGGCAAGATCGACGACCCGGGATTCCTGTCGTGGCGCACCGACATCGCCCAGCGCGTCGGCCCCGGCGACGAGGACACCTTCAGCGCGGAGCTCACTGACGGCCTCTACGCCGTTGTGGGCGAATGCGTTTCGCCGAACAGTGAGGAGCCGGCGGTGAGCCGGCCGCAGATCGTGTCCGTCCCGGACGGCGGACTGCTCGGCAGCGTCGATCTCGGCAGTCTCGAGGATGGAATGCTCGACGGCATCGCCGAATTCGTCCAGGGCCTTCTCAGCGGGTCGGCCATGCCGGCGGCCTGACCGCCCGCCCGTCATGCACCGGCGTCGGCACCCGTCGGGGGGTGCCGGCGCCGGTGACCGGTGCTCGCCGACGTGGCGGACCACAGGAGCACGATCTGCGCGTCGATGTCGGCGATGCGGTCCGCGAACGTGGAACCACTATCGCGTCCAGCGAATCGTGACACGTCCACATCGGGAGCGGCACAGACACCCGGCGTCCGATGTTTCACCCGCCACGGGTGACGGCGTCGGGATGGTCGCCGACCTACGTTGTCCACAGGACGGTTCCCCGACCGGCGACCGGAAGGAACACTCGATGACCGCATACCCGCCCGGCCCTCCGCCGGCACCCACTCTCGATGCGAAGCGTCTGTGGGCCGGCGGGGCCGCCACCGCGATCGTCGCGGCCCTCGCCGCAGTGGTGGGGCTCCTGCTCGTCCGCGGCCTGCTCGACATCCCGGTGATCACCCCCGCCACCGCCTTCGGCGATTCGCAGGTCACCACGCTCGCCGGGTACGCAGCTGTCGCGGCGCTGCTGGCGACGGCGCTGCTGCACCTGCTGATGATCTCCACACCACGCGCACCGACGTTCTTCGGATGGATCTGCATGCTCGCGACGATCGCGGTCGCGTTGTGGCCGTTCACCGTCTACGCCACCACCGAGTCCAAGATCGGCAGCTCACTGATCTACCTCGTGGTCGGGATCGCCATCGTGACGCTACTGTCCGGCGTGGCGGCTACCGCACGTACGACGGCACCAACGCACCCGTGAGCCGTTAGCGCAGGTAGCCGTGGTGCGCGACGGGTTCGATCCCGCTTCCGTCGCGGGTGGATGTCCGCAGGCCGCGGATCAGGATGTTGCGGAGTTCGCGTGGGTCGATGACGTCGTCGTAGAACAGCGTCTGCGCCAGCGCCCACGGTCCGGAGGCCTCGTTCTCGACCAGCGCGCGCCGGGTCTCGTCGTCCTCCTTCGCCGTCCGGCCCCCGACGTCGGCGGGGATGCCGCCGAGGGTGACGGCGGGAAACGCGAGCGTCATGGACTGGTCGTCGTACGGATTCATCCCCATCACCGAACTGCCGAACCCGAACGCCTTGCGGACGGTGATGTGGAACTTGGGGGTCCGCAACCGGTGCTGCGCGGCGAACATCCGGGCGCTGGCCTTGAGGATGCCCGCCTTCTCGGACGCACTGCCCGCCATCACCCCCGGATTGTCCGCGAGGAACACCACCGGCAGGTGGAACGCCCCCACCAGCTGCAGGAAGCCCGCGGCCTTGTCGGCGGCCTCGACCGTCACCGAACCCGCCATCACACTCGGCTGATTCGCGACGACCGCGACCGAGTGCCCGCCGATGCGCGCGAGCGCCGTGATGATCGATTTCCCGTAGGTGGGCTGGATCTCGGTGACCGTGCCGGCGTCGGCCAGTCGGTCGATGACGGCACGCATGTCGTAGGGGCGCTTCTGGTTCACCGGGACCAGGTCCAGCAGTTCCGGTAGCGCCCGCTCCCCCACGTCGTGGTTGCCGCCCTCGGGACCCACCCACGGCGGCCGCTGCCACGCGCTGCTCGGAAAGTACGACAGGTACCGGCCGGCGAGAGCGAGCGCGGCCTCGTCGGAGTCGGCGAGATTGTGGGCGACACCGGAGGCGTCGATCGCGACCTGCGGCCCGCCGAGTGCTTGTTTGTCGATCTGCTCGCCGGTGGACGCCGCCACCAACGGCGGCCCGGCCGTGAACAGCGCGCCGTGCCCGGCGATCATGATCACGAAGTCGGACAGCGGCGCGGCGAGGGCCCCGTGACCGGCCGACGGTCCCGTCACGATCGCGACCGTCGGCACCAGCCCGGAGAGCTCCGCAATGGCCTGCAGGTCGTTGGGTGCGGGTCGGTTCCGCTCGAGCGCGTTGGTCGCGCGATGCCCCGCGCCCTCGAGCATCATCACCAGCGGGACCCGGTTGCGCAGTGCCAGTTGGGCTGCGCGCGTCCGCTTGGAGGCGGCCGCGGTGCCGATGGACCCGCCGGCGACGGTGAAGTCCTCGGCGCCGACCATGATCGGACGTCCGTCGACCAGACCCGATCCGGCGACGAACGCGTCGGAGGGAATGCCGTCGCCCGCGAGCAGGCCGAGTTCGTCGAACGACTGCGGGTCCAGCAGGTACTCGATCCGGGCGCGCGCATCGAGTCGTCCCGTCGCCCGGTAGCGGGTGACCTTCTCGCTGCCGCCCATCGCCCGCGCCGCCGACTTACGGTCAGCCAGACGTTCCAGGAGCGGCGCCCAGTCCCGACTGTTCCCAGCGTCCATCGTCGATACCCTCTCGATCCCGCGCGTGAGCCGGACCACCATCGGCCACCGTCGAGGCCAACCTACGTCGAATTACACTCGGCGGCATCAGGACTCGCCGACCGAAGCGATCCGGCGGCCGACGAGACACACCTGTCGGTCGGTTCTGCTTCAATGCACCCATGACATCACCTTCGATCGAGCCACTGCAGCTTTTCGAGACGTCACCGGGTAACTGGTCGCTGATGCTGACGGACCAGCATTTCGGCAAGGTGGCCGCGATCTTCGAGCAGGTGGAGGGTTTCGACGGTTCCGGATACGACTGGGCCTCGGTGGCCCACGCGGTGGTGGGGCGCGACGCACCCCACCTGGAAGAACGCTTCCGCACCGATCCCGAGGCCGGAATGTTCGTCGCGTACGGTCCCGACCACGAGGCTCTCGCCGAGCTCGGCGCACTGCTGGCCAAGGCGTACTCGGATTCCGAATATCTCGGCGGGCTGGTCGCCATTTCCGAACTCGACTGACGAAGACCCCGAAACAGAAGATGCCCTGTACCGCGATCGGTACAGGGCATCTTCGGATCAGATGTGTCCCTAGCGGACCAGCAGCTCGGCGATCTGGATCGTGTTGAGCGCCGCGCCCTTCCGCAGGTTGTCGCCCGAGACGAACAGCGCCAGACCGCGGCCCTCGGGGGCACCCGGATCCTGGCGGATCCGGCCGACGAGGGAGACGTCACCGCCGGCAGCAGCCAGCGGGTTCGGCACGTCCACCAGCTCGACGCCGGGGGCGGCGGCCAGCAGTTCCTGGGCGCGCTCCACCGACAGCGGACGCTCGAACTCGGCGTTGATCGCGAGCGAGTGACCGGTGACGACCGGCACGCGCACGCACGTACCCGACACCAGCAGGTCCGGCAGGCCGAGGATCTTGCGGCTCTCGTTGCGGAGCTTCTGGTCCTCGTCGGTCTCGCCGCTGCCGTCGTCGACGAGCGCGCCGGCGAGGGGCACCACGTTGAACGCGATGGGCGCAACGTACTTGTCGGGGGCCGGGAAGTCGACGGCCGAGCCGGAGTGCACCAGCTTCTCGGCGTCGTCGGCGACAGCGCGGACCTGGCCGACGAGCTCCTCGACACCGGCGATGCCGCTGCCGGAGACCGCCTGGTAGCTGCTGACGATCAGGCGCTGCAGGCCCGCCTCGTCGTGCAGCACCTTGAGGACCGGCATCGCGGCCATCGTGGTGCAGTTCGGGTTGGCGATGATGCCCTTCGGCGGGTTCTTGGTCTCCTCCGGGTTGACCTCGCTGACCACGAGGGGAACCTCGGGGTCCTTGCGCCACGCCGACGAGTTGTCGACGACGATCGCACCGGCCGCGGCGAACCGCGGGGCCTGCGCACGCGAGAGCGTGGCACCGGCCGAGAACAGCGCGATGTCGATGCCCTTCAGGTCCTCGTCGGAGGTCGCGGATGCGTCCTCGACCACGACGTCCTCACCGCGGAACGGCAGCGTCTTGCCGGCCGAGCGCGCGGACGCGAAGAAGCGGACCTTGTCGGCGGGGAAGTTGCGCTCCTCGAGCAGGGTGCGCATGACGATGCCGACCTGGCCGGTGGCACCGACGACAGCGATGGTGGTCATCTCGAATTACCGTCCCGTTCCTGCGTGTACGACGGCCTCTTCCTCGCCGCCGAGTTCGAAAGCTCCGTGGATCGCGCGCACGGCGTCGTCCAGATCGGTGTCCTTGACGAGCACCGAGATGCGGATCTCCGACGTCGAGATCAGGTCGATGTTGACGTCGGCGTCCGCGAGTGCCTCGCAGAACTTGGCGGTGACGCCCGGGTGGCTCTTCATGCCGGCGCCGACGAGCGACACCTTGCCGATGAGGTCGTCGAACAGGATCTGCGTGAAGCCGATCTCCGACTGCAGCGCCGTCAGCTTCTCGACCGCGCGCGGGCCGTCGGACTTGGGCAGCGTGAACGTGATGTCGGTCTTGCCGGTCTCGACCTTGGAGATGTTCTGCAGCACCATGTCGATGTTGATCTCGGCGTCGGCTACCGCGCGGAAGAGCTTGGCGGCGTGGCCCGGGGTATCGGGCAGGCCGACGACGGTGACCTTGGCTTCGCCGCGGTCGTGGGCAACACCGGTGATCAGGGCTTCTTCCACGGGAATGTCCTCCATCGATCCGGACACGATCGTTCCGGGCTTGGTCGTGTATGACGAGCGGACGTGCACGGGCACGTTGTAGCGGCGGGCGTACTCGACGCAGCGCAGCATGAGCACCTTGGCGCCGCACGCGGCCATCTCCAACATCTCCTCGAAGGAGACGGTGTCGAGGCGCTGCGCGTCGGGCACGATGCGCGGGTCGGCGGTGAAGACACCGTCGACGTCGGTGTAGATCTCGCAGACGTCGGCCTTCAGGGCCGCGGCCAGCGCGACGGCGGTGGTGTCGGAGCCGCCACGGCCGAGCGTGGTGACATCCTTGCTGTCCTGGCTGACGCCCTGGAAGCCGGCGACCAGAACGATCGAGCCCTCGTCGAGTGCAGCGCGGACGCGGCCCGGCGTGACGTCGATGATCTTCGCGTTGCCGTGGCTGCCGGTCGTGATGACGCCGGCCTGCGAGCCGGTGAACGATCGAGCCTGCGCGCCGAGGGAGTGGATCGCCATCGCGACGAGGGCGTTGGAGATGCGCTCGCCCGAGGTGAGCAGCATGTCCATCTCGCGAGCCGGCGGCACCGGGCACACCTGCTGCGCGAGGTCGAGCAGTTCGTCGGTCGTGTCGCCCATCGCCGAGACGACCACGACGACATCATTGCCCGCCTTCTTCGTCTCGACGATCCGTTCAGCGACGCGTCGGATGCGCTCGGCACTCGAGACCGAGGATCCCCCGTACTTCTGGACGACGAGAGCCACGCGTGTGTACCTCCGGGTAGATGGATTGATGCAAGTCCAGCTGTCGAGCTTACCGACGAGCGTCCGATCCGGTGCAGGGCCGTCCCGGCCATCGGTTTCGGGGCACGTCGGCTCCGTCGGTGGAAGCATCGTCGCCGTGGACCTCACTCGACGCCTGAGTACCCGCCCCACCGAGGAACGGGCGTCCGTCTCGCCGCTGGAGCTGTTCTTCGACCTGGTGTTCGTCTTCGCGCTCACCCGGGTGACGGACCTGATGTCGGCAGATCCCAGCGGGATCAACCTTCTGCACGGCGTGCTGGTGATGGCCGTGCTGTGGTGGAGCTGGGTGGGCTACTCGTGGCTCGCGAACCTCGTGCGGGCCGACGAGGGCGTCGTCCGGGTGGTGATGCTCGCGGCGATGTCCGCAGTGTTCATCGTCGCCCTGACGATCCCCGAGGCGTTCGACGACCTACCCGGCGGCCTCGACGGGCCCGTGGTCTTCGCGATCGGCTACTTCGTGGTCCGCGCGCTGCACATCCTGATGTTCCTGGTGATCAGTCGCGAGGATCCGCAGCTACGCGGCCAGGTGATGCGGTTCGTGCCGTCGATGCTCGCAGGCACCACCTTCCTGCTGATCGCGTCGCAGCTGACCGGGCCGTGGCAGACGGTCATGTGGTTCCTCGCCCTCGCCGGCGACTACCTCGGCACCCTGATCGGCGGCACCGGCTGGCGGCTGCGATCGGTCAGCCACTTCGCTGAACGGCACGGGCTGATCGTCATCGTCGCGCTGGGCGAGTCCATCGTCTCGATCGGGATCGGTGTCGCAAGCCTGCCGATCACGTGGGCGATCATCGTCGCGTCTCTCCTCGGCCTGGCGGTGTCGTCGCTGCTGTGGTGGGCATACTTCGACGTCACCTCGCTCATAGTGGAGCACGCGTTCGAGGAATCCGACGGGCGCCGACGCATCCTCATCGCCCAGGGCTGCTACAGCTATGCGCACCTGCCGATGGTGATCGGCATCGTGATGCTCTCGCTGGGGTTGAAGAAGATCCTCTACTACGTGGGCGACGGCAACCATCACCGGTTGACGGACCCGCTGACCGGGTGGCCACTCGTGGCGCTGTTCGGTGGTGCCGCGCTGTACGTCGCGGCGTTGGTGTTCTTCAAGAAGTACGGAGCCGGGCTGCTGAGTGTGCCCCGGATCGTGACGGTGATCGTCTTGCTCGGCCTCATCCCCGTCGTGTGGCACCTGCCGGCCCTCGCGACGCTGGGCGTACTCACCGCGGTCCTGCTCGCGCTCATCACATTCGAGTTCTTCCGGTTCGCCGAGCCACGCCGGGAATTGCGTTCGCACTGAACGCCCTGAACGCCGCGTTCGACGTTGCGGCATTGATTGCGACGCCGCTCACGACCGATACTGACTTCGTGACCGCAGGCGTGGGCCGCGTGTCCGTCATCCGTTGACGAGAAGACGGGAGTCATCGTGATCTTCATCGTGGTGAAGTTCGAAGTCCTCGACGAGCACCGGGACAACTGGCTCGAGATCACTCGGGAATTCACCGAGGCGACGCGGGCCGAACCGGGAAATCTCTGGTTCGAATGGACCCGCAGCGTGGACAGTCCCACTCAGTTCGTCCTGATCGAGGCGTTCCGCGACGGACAGGCCGGCGCCGACCACGTCGGTTCCGCGCATTTCAGGAACGGCTTGGATGCGATGCGTCCGGCACTGCGCGAGACTCCGCGCATCGTCAACACCGAGATTCCCGGCGTCGACTGGTCGCTCATGGGCGAACTCGAGATCGAACAGTAGATCCCGATCTGGCCGCCAGGCGACGGGCTTCGGGCGATGGAATCTACGCCACAGTCGCGCTGTCAGGGCCGCTCGACGATCGCGCTGCGGAACGAATGAACCCGGCCATCGCCGGCCGGCCGACCCTGGTCCAGGGTGACAAGCTGCGGCTGTTCGAGGGGGTGACCCGGTTGAACGAAAACGTCGCGATCAACATCAAGAACCGGAGCTTTTCACTGACCGCACAGGTTCAGGTGCCTGAGACCGGCGCCGACGGTGTCATCGTCACGCAGGGCGGACGAACCGGCGGGTGGTGTCTGTTCACCGAGGGCGGGAAACTCGGGTATCACTACAACTACTGCGGACTGCAGCGCACCACCGCATTGTCCGACGATTCGCTCACGCCGGGACAGCATCAGGTCCGCGTCGAGTTCACCTACGACGGGGACGGAATCGGCAAGGGCGGCACGGCAACGCTGTACATCGACGGGGACGAATCCGGTAGCGCTCGGGTGCCGCGCACGCACCCGCTCTACTTCTCGTTCGACGAGGGACTCGACGTCGGAGTCGACACCGGGATGCCGGTATACGAGGGCTACAAGTCACCGCGCGGCAAGTTCACCGGCCGAATCGACTGGGCCGACATCGAACTCGGCGACGACGACCACAGCCACCTCATCGATCCCGATGATGCGCTCGCGGCAGTGCTCAAGCACCAGTAGCCCGTCACCGCGGTATCGGGCAGAGTTCCCGGGCGGCCAGGTCCCAGAACGGAAAGAGCTGGGGGCTGGTCGCTTCGGGGTGCTCGACGTGCGCGACGTCGAGAAACTCGAGGTAGGTCCGCCCCGGCGCCCTCGCGATCTCGCACGCCTGCAACCCCAGCTTCGCCGACGCCGGGAAGCCGATCTCTCGGCCGTACGGCCCCAGGGTGGGCGCGTCCCCGAACACGTCCAGATTCCGCCCCCACTGGTTGAACGAGGTTTGCAGGTTGAAGTCGCACGATCCGAAGAGACCTTCGCACGTGGTCGGCTGTCCGCCGATCGTGAATGTCTCCTTCACCATCGGACGACTCGTCTCCGTCTGCGGCAAATCGGACACCATCCGGTAGAACGCGAACCCGAATCCGCACAGCGCCGCGACGACGACCACGCCGACCAGGACCCGTGTCACCACGACCGCACTCCCGGCCGGACCCGCATCACCGATGATCGGAACGACATACTGCGGACGGTAGATATCCGAGCGGCCGGTGTAGCGGCGTTCGGGCCGAATGGTTGTGACATCGACACCGAACAACCCGGGCGTCACGCGCCCCGGTCAATCGCTCAACGTGCGGGCGGCCGCCTCGACCGTATCGAACATCCGACCCTGCGACTCGTAGTCGCGACCGAGGACGGTTCGGCGGACGGTCGCCAGGTTCTGCGGCGGCACTGCCGCGAAGTAGACGGTCACTCCGGCGTCGGACAGTTCCCGGGTGAGATCGACGAAGTTCTTCATAACCGTCGTCGTGACCTGGTACAGCCGCGAACAGTCCAGCACGACCGCACGCGGCGCGGTGGCCGCGGTGGTGACCCGCCTACTGATCTCGCGCGTATTGGCGCGCACGTTCGCGGTGTAGAGCCCCAGATCTATCCGGAGCACCAGCGGATCCGACGCGATCGGTGGCCCGTCCGGATCGACCGCGGTCCAGATGCCGTCCAGATCCCTCACCAACTGCGAAATGTGGGGACGGTTGAGCTCGCGCAAAACGAGATACAGCGTCATGACAACGCCCACGAGCACCGCCGGCAGCAGTCCCGCGGTCAGACCGATCACCGCAGTCACCGCGGCCACCCAGAACTCGATGCGGCTGACCCGCCAGAAGCGCACGAACGAACCCGGATCCACCAGGCCCAGCGTCGCGACCACCACCATCGCGCCGAGAGTCGCCTGCGGGAGATCGCTGAGCACGGGTGCCAGGAACAGTGCGACGAGGACGGCCAGAACCGCGGTGACGATGCCGCTCAGCTGGGATCGTGCGCCGGAACGCAGCGCGACCGCGGTCTGCGAGAACCCGCCCGCCGGCGGCAGGGTGTGGAAGAAGGCGCCCGCTACCGACGCGGCACCGTTGGCGAGAAGCTCACGGTCGCTGTCGATCTGTGGCTCGTCCGCCCGGCGGACACCGCGCGCCACCGCCACCGTCTCCAGGAACGCCATCACCGAGATCGCCAGTGCCCCCGGCAGCAGCGCACCGATGTCGTGCAGGGAAGGAATCCCGGGCAGCGGAATGCCCCGTGGAACCTCCGCGATCACCGCGACCCCGCTGTCACGCAGGCCCGTGAACGCGATCAGTGCAATGCCCACCGCCACCACGACGAGGGGACCGGGCACTCGCGGCGCCACCCGAGCCATTACGAGAAGTGCCGCGATCGACACGACCGACAGCACCACGGTGGCGCCGTTCGCGTCGCCCAGTTGACGTACCACACCCCCGAGCACGTGGAAGAAACCGGTGGCATCCGGGTCACCCGGAACCCCCAGCAGCTTCGGCAACTGGCTCGCGGCCACCGTCAGGCCGACGCCGGCCTTGATCCCGGACAGCGTTGCCTCGCTGATGTTCTCGATGATCGCCCCGAGCTTCAGCACCCGAGCCGCGATCAGGATCACGCCCACCATCAGGGTCAGTGTCATCAGCGCGGTCTGGGCGTCGTCCGATCCGGATGCGATGCCCGCACCGATCAGGGTCGAGGCCGTGAGTGTCGCGATGGTCGACGTCGTGCTCACGCTGGCGGTGCGGGATCCACCGAGCAGCGCGTACACGATCATCGGCACCATGCACGTGTACAGGCCGATCTGCACCGGCATGTCCGCGATGGTCGCGTACGCCATCGCCTGCGGAATCACGACGGCACCGGCACTCAGTCCGGCAACCACGTCGGCGCGAAGCCAACTCCTCCGGTAGCCGGCGAGCGTCGGTGCGAGCACTGCGGTCAACGCGCCTCCACTACAGTCCGGTGATGTCGCCGAGTTTCCAGCTGCGGTCGAAGTACGGCTCGAGCGGGCCGTACAGCCGGAAATAGCAGAACCAGTGACGGTCGGGAATGGTCTGCACCCAGTTGGATTCACGGCTCGGAGGCGCGGTGGGCCCGAAGTACAGGTCGACGGAGCCGTCGTCGCCGACCACCAGGTCCGTGTCCCGCGACCCGCGATCGCCGCGGCCCTGCTCGTTGTCGACCAGGCACCGGGTATCGACGTCGTACACCGTCGCGGACCAGAACAGCTTCGCCGGCACACCGGCCGGAACGTGCAGCGTGTACGCGCGTCCGCCGTCCAGCCAGTTCCCGTCGGCGTCCGAGTACGCGCCCAGGTACGCCTGTCCGAGACCCGACATGGTGCTCTTCATCGCCATGGAGAATGACACGGCCTCGTAGAACCACGACGCGCGTTCGAGCAGTTCGTCGTGGTATCGGCCCCGCTGGGTGGGACTGTCGAGCACGATCGCGGTGTCCCACTTGCGGTCCGGCCAGTACTGCGACCCCGGGAACCGCTTCGCGAACGCATTCGCCCGGGCGAACATCTCGCCGGCGTCGATCGCCCGCTGAAGGATGCTGCTCAGGCGTTCGTCCGGCGCGAACGGTTGTCCCTTCTCGATGCCCAACTGCTTCAACCAGGCCATCGGAAATCGGTCGCGTTCCTCCACCGGTTCGGACTGCAGGACGTCGTGCAACAGTTCCCAGAACCGGAGGTCGCGGGGTTGGATCCCGGACCATTCCCGGCCGTCCGGTGACACCAGCCGGGTCGGGGGCGGATTCTCGCGCTCCGCATACGGGTAGACGCGAACCGCTTCCACGAGCGTCCGGGACCGCTCGTGGTCGGGATCGAGGGTGCGGAAACCGAAGAACACGTGCATCATCGGCGACTGCAGCACCCGGAATCCGTCTCCCGGGGGTGACTGCTGGCCGGGCCCCACCACGAGATACTTCCCGCCCTCTCCCCGGTCGGGACCCATCTCCCCCATCGTCGCGAACTCGCGTTGCCAGAAGTCGGCGCAGCCACCGGCGGTCGGCCCCGGCGGAAGCTCGATCACCATCGGTCCGGTCCGGTTCAGTTCGAAGAAGGTGAGAATGTACGGCGTCGTCGCGTTCGCGGTGATGAGACCCAGCCGATCCTGATACGTCCGGTACACCACGAGATCCGAAGGTGCGGTGCCGAATACGTTCTCGTGCACGCTCTGCCACTGCGCCCACGACACCAACGGCAACGCCCACAGATAGGACTGGGTCGCGAACTGGAAGTCCAGCTCGTCGAACACCTTTCCGACGTCGTCCCGGGCGGGTAGTTCGCCGTCCCGCGCAATGGGCGAACTCTGCAGGTACAACTCGATGTCACTCATTCCGCCGCCTCTCCCTGGATCCGTTGTCGGTGCTCTACTGCTGCATCATCGCGATGTTCATCAGATGCTCCGGGTCGGCCAGGTGCGCGTGGTCGTCGTCGCCGAGATCGATGCGCACCCGGTCGATGGTTCCGGTGAACGCGTTGCCGGTTGCCCCGTAGTCGGGCGACACCGGTGAGGCGAGATCCGCTCCGACATCGACGGTCTCGTCGAAGGTGAACTGGAACGGGATGGTCCGCTCCACGCGGCCCTCGCCGACCTTCTGATCAGCGGCGAAGAGTGAGACCGTGCCGCCCTTGCCGAGTCCCCCGCCGTCGTACGCGAAATGCGCCCGCAGTTCCTGCTTTCCGGGTGCCACCGAAGTGTCCGAACGGACGATGGCCGTGTCGATACCGAGCAGGTTGTAGGCGAAGGCGAGCTTGCCGTCGAGCGCGTAGAACGACCAACCGCCGTAGGCGCCGCCCTGCGCGATGATCACCCCGTTGACGCCGTTGTCCGGCACCTCGGCCGATGCTGTGACCGTGAAGGACTTGTTCTTGATGTTGATGGCCGAGTTCTCGCTCAGGCGCCGCATGCCGCGGTAGAACGTCTGGCTCTGCGCGGTGATCAGCGCCGGCCGCCCCGCGATGTCGGGGTTCATCCGTTCCGCCGAGCGGATGTCCATCGGCAGCACGTTGAACCTTGCGGCCTGGATGAGGAACAGCCGTTGCAGGTGAGCGAGCTTGTCCGGGTACTCGGCGGCCAGGTCATGCGACTGCGTCCAGTCCTCCTCCACGTTGTAGAGCTCCCACACGTCGTCGTCGAGACCGTGGTCCGACGCGACCCAGGGGTCCTTGTGCTTCGCGACCGCCGTCCAGCCCTTGTGGTAGATCGCCCGGTTGCCGAGCATCTCGAAGTACTGCGTCTCGTGCTGCTCGGCCGCGTCGGCGTCGGCGAACGAGTAGTTCATGGCGACGCCCTCGTAGGGGCGCTGGGTGACGCCGTGCACCGTCGTCGGCTCGGGAATCCCCGCGGCCTGCAGGACCGTCGGGGCAACATCGATGGCGTGGGTGAACTGGGTGCGAATCTCTCCGCGCGCCGCAATACCGTTGGGCCAGCTGACGATGGTGCCGTTGCGGGTACCGCCCCAGTGCGAGGCCACCTGCTTGGTCCACTGGTAGGGCGTGTCCATCGCGTGCGCCCAGCCGACCGCGTAGTGGTTGTACGAGCTCGGGGTCCCGATGTCGTCGATGTGCGCGGCGACGTACTCCTCGGTCTCGATCTCGTTCATGTGGTTGATCGTGAAGCCCTCGTTGGTGGTGCCGTGCATCGACCCCTCGGCGGATGCCCCGTTGTCGCCGATGATCACGTAGACGAGGGTGTCGTCGAGCACGTCGAGCTCCTCGAGCGCGTCCAGGAGACGGCCGACGTGGTGGTCTGCGTAGTCGAGGAAGCCCGCGTACACCTCCATCTGACGGACGAGGGCCGGCTTGATGGTCTCGCTCATCTCGTCCCAGGCGGGGATACCGGGGCTGCGCTCGGTGAGCACCGCGTCCTGCGGGATGACGCCGAGCGCCTTCTGCCGTTCGAATGTCTCCTGGCGCAGTACATCCCAGCCCTGGTCGAACTGGCCGCGGTACTTGTCCGCCCACTCCTTGGACACGTGGTGCGGGGCGTGCGTCGCACCGGGCGCGAAGTAGGTGAAGAACGGCTTGTCCGGAGCGAGGGACCTCTGCTGACGCGTCCAGTCGATGGCCTTGTCCGTCATGTCACCCATGAAGTGGTAGCCCTCTTCGGGGGTGCCCCACGGCTCGACCGGCGCGGTGTTCTCGTAGATCGCCGGGTACCACTGGTTGGTCTCGCCGCCGAGGAACCCGTAGAAGTACTCGAACCCGCCACCGGGGTGCGGCCAGTGGTCGAACGGACCCACCGCCGAGGCCTCCCACACCGGCACCTCGTGGCACTTGCCGAACTGGGCGGTGTTGTACCCGTTGAGCTTCAGGGTCTCCGCGAGGGGCGCGCAGTTGTTGGGCCGCAGCGAGTTGTAGCCCGGTGCGCTGGTGGCGATCTCGGTGATGCCACCCATGCCGACGGTGTGGTGGTTGCGACCGGACAGCAGCGCCGCGCGGGTAGGCGAGCACAACGCGGTGGTGTGGAACCGGGTGTACTTGAGGCCCTGCGCGGCCACCCGCTCGAAGTTCGGTGTCTCGATCGGACCACCGAACGCGCTCGAGGCCCCGAACCCCACGTCGTCGATCAGTACGACCAACACGTTCGGCGCGCCCTCGGGAGGCAACAGCCGCCGGATCGGCGGGAACTTCGTGTCCGGATCGGTCGCGTCATAGGTGACGGTGCCGGTGTACGCGAGATCGGGAATCGGAAGCGTCCCTCGCTGAAGATCGTTCGGATCGAAGCTCATCGTGTTGATCCTTTTCCGTATATGTTCGCGCACGTACCGTGACCGTAGGCACCGCGTCACGTCGTCGGCTTCATCCACCGCGGGTGAGTGTCCGCACCTCGTTCAGGCGTCCGCACCGGTCCCGGCCAGGGCGGCGGCGACGGTCGGGTACACGGACACCGACCGGCCCTCCGTCGCAGCCCGGCCGAGTGTGTCCCGGAACTGGCCGATGTCGCGTGCGACGCGAAGATCGATTCCCTTCCGACCGAGCGCATCCCGAAGCTCCATCAACATCTTCGCGGCGGTGACGTCCACGAAGGGCGAGGTCTCGGCGTCCAGCACCACGACACGGGTGCGGTCGGTGCACAGATCCTCGATGCGGGCCTTCACATGGTCACAGTTCGCGAAGAACAGGCCCGCCTCGACCCGCACGACCACAACGTCGTCCCGGGTCGGGATTTCCGAGTGCCGTTCGGCATCCACCCACAGGGTGTCCTGCTTGACGAGTGCAGCCACATGGGGGCGGGACACTCGGTATAGCAGCAGCAGCATCGACACCCCGATTCCGATCACCAGGCCCGGCAGCGTGTCGAACAGCAGCACGCCGGCCATCGCGGCGATCGCCGCGGCGAAGTCGGCCCGCGCCGCATAGCCGTAGATGCTCCCCAGCCGCTCGGTCCACACCCCGTAGAGGCGCCGCAGCGCCGCGAAGTCCACCAACTCGATCACCGCGGCGATCACGACCGCGGCCAGCGTCGCCTCGGGCAGGTTCTCGAACAGTCCGGTCAGGAACAACAGCGTCAAGATCGTCAGCGCGGCCACCATCAACCCACTGACCTGCGACTTGGCACCAGCGCCGCCGTTGACGGCGGTCTTGGACAGGCTGCCGTTGACGACCATCCCCGACGCCAGGCCGGCACCGAGGTTGGCGGCGCCGAGACCCATCAGTTCCCGGTTGGCGTCCACGTCGTAGCCGGCCTTCGCGGCATAAGTCTTGGCAGCGCCGAGCCCCTCCGCGAACCCGATGAGCAGCACCCCTACTGCCGGCCCCAGCAGGTCGATGTAATCGTCGAAACCCACGCCGGACGGCAGTCCCAGCGACGGCAGACCCGAATCGATGTGGCCGACGATCGTCACGCCCTTGCCGGCGAGGCCGAAGACGCCGACCGCGGCGATACCGATCAGAACGGCGAGCAGGGAACCGGGAACCAACGGCAGCCACCGTTTGAAGCCGAGCACCACCGCCAGACTCAGCACACCGACCGCCAGCGTCCGCCAGTCGGTGTCGCCGAGATGCCGGATCACGCCCCACGCCTGCTCGAAGAAGTTGCCGTCGGACTTCTCGACACCGAACAGCTTGGGGACCTGACCGATGATGATGGTGAGCGCCAGGCCGACGATGAAACCCTTGAGCACCGGCTCGGAGATGAAAGACGCGATGAATCCGAGGCGGATCAACCCGGCCAGTAGCCCGACGATTCCCGTCGCGATCGCCAGGACCGTCGACAGGGCGATGTACTTGCCACCGTCGGCACCTGCCAGCGGCGCGATGATCGCTGCCGACAACGCGGCCCGTGGCCGACATCGGCCCGACTATGAGGTGACGCGAACTGCCCGCTGCCGCATACAGGATCAGAGCCGGGACGGCGGCGTACAGACCGACTACCGGGGGAACGCCCGCAATGGTGGCGTACGCGAGGGCTTCCGGCACCAGCACGGCCCACACCGTCAGCCCGGCAACCACGTCCGGGCGGATCCACTCACGTCGGTAGGACTGCAACGAGCCGAAGACGGGCCATGTCCGTTTCGTAGGCGTCACGTCGCCATGCTCCGTCGCCATCACCAGTTCCTCTTCACACACGACGGGTGAAGAGGAAACGCACCGTAACGCCCACTATCTCGACAACGGACCTGTACCGAACCATGACCGCACTGTGCTGGAGGATCTCATGGCCAAGGAGTTCGAGGGCATCATCAATGTCGACATCCGTGATTCCCAACCGGATCGGAGTGCATTCACCGCCGACAAGGCTCCCGAGGGTGCACCCAACGTTCTCGTCGTACTGTTCGACGACACCGGCACCGCCGCCTGGTCGCCGTACGGCGGACGGGTGAGCATGCCGACCCTCGACCGCCTCACTGCCGACGGACTCACCTACAGCCAGTGGCACACCACGGCACTGTGCTCCCCCACCAGGTCCTGCTTCCTGACCGGCCGCAATCACCATCTCAACGGACAGCCGGTGCGTCGAAGAAGGAATGGCCCCTGGCCCAGGGTTTCGACCGGTTCTACGGCTTCATCGGCAGAGAGACCAACAACTGGTACCCGTCCCTGGCCGAGGACAACCACTACATCGAGCAGCCCTACCTGCCCGAGGACGGCTACCACCTGTCGAAGGACCTCGCGGACAAGGCGATGGCCTTCATCCGGGATTCCAAGCAGACGGAGCCGGACAAGCCCTGGTACCTGTGGTTCTGCCCGGGCGCGAACCATGCCCCGCACCACGCGCCGCAGGAGTACATCGACAAGTACAAGGGCATGTTCGACGACGGCTACGAGGCGTACCGGGAATGGGTGCTGCCCCGGATGATCGAGCGTGGCATCGTTCCCGAGGACACCGAACTCACCGAGATCAACCCGATGCCGCCGGGCACGTTCTCCGAGGGTGATGCGGTCCGGCCGTGGGACACACTCAACGGCGACGAGAAGAGACTCTTCAGCCGGATGGCGGAGGTGTTCGCCGGATTCTCCGACTACACCGACGCCCAGGTCGGGCGGATCATCGACTACCTCGAGGAATCGGGCCAGCTCGACAACACTCTCGTGATCTATGCCGCCGACAACGGTGCGTCCGGAGAGGGCAGTCCCAACGGGTCCGTCAACGAGGGGAAGTTCTTCAACGGCTACCCCGACACGATCGCGGACAACCTCCCGGTCATCGACAAGCTTGGCAGCCCCGACACCTACAACCACTATCCGACCGGGTGGGCGGTCGCATTCTCCACGCCTTACCGGATGTTCAAGCGATACACGTACCAGGGCGGCATCTGCGACCCGCTGGTGATCTCGCGGCCGAAGGGCATCGCGGCACGCGGCGAGGTTCGCGACCAGTACCACCACTGCACCGATATCGTTCCGACCATTCGCGAGGCGTGCGGTGTCGCCGTGCCGGACGTCGTGAACGGTGTGAAGCAGAGTCCCCTGTCCGGGGTGTCGATGCGATACTCGTTCGACGACGGGGATGCGCCGACCCGCAAGCGAACGCAGTACTACGAGATGTTCGGCAACCGCGCAATCCGGCACGACGGATGGAAGGCCGTCACCGAACATGGCCCGATGAGCGGCATGAGCAACTTCGACCGGGACAAGTGGCAGCTCTTCCACACCGACCAGGACCGCTCCGAAGCGCGCGACCTGTCGGCAGATCATCCCGAGATGGTGCAGGAGTTGTCCGCGTTGTGGGTGGAGGAGGCGAAGGCCAACAAGGTACTGCCCCTGAACGATCTGCTCGTGGTGGGTAAAGACCTCGAGACCTTCCTGAAGCTCGAGTTCAACGTCCCGGTGCCGCCGAGTGGCCAGTACATCTATTACCCCGACACCAGCGAGATCCCAGAGCGATCGGCGGCGAACACGCACGGCGTGTCGTTCAAGGTCCTCTCCGAGGTACACACCGAGACCGACACCGAGGGGGTGATCTTCGCGCACGGTTCGCGGTTCGGCGGCCACGCGCTGTACATCAAGGACGGCGCGGTCCGGTACGTCTACAACTTCCTCGGCGTGGGAGACGTGCAGGTGGTGGAGGCACCGGCGCCTCAGGCCGGCCACCACATCATCGGGGTCGACTTCCGCAAGGAACGGACGGGTGAACATCACGAGTCCTACGGACCCGCCGCCCTCCACATCGACGGCACGGAGGTCGCGTCCGCGGAGATTCGCACGATGACCGGCCACTTCTCCCTGTGCGGTGAGGGCCTGTGCATCGGCTACGACAGTGGCGATGCCGTGACCAGCGACTACACCGGCCGCTTCGAGTATCGAGGTGGCCGGATCGTCAAGGTGGTCTTCGACGTCGCCGACGAACGCGTATGTCGACGTCGAAAAGCACCTGCAGGCCGCAATGTCCAGAGATTGAGAGACATATCGCGCGAAAGATCGCCTGCCCGCGTTAAGCTTCGGGCGCTACGTGGGGTTCACCCGGGAGCCCTCTCGGGTGAGGGCTCGTTATGTGGGAGGCATGTCGGGTGTCGATCGCGCAGGACAGGAGTTGCGCTGCGGGCGCTGATATTCCAGCGTTCCGGAGCGATCGGATCGTGTTTCGGGAACGGCTCGCGGATGCGCTCGACGCCGCCTTCGAGGGTCCGACCGCCGTGCACGTCGCTTTGGCCTGCGCCCCTGCAGGTTCAGGGAAAACCACCCTACTGTCCGGCTGGGCTCGTCGAGCGCGCAGCGACGGTGGACAACCGATCACCGCCTGGGCCACGGTCGACGACCACGACAACGACTCGCACGTACTACACGACACGCTCGTCGCAGCGCTCGTCAACGCGGGCGATCCCCAGTTGCGCCGCATCTGCCGGGGATTGCCGCCGCCGTCTCCCGCGCAACGGTTTCCGATCGGTGAGGCGCTGAGACAGTTCGCCGATCCGATCCGCCTCGTCATCGACGACGCACACCTGCTGCACGACCCTGATGCGCTCGCGGATCTCGAGTCGTTCCTGCGCGCTCCCCCTGCCCGCCTCCGAATCGTCATCGCCGGCAGATTCGAACCGCCCCTTGCCGTTCAGCGCCTGCGACTCGACGGCAAAGTGTTCGACCTCGACTTCCGGGATCTCGCCTTCACCGCGGACGAAGCTGCCGAACTGCTGACCGAACACGATGTGCACCTTCCTGATACTGATCTCGCCGCGCTGATGAAACGCACCGAGGGGTGGGCGGCAGGATTGAGACTGGCGGGAATGTCGCTCGCAGGCCACCCCGATCCCGCCGGACTGATCGCCAACTTCACCGGCGATCGACGCGCGGTGGCGGACTACCTCTTCGAACAGGTCCTCGAAGGGCTCGAACCCCGAGAACGCGAGTTCCTGCTCTACACATCGGTACCCGCCACCTTCACTGTCGCACTGGCCGAACAGCTCACCGGCTACACCGATGCACACGACATCACTGATCGACTCGAGCATCAGAACTGCCTCCTCAGCCGGATCGAGGATTCCCCCACAGTCTTTCGATACCACCCGCTCCTCCGAAGCTACCTGCGCGCGGAAACGACGCGCCTCGGCGCGAAGGCTGTGGCACAACTGGAGCAGGCAACCGCCCAGTGGTACACCGAGTTCGGCGATGCTCTGCTCTCACTCGAACACGGCATCAACGCCGGCGATCACGACCACGTAGTCGGGGTCCTGTCCGAATCCGGCCTCACCCTGGTGCAGAACGGCCATGGTGAGGCCGTCCAACGGCTCCTCGCGCGAGCATCGAGGTCGGTGCGGGATCATCCCGCGGCCCGGCTGGCGGACGCCGCGGCCGCCGTTGCCATCGGCAACACACTTGCCGCCGAGTCCACACTTGCAGCGCTGGAACCGAGTTGGCCGCCGCTCGATGGAACCGCGGATCGTCAGCGTCTGCTCCACGAATCCCTGCGCGTGCAGGCGGCGATCCGGACCGGCGACCTCACTCCCGCACTCGCGCGCCTGTCCCTCGTCGATGCCGGGACCACCGGCGATCCCGAACTGGACGCGTTCGTCCTGCTCCAACTGGGGCGTGGGCGGCTCTACCAGGGAGACGCCGCTGGGGCCGATGGCCCGCTGCGCCGAGCGCTCGCGCACGCGCGGGCCGGCCGGAGCCCGCGCACGGTACTGCATGCTCTCGCCGCCCTCGCGGCGGCATCCGTCTGTCGCGGCAGGGTTTCCGAGGCAGCAGAATTCGCTGACGAGGCAGTCGAACTGGGCCGCGACGCGGATCTGACGCACGATGTCGAGACCCACCTGGCAGCCCTGCTCGGCGCGTGGTGCCGATGGATCCGGCTCGAGGACGCGACCGAGTCCGCCGGCACTGCCACGGTGGCGCTGGTGGACCTCGACACCGACCTGGCCCGGGCCGCATCGTCCCTCGCCGCCCTGTTCGGACTCGCCACTTCGCAGGATCGACACGGGTCGGTGGCCGCGATCCATGCGGGTGGCGGATCGAGTCGACACCGGCCGCCGCCGGGCATCGCGGCCGCTGTATTGCCCTCGATCCATTCGGCCTATCTGCTTGGGGGCGAATCACAGTGGGCCAACGAATGCGTCGCCCGTTCCGCGGTCGCACTCCCCGGGACCGGGGACGCGGTGGTGATCGATGCGCTCGCGCACCTGCACGACCAGCACCTCGAGCGGGCCCGGAAGCTGCTCGTCCCGGTGCTCGACGGCAACCTGATGTGCACTGCAGCAACGAACCTGATCACTGCGTGGCTCGCCGAGGCCGTGGCGGCGCACCGGCGCGGACACCGCGCTCGTACCCACTCCTCCTTGGCGGAGGCGCTGCGACTCGCCGAACCCGAGTCGGTGCTGCGCCCGTTCCATGACGTCGACCCGTCGATTCGAGACCTGCTACTGGACAGCCACGGCAGATTCGGACACCTCGGAGGTTTCGCGGATCGCATCGTCGCGTCGCTCCCGGCCCGCGAGTCGGGGCCCACCGAGGCGCTGACTCCCCGGGAACTCGAACTGCTCGGCGAACTTCCGTCGTGGCGAACTGCCGAGCAGATTGCGAACGACCTCTGCGTATCGGTGAACACCGTCAAGACCCACCTGCGCGGGATCTACCGCAAACTCGGCGTCACCACCCGGCGCGACGCGGTCGCCGCCGCGCACACGCGCGGACTGCTCTGATCGGGATTCACCATCGATGGGTGAGGTGACCCGGACCTCACGACGGCATCCTCGGAAGACCGGGTTCCGCGACCCGGTCGGGGCAGTTCACCTGACATGCCGAGGGAGGCGTCATGGCGCAATCCGATCCGGGCTGGCCGGCCACCGTGCGTTACGCGTTCCTCGTCGGTGGTGAACTGTCCGAACGGGTTCTCGCGGCTTTTCCGGAACTGCAGGTGTCCGAGACGGCTCGCGCCCACACCACCCTCTACGGCCCCGTCCGCAGCCCCACCGAACTGCGTGGCATGCTCGCGCGATTCGACTCGTTGGGACTCACCATCATCGAGATGCGGCGCCTGCCGGACTGAGTCGTTTCAGCTCAACCGTCGTGGCGTTCGGTCACCCGCACCAGGCGATTCTCCGCCGCGGCGAACGCGTGACGCGTCGACTCCCCGATGGTGTCGGTCGACGGGTAGATCTCCAACGCGATTCCCTGACCGGCCAACCGCTCGTCGTCCCAGTACCGCGAGGCGCCCTCGCCGACGCCGCTCAGATACAACCGCCCACCGGCTGCGTCGAGGCGCTTCGCGTAGTCACGGACGCGGAGAAGAACGTCGCACCCAGCGTGGTACGACCCCGAAGTCGCAGGATCACTTCCGGATTCACCGCTCCACCCGGATCGGGCAGCCGAGCCTGCAGTGTCCGGGCGCCGGCATAGAAGAGGCTGCCGTAGACGTCGAGGACGACGATCTGCCCGTCGGCCAGGGCGCGCGGGGCGGGCTGCTCGCGCAGAGCGCCGTCCGAACCGGGCACCAGTTCCACCACCGACAGGTCGATGGCCTCCTGGTTGAGCTGTAACAGCAACGACAGCGCTACGCCGATTCCGACCGCGGCGGTCACCGGAAGAAACAGTGTCGCAACGAAGGTGGTCGCAAGCGCGATCTGCGAGCTCGGTCCGGACTGCAGGATCGTCCGGATCCGGCTCGGCCGGATGGAGCCGACCGCGGCGAACACCAGCACCGCGGCGAGCGTCGGCATCGGCACCTTCCCGACCAGCCCCGAGAACAACACCAGGATGATGAGCATCCAGATGCCCGACCAGACGGCGCCCCAGCGGCTGCGCGCGCCCGCGGTCTCGTTGAGCGCCGTCTGCCCGACCGAGCCGCCGACCGGCATGCCCCCGAAGAAGGCCGAGCCGATGTTGCCGATGCCCTGCGCCGAGAAGTCCACGTCAGCCTGCGACCGGCTGCCGTCCAGGTTCGGTGCCGCCTCGGCCACCCTGGCGCCCTGCACGAGCACGATCACCGCGACCGCGAGTGCCCCACTGACCAGCGAGGGTGACAAGAGCCCCAGATCGGGCAGGCCGGGTAGCGGCAGGCCGGTGGGGATGGTGCCGACGTCGGACACACGGTCCACGGTGCCCCAGCCGAACCCGATCACGATCGCACTCGGCACGACCAGCGCGATCAGCGAGCCGAACAGCGCCAGCCGCGTGCGGGCGAGGACCACGGACAGCAGCAGCGCCGTCACGCCCGTCACCAGGGAACGCCAGTCGATGCTCGACGGGTTGGACACCACGTCGAAGAACTTGGCGACCGCGACGGACCCGCTCGCATCGGCGCCCGCGAGATCGGGGACCTGCCCGAGCACGATGTTCACCGCGATGCCGGTGAGGAAACCGGTCATCACCGAGTGCGAGACGAATCGCGTGTAGCGGCCGAGGCGCAGCAGCGCTGCCGCGACCATCACGACACCGGCCATCAGCGTGAGCAGGATCAACGCCCCGGACCGATCCTCTTCGGGGATGTCGGCCACCGCCGATCCCGCGGCCAGGGCGGCGGCGCTGGTGGTGGTGATCACCATCAGCTTGGTGCTGGTCTGCATACCACCGAAGAGGGGACCCGCGAAGCTCGCGTAGAGCCCGTGGACCGGGCTCACGCCGGCGAGCACACCGGACGCCATGCCGTCAGGCACGCTGCTGATCGCACCGGGCATTCCCGCGACGAAGTCGGCCTTGAAGGACTTCCGCTCCGGCGAGACGCGCACGAATCCATCCCCGCACCGCCCCGCGCACATCGGACATGTCGGCCAGTCTGCGCAGCGGAGCGGTCCGCGTCCCCACTCGCCGCGGATGATGTCCAGCGCGTCTACCGGCCGACCAGTCGAATCTTCGCCTCGATCCGGTGGATGCGCGGGTCGTCGGCGGGAATGACGAACGTCTCGTGAACGTGCGCGGTGGCGAGTGTGCGACCGAACATGCCGGCGTCGATCAGGTAGTCGGCCACTACCTCGTCGCCCTCCACTCGATACTGCTCGTCACGGATGGCGCGGATCACCCGGAACTGTGGGCCACGCGAAAGGCTGCGGCGCAGGTGGTTTCCTGAAAGGCCCGTCTTGAGGCCCATCTCGTAACGCACCGCGTTCGGCGCGTACGGCACCGAATCTCCGTCGTGGCTGAGCAGGGCGGCCACATACGAGCGGGCCGCGTCGAGCTGTGCTGTCATGCGCACAGTCGACCACGTCGACCCCGCCCTCGGTGTGAATTTGCTCCCCACTCCGCGCGTGCTGGAGAGACGCAGGAGTACAGTGCCAGCTATGCAGCGCGCACTCCTCCTTGGGTGCCGCGGCGGGGTCTGATCCAGACTGGCTTCCCGTCGCGGGGTTCTCTCGTGCGCCGGTCGACTCAGCTGTCGGACTCATAAAGTCCACATTCGAACTTGGAGATCAATCCCATGTCCCCCGCTGACGCCTTTACTTCCGGATCGCGCACCATCACTCCGCCGTCCAAGCCGGCGCCTGCTGACCAGCCGATCTGGAACACCCAGAAGAACTCGTCGATGCCGACTTTCCGCTACCGCTCGTTCGGTGAAGAGGTCGAGACCGTCTCGCTGCCGGATCGCAGCTGGCCCGACAAGGTCATCGACCGCGCCCCGCAGTGGTGCGCCGTGGACCTGCGCGACGGCAACCAGGCCCTGATCGACCCGATGAGCCCCGCCCGCAAGCGCCGCATGTTCGAGCTGCTGGTCCGGATGGGCTACAAGGAGATCGAGGTCGGCTTCCCGTCCGCGAGCCAGACGGACTTCGACTTCGTCCGCGAGATCATCGAGGACAACGCGATCCCGGACGACGTCACCATCCAGGTGCTGACGCAGTCCCGTCCCGAGCTGATCAAGCGCACCTTCGAGGCCTGCGACGGCGCGAAGAACGTGATCGTGCACTTCTACAACTCGACGTCGATCCTGCAGCGTCGCGTCGTGTTCCGCGCCGACAAGGACGCGATCAAGAAGATCGCCACCGACGCCGCCGCGCTGGTGCTCGAGGAGGCGAAGAACCACCCCGACACCAACTGGCGCTGGGAGTACTCGCCCGAGTCGTACACCGGCACCGAGCTGTCGTACGCCAAGGAGGTGTGCGACGCGGTCGTCGAGACCCTGGGCGCCACCCCCGACAACCGGGTGATCATCAACCTGCCGGCCACCGTCGAGATGGCCACGCCCAACGTGTACGCCGACTCCATCGAGTGGATGCACCGCAACCTGACCAAGCGCGACAGCATCATCCTGTCCCTGCACCCGCACAACGACCGCGGCACCGGTGTCGCGGCCGCCGAGCTGGGCTACCAGGCCGGCGCCGACCGCATCGAGGGCTGCCTGTTCGGCAACGGCGAGCGCACCGGCAACGTGTGCCTGGTGACACTGGGTCTGAACATGTTCACGCGCGGCGTCGACCCGCAGATCGACTTCTCGAACATCGACGAGATCCGTCGCACGGTCGAGTACTGCAACCAGCTGCCCGTCCACGAGCGGCACCCGTACGGCGGCGACCTGGTCTACACCGCGTTCTCGGGCAGCCACCAGGACGCGATCAACAAGGGCCTGGACGCGATGAAGGCCGCGGCCGACGACCAGAACGCCGATGTCGACGACATCGTGTGGGAGGTCCCCTACCTGCCGATCGACCCCAAGGACGTGGGCCGCACCTACGAGGCCGTGATCCGCGTGAACTCGCAGTCCGGCAAGGGCGGCGTCGCCTACATCATGAAGGCCGACCACGGCCTGCAGCTGCCGCGTCGTCTGCAGATCGAGTTCTCGCAGGCCGTCCAGAAGATCACCGACGGAGAGGGCGGCGAGGTCTCCCCGAAGGAGATCTGGGACGTGTTCTCCGAGGAGTACCTGGCCCCGGTCAACCCGCTCGAGCGCATGCGCCAGAAGGTGACGGCGTCCGAGGAGGACGGCGGCACCGACGCGATCACCGCGGTGGTCAAGGTCAACGGGGCCGAGCAGGAGATCTCCGGTTCCGGCAACGGTCCGCTGGCCGCGTTCGTCGACGCACTGGGCACCATCGGCTTCGACGTCCGCGTCCTGGACTACTCCGAGCACGCGATGTCCGCCGGTGACGACGCCCAGGCCGCGGCCTACATCGAGTGCGCGGTGACCCTGCCCGACGGCACCAGCAAGGTCGTCTGGGGCGTCGGCATCGCCACCTCCATCACCACCGCGTCGCTGCGGGCCGTCGTCTCGGCGGTCAACCGGGCGCACTGAGTTTTCCGAACTCCTCGAGAGGGGCCGCATCCGTGAGGGTGCGGCCCCTTCTTCGGCATGGGACTCCGATTCGTAGCGGGTATCGCGGCAGCGCTCCTGGGCCGTGGGGCGCAACCGCACCGCAATTGAGCTGAGCGCCCATTCCTCGACGCGAGCCGCGGGTTTCCGCGGAAGCCGACGAGGAGTGGGCGCTCAGGCCGATGCGGGAGGCCGACGAACGAGGAATCCGACGGTAATCGCGGCCGTCGAGATCGTGACGCGGATTTCACCTACAACGAATGACCCAATTGCGGCGGCCGTTGTGTCACAGTCAGTTGCACTCTCGACCGAACACGTGAATGGAGCCGTCCGCATGGACTCTTTCTGGGATTTTCTCTGGGTGATTCTCGTCAGCTTCGCGTTCGTCGCCTACCTGATGCTGTTGTTCTCGATCATCACGGACCTGTTCCGGGATCACAAGAGCTCCGGCTGGGTCAAGGCAATCTGGGTGGTCTTCCTGATCATCCTCCCGTTCATCACCGCGCTCGTGTACCTGATCGTCAAGGGCGACGACATGACAAAGCGGTCCATCGCTTCCGCACAGCACATGAAGGACGCGCAGGACTCCTACATCCGCCAGGTGGCCGGTAAGTCCGGCGCGGAGCAGATCGCCGACGCCAAGTCGCTGCTCGACTCCGGCACCATCACGCAGGAGGAGTTCCAGGCGCTCAAGGCCAAGGCCCTGGCCAGCTGACCTGGGCACTCGCGGGTCCACGCGGCACTCGTCGCTCGGCTTTTCGTGATGCCGCGCTCCCGATCGGGAGCGCGGCATCGCCGTTTCCGGAGCGGCAGCCCGGCGCCGGGCGACGTCCCCGATCAGCCTGTGGAAAACTCGGCACGTGGGAACTAGCACTCGGATCAGTCTGCGCGGACGCCTCGCCCTGCGTGCCGCGGCCGCTGCGGCGTGGGCATCGCAGAAGGCCGGACGCGGCAAGGGCTCGATGATCGGCGGCCTGATCGCGCTGAAGATCGACCCGACCCTGATGGAGCAACTGGGTCGCGGACGCCGCAGCGTGGTGATCACCGGCACCAACGGCAAGTCGACCACCACCCGCATGACCGCGGCGGCGCTGGCGACGCTCGACGAGGTCGCGACGCAGGCCGACGGCGCCAACATGGACGCCGGTATCGTCGCCGCGCTCACCGCGCGCGTGAACGCCCCGCTCGCGGCCCTCGAGGTGGACGAGCTGCACGTCCCGCACGTGTCCGACGCCGTGAACCCCGAAGTCGTGGTGCTGCTCAACCTCAGCCGCGACCAGCTGGACCGGGTCGGCGAGATCAACATGATCGAGCGCAAGCTGCGCGCCGGCCTCGAACGGCACCCCGACACGATCGTGGTCGCGAACTGCGACGACGTGCTGGTCACCTCCGTCGCCTACGACTGCAAGAACGTGATCTGGGTGGCCGCGGGCAGCGGTTGGGCCAGCGATTCGGTGAGCTGCCCGCGCACCGGCGAGCCGATAGTGTGGGACGGCCCGAACTGGCGCAGCACCGGCTCCGACTTCGCGCGTCCGACGCCGGACTGGTGGCTCGACGACGACAACCTGTACGGCCCCGACGGGCTGGTGCTCCCGATGAAGCTGACGCTGCCGGGCAGGGCGAACCGCGGCAACGCGGCCCAGGCCGTCGCCGCCGCCGTCGCGATGGGGGCGAAGGCGGAGGACGCCGTGGCCGCCGCATCGATCGTCGAGGAGGTCGCCGGCCGCTACAGCACCGTGCAGGTGGGCGCGCACTCCGTGCACATGCTGCTGGCGAAGAACCCGGCCGGCTGGCAGGAGGCGCTGTCGATGATCGACCACAGCGTCGACGGCCTCGTCATCGCCGTCAACGGCCAGGTCCCCGACGGCGAGGATTTGTCGTGGTTGTGGGACGTGCGCTTCGAGCACTTCGAGGGAGTCAAGGTCGTCGCCGCCGGTGAGCGCGGCACCGACCTCGCGGTCCGCCTGACGTACGCCGGCGTCGAGCACACGCTCGAGCCGGACCCGTTGAAGGCGATCGCGTCGTGCCCGCCCGGACGGGTCGAGGTACTCGCCAACTACACGGCGTTCCGTGACCTCAACACCGCGATCGCGAAGGAGAACAGCCGCGATGTCTGAGTCGACGGTCCGCATCGGCCTGGTCCTGCCCGACGTCATGGGCACCTACGGCGACGGCGGCAACGCCCTGATCCTGCGGCAGCGCCTGCGCATGCGCGGATACGACGCCGAGATCGTCGACATCACGCTCAGCGATCCCGTCCCCGACTCCCTCGACGTCTACACCCTCGGTGGCGCCGAGGACTCGGCGCAGCGCCTCGCGACCCGCCACCTCAACACCTATCCGGGCCTGCAGCGCGCCGCCGAGCGTGGCGCACCCGTGCTCGCGATCTGCGCGGCGATCCAGGTGCTCGGGCACTGGTACGAGACGTCGGCCGGCGAGCGCGTCGAGGGCGTCTCGATGCTCGACGCCACCACCACCCCGCAGGCCACGCGCTCGATCGGCGAGGTCATCACCACGCCGCTGATCGACGGCCTGACCGCTCCCCTGTCGGGTTTCGAGAACCACCGCGGTGGAACGACTCTCGGCGCCGACGCCGAGCCCGTGGGCCGGGTGACCCACGGCGTGGGCAACGGCGTCGGCGACGGACTCGAAGGCGTCACGCAGGGCTCGGTGATCGGCACCTACATGCACGGACCGGTACTCGCACGGAATCCGGAGCTGGCGGACCTGCTGCTGAAGCGCGCCCTCGGGGTGGACGAGTTGGCGCCGCTGGACCTGCCCGAGGTGGAGCAGCTGCGCCGCGAACGGTTGCGGGTGCGCTGAGTCGGATCGACGCCGACGAGGGAAAGGTCCCCAGACAGGGGTTCGGCCGGGAATGCTTTCACACCCTCGGCCGGATCTCTGTTTCACGAGCCTTTCACCGTTACCGATTACTCACTCGATCCGCACTACTAATACTACGCGCGGACCGGCGCGCCGCAATGCCTCGAACGGGCCGATCCAATTTGTGACTGTTGCCCGAACAATGTGACCTGAGTGTTATCGGAGTTCCCGTGTGCTCCTGGCGTCGCCGGCAGGAGCACTCGGGGCAACACGACCGTTCGTTTCGGGGTGGAACCTACGGATTCGCCGAGGGGACGACGGCACGGATCCGCCGAACCTCGGATCGCGCGAATTCGACGCGGCCGGTGTCGGTTCCGCGAGACCCCGCCAACTCGTCCGCCAGGTCCCCGGCCGCCTCGAGGACGAAACCGGCGCGTTTGCGTTCGTGGTGGGTGGCCGGGGCCTTCCGGAACGCCCTGCGCGCCTTGCGGTCGCCACACATCGCCTCGAGTTCGGCATCGGTGATCACACCGTTCGCCACCTCGGGCGCCATGACGTGCCGCAGGTACTCGCGTTCGCGCGGAACCGTCATCTTGAAGACGCGAACCACGACGTACAGCCCGACCAGGATCATCGCGACGATCATCAGCAGCATCAGCGCACCGTTGCCGCGGGTGATCGCCCCGGCGGAATCCCAGACGCCGTGCAGCAGCATCGCGCACGCCATCAGCGCCAGTCCTCTTCCCGCCCGGCGCGGCTCGCCCGGACGCCCCATCAGGTAGACCAGGCCGGCGCAGAAGATCGCGCTGTAGAGGACGTGGGCGGTGACTCCGGTGGCCATGCGCAGCCAGACGGTCGACATGGCGGCCTCCACCTGGTTGGCCCCGAACTGCGACCCGGCGGAGTTCAACGCGTAGACGATGTCCTCGATGATCTGGAATCCGAGGCCCAGGAATGCGCCGAGGATGAAGCCGTCGAAGGCGGTTCGCACCAGTCGCGGCGCCAACGAGACGAGGAGCAGCAGGCCGATCCCCTTGGCGACCTCCTCGGTGAAGGGGGCAGCGAGACCGGCTCCCCAGTCGAGCGACCACGCCTGCCCGAACACCTTCGCGTACAGGGCCAGCAGGGCATCGTTGGCGGTGGCCGCCATCACCCATGTCGCGGCGAATCCACCCCACAGGAACGCGACGACGATCAGCTTCACCGGCTGGCGGGCGTACCGGTCGATGTGCCGGGTGAACCACCAGAACACCGCCCCGTACACGGTGAAGGAGATGGCTGCGACGGCAATCGCCCGACCGTACGCGCCCGACGAAGTGGCGAGCATCGCGAAGAAGGTCAGGATTCCGCTGGCGACCAACAGCAGGTACACCCAGAAGGCGGCGTTGCGCGGCTGATAGAACGCGAACGAGCGACCCCAACCGGAATTGTCGATCGCCGCGACGCGGGACTGCTGCAGCTCGTCGATCGTCTCGGTGGTGGTCATGCGCCCCCTCCCGTTCGGTGGCTGATGCTCGAGATCATGCGTCCGATATCCGAGGACTGATCGTGGTCGATCTCTGGGGGGCCGACGGCCACGACCTCGACACCGATCCCGTCGAACACGAACGCCGCGATGACGCCGTCGGACGTCGTGCCCGAGTACCTCGCCAGCACACCGCGGCCGCCGTCCGCGGTCGTGATGTCGGCCGGGTCGCCGGCGACCTGGAATCCGTTGGCACCATTGAGCGCCTCGGTCGTCTGCCTGATCTGGTCGAGGAGTCCGGCCGCATCCCCGGTGAACGGAGCGCTGCGAACCGCGAAGGAGACGTCGCCGTCCACAACCTTTGCCGAGGGCGGGTACGACCCGGAAGTCGGCTTGTCGCCGACCCGCACGCCCGAGGTGATTCCCCAGTCCGCGGCCGGAACGAACGTCACGCCGCCCTCGACCTCCATGACGTCGCCCGCGGCCACCCGGTCGTCGTACGGGGTCGCGTCGTCGATCGCGGGCAGGATCGTGGCCATGATGAGGACGAACGCCAGGACGACCAGCGTCGGAGCGATGGTCCTGCGGTCGAGGCCCAACCATCGTCGATCGACGGGAACCCATCGATCGTCGGGCTCGAAGTAGTCGATGGCGGCACCATCGGTCTTTACCGGTTGCTGCGACTCGGTCAAACCTTCGTCCTCTGTTCCGGCCTGGGGCGCTGGGCACCCTGTGCCCTCCATCAAACCGGACGAATGCCCCGCGCACAGCGCGCAACACCGGAACGTGCCGACGTCGGCACGGCCTGCACCTACACGAGTCGCCTGCCGCGCCGGATCCGGCGTTGCAGGTCACGCATCAGCACCCGACTCGGCAGATGCCGCACGAATCGGGGAACGAAGCGGTTGACGAACGCGACGAAGATGAACAGGTGCTCGAACCGGCGGCGATCGTCCTCGCTCCACTCCAGCCCGAGCTGTTCCCGGAACAGCGGCGCCAGGAATCCGGCGGTGAGGAACTTCAAGAGGGCACCGAACACCAGCCGCAGCGGCCACGACGCCATCCGCAGTCCGATCAGATCGGTGAGGTATCCGCGGACGGTGTCGTCGATCGCGACCCGCTCGCAGGCGATGTTCCAGTACCGGTCGAAGTCGGCGCGCGTGGCCGGCCACATGTCCTCGGTGACCTGCAGCGTGGTGCCGAGGGTCGACGACGAGCGGTAGAACTCCTCGGCCTGCGCGGGCGTCATCTTCCCGTGCAGCAGCTGGTGAGTGTCCTCGAACCCGATGAAAAGGCATGCCGCAACCCACAACTGCAGTTCCCGGTGGAAGGCGTTGTAGGTCACCGGACTGTTCTCGTCCGACCGCACGTGCCGGTGGGCGCCGTTCACCGCCTCCCGGTAGGCACGGCGCTCGTCGTCGGTGCCGAGGATCGCCACCGACAGGTACGTGAACGTGGTGCGGGCACGCTTCCACGGATGCTTGACGAGACTGCCGGACTCGACCTTGCTCTCCGCCACCCCGTGTCCCACCTCCGGCCACGACAGCTGCATCACGACGTTCGCCGCGCCGCCGGCGAACGACCAGAAGTCGAGGGCATCGGAGATCCGGGCCGGGCCGCGTCCCCGGCGCCGCGCGGTCGCGATGCGAATCCGGGTGCGCTCGTTGGTCAGTCGCGGTTCGGCGCCCGCGAGGTCCAGATAGTTGGTCGGCATGAGACCCCTCCGCTGCCGGTGGCTACTTGGTCTCGACGTTGTCGACGATCCAGCGATCGCCGTCCCGTTCGAGCATCACGACCATCCGGTACTTCTGCGACTTGCCTTCGGGAGCAATCACGTTCTTCGCCTCCTGGTCGACGAAGGCCAGCATCACCGCACTCGAATCGTCGAGGCTCTGGACACCGATGTTCGTGACGGTGGCCGTCGCCTGCCCCTGACCGTCGGTGACGAGTGTCCGCAACGCGTCGACCATCTCGTTGTACTTGCCGGTGAACTCGGGCGTGGACATCCCCGCGATCTTGTCGCGGTTCGCGTCGAGGTTCTGGTAATCGAACGACGCCATCGTCTGCGCGTAGTCGCGGGTGGTGTCGATCGCCGCGTCGCGCAGCGAATCGAGCTTCCGCTGCTCCCACCACTGCAGGGCCGCCACCGCTCCGAGGACGACGGCCAGCACCGCCAGGATCGCGACGGGGACGATCCCGAACCGGCGCCGGTCGGTCGACGACGGCTCGCTCGTGTCCGCGGCCGCGTCCACCACCGGTTGCGCCGTCGTGGCAACCGCACCGGTGGTCGCGGTGTCGTCGCCGTTGTCCGGCTTATCGTTCGCCATCTCCGAACTCCTCCAGCAGTTGGTTCCATTGGTCGAGCGCCTCGACCCCGGTGGGGACGAGGATCGGGTCCTGCACCATCGGCGGGCCGATGACCGTTCCTGGCGTCGTCGCGTTCTGCAGCCCGAGATCGTCGGGGCGTGGGGCCGTTCGCGATCCGCGCTGCGCGATGTCGGTTCCGGGCGGGCAGTACAGCGTGAGGTTCGGCTCGGTGGGCGTCAGGGCGCCCACGGCGCGACGGGTCGTGTCGTAGTTGCACACGGGCCCCTGCGTACCGACGAGCGCGAACTCCGCCCGGTCCCCCTTGACGATCGATTCGAGCTTGCCGAGCCCTTCGGGGATCTCGTCGAGTCCCACGGCCAGTGCGTCATGTCTGTCGGAGATGACCGGGGTGACCGTCGCGAGATTCGCCAGCAGCGCACCGAAAGTGTCGTGGTACCGGTCGAACAGTTCCCTGGTGCGGGTGAGCGCCTCGGGCGAACGGTCGACCAGATACACCAGGACCGGCCGGTTGTCGTCGAGTTGGCCGGTGAAGGTGCGCGCCGCACCCATCCCGCGGACGAACGAATCGGAGGCCTCTGCCATCGTCCCCACCAGGCTCGCGGTGCGCGTGAGCAGTGAGCGCAGTTCGGGTGCCTGCCGTTCGAGCAGAGCGGTGAGCCGGTCGCCGTCGTCGATCAGTCCGGTCAGGCTGGGCCCGAGCCCCTCGAAGGATGCGCCCAACTCGGTGCCGAGGGTGCTGACGGCGTCGGGGTCGATACTGCCGAGCAGCCTCGCGGCGTCCCCCATCAGTTGGTCCATCTGGACGGGCTGCTGATCCTGTGGCGCGGCCAGGGTGTCGCCGTCCTCGAGATACGGCCCGGCGTCGGTGTTCGGGAAGATGTCGACGTTCTGGATGCCGGCAACGGTCCCCATCCCGACCTTTGCGATGCTGTCCTGCGGGATCCGGGTCCCCGGATCGAGGTCGAACTCGACACGCGCACCGCCGTGTTCGGCGTCGAGCGCCACCGACGCGACCTTCCCGACCTGCACGCCGCGGTAGGTGACGGTCGTTCCCGCGGTGAGCCCGAGTGCGTCGGACATGTTCGTATGCAGTCGGATCGGGTCTCCGAAGGCGCGCGGACCGGCCACGTACGCGATACCGAACGGCACGACCACTGCGGCCGTCAGCGCGAACAGGATCAGCTGGACCAGCACGACGCGCCTCATCCGATACCTCCCGACAACAGCGAGCGCATCGACCCTGCCTCGGGCGGCGGTGCGGCCGTCCCGCCGGTGATCAGGTTCTCGATGCCGGCGGGGATGTCGAGGGTGCCGTCGAACATCAGATAGTCACCCTTGGCCGCACGATCGAAGTTCCCGAGGAAGCTGTTCATGTTCGCGAGGGTCTCGCCGATGCGAGAGTTGTACGAGCGCAGCGATGCCAGCACTGTCGCAGTGTCACCGAGCACCGCACCCAGGCCGGTCGACGACTGCGACGTCACGAAGTCCACGTGCTCGGCCAGCCGTGCGCTCGAATCGAGCAGGGAAGCAATGCGATCCCGCTGTCCCGCCAGGATGGTCACCGTCTCGGGCGCGGTGTCGAGGAACCCGTCGATGACGTCCAGCTGCGCCACCAGTTGGCGCGAGATGTCCGCGGCGAGATCGGTCGCGGCATCGAAGTCCTGCTGGTGCTGCGTCGCCGTCCCGGTCAGGGCGGTGACCGTGTCGAGCAGGTTCCGGACCTGCTGGGGTCGTCCGTCGAAGGCGGCGTTCAGTTCGCCGATCACGGTCTGCAACTGGTCGAAGCCGCTACCGGTCAGGACCGCGCCCAGGGTGGCGAGCGCGCTCTCGATCTGCGGCCCGATCTCGGTGCGGGACAGGGCGATCACGTCGCCGTCGGACAGCGCGGTTCCGGACGGCTGCTCGGGCTCCCGGAGCCGGATGAACGGACTGCCCAGCGCGGACGGCAGCTCCACCGCGGCCTCGACGTTGTCGGGCAGCTCGACCGACGACGTCAGGTTCAGGTCCACGACCGCTCCGACGGTGTCGGGGGACAGGTGCGCGACCCGACCGATCACGCGCTGTCCGTGGCGGACGTCGGCACCGAGGAGCCCGTCGGCGTGCGCGAGTTGGACGCTCACGGTGTAGTTGTCGCCGGGCACGGACCGCCCCAGCGGCAGGTCCTGGATGCCGGTGCCGCACCCGGTGGCGGCCAGGGCTCCGGCCAGCGCAACCGTCACGATTCCTCGGCGCCGCATCAGTTCCCCCCGATCGGCGCGGAACCTCCCGAGAGCAGCGTGGCCAGACCCAACGGGTCGGATGCGCTGATCGGGAAGGAGATCGGATTGGTGAAGCCGGCGCCCGTGCACAGCGGCATCGGGTACTGCTCGCACAGGGGCTGCGCAACCGCGAACTGGGTGAGCGCGGTGGAGATGTCGAGCCGGATCCGGCCGCGGTCGTCGGGTCCGACGGTCTTCGACAGGTTCTGCATCAGCAGCGGCACCAGGTCCATGAACTCGGCCAGGCCCGGCCGATTCGCGGCGAGCGCGTCACCGAGGGTCGCCATGTTCTGCGAGATCACCCCCACGTGGTCGCCGTGTTCAGCGGTGAAGCGGTCGATCTGGTCGAAGACGGTCGCCAGATCCTGCAGCGGCTGGGAGATGTCGAGGTCCTGGGCCGCCCATTCGTCGCCGAGCGCAGCCAGGTCGGACACCAGCGCGTCGAGGCTCACCTGCCGCTCGTCGAGCTGGACCATGAGCGTGTTCAGGTTCTCGACCACGGCTCCGATGTCTTCACTGCGCGCGCCCACGACACCCGTTGCGGCGCCGAGGTTCCGGACCGCACGGTTGAAGTCGTCACCGCGACCGCTCATCCCGGTCGCGGCCCGCGACAGCAGCTCGCCCGCGTCGCCTCCGTCCGGTCCCAGCGCCTCGGTGAGCGTGCTGAGGCTGCCCATCAGGCCGTCGAAGTCGATCGGTGCGTGGCTGCGCTCGAGCGGTATCTCCGCACCGTCCTCGAGTTTCGGGCCGCCGCGGTAGGCCGGGCCGAACTCGAGGTGCCGATCGCTGATCACCGAGGGGTTGAGCACGTACGCGTGCGCGTCCGCCGGCAGGTCGACGGTGTCGGGCACCGACGCCGTCACCCGGACGTGGGTACCCAGCGGTTCCACTGTGGTGACCGTGCCGACAGGTACCCCGAGCACCGTCACGTCGCTGCCCGGGTAGAGACCGTTGACGTACGCGAAGTCGACGTGCACGGTCTTCGTGCGGTCGGTCCCCGCGAACACGAACCAGGCGCCGGCCGCCACCGTGATCACCACGACCAGCGCGAGCACGATCCGGCCGGAGATCCGTCGGTGGGGGGCACTCATCGGCAGCCCTGCATCACGCCGAGCATGCACAGCATGTTATCGGGGACCACGGCGGCGGGGGCGGTGACGTCGGTCCACGATCCGTTGCCCGTCGCGTCGGTGGCCGCGCGCAGTGCCCGCGGCAGCCGGGTCAGGATCTGGTCGATGTGATCGGCGTTGCGTTGCAACGTGTCCGTCACCTCGACCAGGTTGGTGGTCATCTCCCCGAACTCCTCCTCGTGTTCGGTGTAGGTGGTCGCGAGGGTGGACAGCACGGACCGGAGATTCTGGACCAACCGGGTGAGCACCTCCTTGCGCACCGCCAGGGTGCGGACGATGGTCTGTGCGTTCGCCACCGTCGCAGTCAGCGAGTCGCTCTGTCGGACGGCCAGATCCGACAGCGAGCGCGACATGGTCAGCAACTGGTCGATCTGCTCGGCGTTCTGCGCGACGACCGCGGACGCTCCGCTGATACCCGCGAGAGCCTTGCCGAGCTGCTCGGGGTCGTCCGGCATCACTTCGGACAGCGTCGTCATCATCGCCTCCAACGACTTCGCGTCGATCCGAGTCGCCGCATCGGTGGCGTCCCGGCTGATGTCGTCGAGGCTGTACGGCACGGTGGTCCGGGCGAGCGGGATGAGGTTCGCCGCCGCCCCGTCGGACGCAGCCTCGTCGACAATTCCGGCAGGGACCACCTCGAGGTACCGCTTGCCGAGCACCGTCTTCAGCCGCACGGTGGCGGTGGTCCGGTTCCCGAGCGGTTGTCCGTTGTCGAGCCGGAAGTCCACGCGCACATGATCACCCGCGAGGTCGATGCCCTCGACGCGTCCGGCGGGCACGCCCGCGACGTAGACAGGGTCGCCGCCGGACAGGCCGCTGGCATTGGCCAGTTCGGCCGTGTACGGGCTGGTCCGGGCCAGGTACCACACCTTGGGTATGCCGATCGCCGCCGCGAGACCGGCCACCAACAGCACGATGCCGACGGTGCCCAGCGCCAGCGGAGTGCCCGCACCGGGGCGGCGCTCACCACGGAAGACGAACAGCCACACCCCGACGACGACGTCGATGATCCGGACGGGGAACATCATCGGCACACCTCCGAATGGGTGGTACCGAAGATGTTGGCCTCCACGTCGCCGACCTTCAGGACGAAGTTGCACAGGTAGAGGCTGACGAACCCGCCGTAGCTGCTGATCCGGTTCACCCCATCCGCGAACTGGGGCATCTGTGCGACGAAGCGTTCGAACGCATCGGTGTCCGCGATCCAGGCATCGGTGACCGATGTGAGGTCGGTGATCGAACTGCCGAACGCGCCCTGCGAGTGCGTGAGGGCGTCCGCGAGCGACGCCACCGCGCGATTCCCGTTGTCCAACAAGGCCGCCAGTTGATCGTTGCTGCCGGCCACCGAGGTGCTCAGATCACGCAGACCGGTGACGAGTTCCTCGAGTTGCAGTTGGCGCGAGTTCACCGATCCCATCAGGGTGCTCATGTTCGACAGCAGTTCCTCGAACACACCCCGGCGGTTCGCGAGATCGGTGGTGAGGGTCCCGATCCGGTCGAGCAGCGTCGCGACCGTCGCCCCACCGCCGTCGAAGGTCTCCACGAAGCCGCGGGTCAGCGCATTGACCTCGGCGGGGTCGAGTGCGTCGAACAGCGGCGCGAATCCGTTCATCAGGGCGGTGAGGTCGACCGGCGGTGTGGTCCGCTCGAGGGGGACGACGCCACCCGGCGCCAGTGCCTCCGACGACGTACCGGCCGCGACCGCCTCGACGGCGCCGCCCGGCGGTGGGGTGAGCGCGAGGTACCGGGCACCGAGCATGTCGCCGTACCGCACGGCCGCGGTGACGTTCCGGTCGAGGGGATAGTCCGACGACACCTCGATCCCGACGACGGCCTTGCTGGTGCCACCGCCCGCGTCGGCGAACTCGATGGAGTCGACCCGGCCGACCCGGACCCCGGACATCGTCACCGGATTGCCCTGGTTGAGACCTTCGACATCGGTGAACTCGACGGTGTATCGCTCGGTGGCACCGTGCACCGGGACCGACAGCGTGTTCGCAACCAACGAGGCGCACACGACACCCACCGCGCAGAAGCCGATCACCTTCGCGAGCGGAACCCAGGCCACCTTCATCGGATCTGCACCTCGGTTCCGCGCACCAGGGGGCCCAGCATGAGCGTGGACACCGGACTCTGCGCAGGCTCCGAATCCGCTGTCGCGCCGAGCAACCGATCCTGCAGCACCTGCAGCGCCTGCTGCTCGTCGGCGCCGCCGTCGACGCCGACGGGCCCACACGCCCCGGCCAGCGCGCCGTAGGAAGGACAGTCGGCAGCCGTGTAGGGCATGGGATCCGCGAACGTCGGCACGGCGGTGATGTCGAAGTGGCCGGTGGAGAACACCCGCGCACCGGCCGCGCCGAAGGTTCGCGCCCCCTCGAGCGTGTCGACGAGCCCGGTCGGGTCCGCCGCGGTGGTCGCGAGAATCACGCCGGTCGAATCGACGACCGTGACGATCCGGTCCCGCTGCCCACCGAGGAATCCGGCCAGGACGGGCGCGAAACTCGCGGCTGCCGAGAGACTTTCGGACAGAGAATCCGCGTTGTCGACCAGACTCCTGGACACCGACGCCGCCGACGACAGCGTCGCGACGACGTCCGGGGTCGCGGTGTCCAACGCCTGCAGCACCGCCCGGAACTCGGGGGTCGCGTCGAGGAACGTCTCTGCGGCCGGGGCGAGCGTCCGCGACGCGGCGTCGAGCTGGCCGATGATCCGGCCCACCGTCTCGCCGCGTCCGTCCAGGGCCTGCGACAGCGCCGACAGGGCCACCTGCATCTTCTGCGGTTGCATCCGGTCCAGGACGTCGACGAGCCTGGTGTAGACGCCGTACAGCGCCACCGCCTCCGGCCCGGAGTCGACGCGCACCTCGTCGCCGTCGGACAGGCTCGTCTCCGACAGCGCCGGGGGCCCCGGATCGTCGACGAGCTGTATGTAGATGTCCCCGAAAAACGTGCGGGGTACCACCCGGGCCGTGACGGTCGCCGGGATCAGTCCGATGGCGTCGGCGTCGAGCTGCAGCCGGACGACCGACGACTCGGTGCCCGGCTCGATCCCCGAGATGCGGCCGACGTTGACCCCGCTGTAGCGGACGGGCGCCTCCCCGCTGACGAGTCCCGCCGACGCCGGGATCGCGACGACCACCTCCGGGTCGCGGTGCAACTGACCGGTTCCCCGCAACACCATGGCGGTGCCGGCGACCACTGCGACCAGGACAGCGATCGCGCCGCGCACGAGGAAGGCTGTTCGGCGACGGCTGTACACGTCCACGTCAGACCCCCATTCCGGGGATCGTGGGCACCAGGCCCCAGAGCGCGAACGTCATGAGCACATCGAGGATGCCGATCGCGAGGATCGCGGTCCGGAGCGCGCGTCCGGCGGCCTGCCCCACCCCGGCGGGGCCGCCCGACGCGAAGTAGCCGTACGAGCAGTGCACGAGGGCGACGACGCCCGCGAACACGATGGCCTTGAGCGCCGAGTACACGAGATCGGTCGGCGACAACGCCAGGTGGAAGAAGTAGTCGTAATTGCCCGCCGAGGCCCCGCCCCAGAACACGATCACCAGTCGCGTCGACAGGTAGCTGGCGAGCAGACCGATCATGAAGATCGGCAGGACGCACACCATCGCGGCCAGCACCCGGGTGCCGGCGAGGAACGGGATCGACCGCACCGCCATCGAGTCGAGGGCGTCGATCTCGTCGGAGATCCGCATCGCGCCCAGCTGCGCGGTGAATCCGGTCCCCACCTTGGCGGCCAGCGCGATCGCGACCACCACCGGCGCGAGTTCGCGGGTGTTCGCTATGGCCGAAAGCATCCCCGAAAGTGTTGTCATGCCGATGAGTTCGAGGCCACGGTGGGTCTCGACACCGAGCATCATCGCAGCGGCGAGGGACATCGCGAACACGATCCCGATCGTCCCGCCGCCCGCCAGCACCGAGTTGGTGCCGAAGCTGACCTCGCTGATCTGAGTGAGGACGTGCTTGCGATACCGCGTCGCCGCGTACGGCAGCGAGACGAGGGTGCGGTAGAAGAACGTGACGTGTCGGCCCACATCGGCGAGACCGTCGAGCACGGCGGATACCGGCCGGACGGCCCGGCGTAATCGCACCCTGGTGTCGAAGCCGACCATCAGTACGCTCCCACTGCCGGGACGATCACCGTGTACAGCGCCGACAGCGCGGTGTTCACGATGAACACGAGCGCGAACGCGATCACCACGGCCTCGTTGACCGCGTCCGCGACCCCACGGGGTCCGCCCTTGGCGTGCAAACCCTTGAAGGTCGCGACGAGCGTCGAGGCGAGCGCGAAGATCGCGGCCTTCACAAGCGCCATCACGAAGTCCGACATGCGGCCGTACTGACTGAAGGTCGCCATGAACGTTCCGGCCGGCAGGTGCTGGACGTAGATGTGGTAGAGGTAGCAGGCCATCACGCCGCCGAAGGTGACCATCGCGCACAGCGCGAGCGACACCACGACAGCCGCGACCAGACGGGGCGCGACGAGCCGCTCGAGCACGTCGATCCCCATGACCTCCATCGCGTCGATCTCTTCGCGAATCTTCCTCGAGCCCAAGTCCGTACAGATAGCCGATCCGGCCACCCCGGCCATCATCAGTGCACACACCAGTGCCGACGCCTGTCCCACGATGATGAACGCCACCACCGCGCCGGAGTACCCGCCGGCGCCGATCCTCCCCGCCAACTCACCGACCGACACCGCGACGAACACCCCGATCGGAATCATCAGCAGCAGAGAGGGACCGGTACTCACGCGGCCGATGAACAGCGTCTGAGTCACTGTCTCCCCGAGCGAGAGTCGCCCGCGCAGCAGCGCCCGCACGAGCGCGACGAGAGCCTGCACGGAGAAACCGATGAGGTACCCGCTCTGGAGGGCGACGTCCTGCATCGGCCCCTTGGCGGTGGGTAACTCGTACGTCATTCGCCGGCCCTCCCCAGTTCCGTGTCGAACCCGAGACCGCTGCGGCCCCCCGCGCGGTCGGCTGCGCCGTCAGCCCTGCACGACGGCGGCCGCCCCGCCCCGCAGGTCGCCCTTGACGACCTTGCCACTCGCGTTGCGCGGCAACGCCTCCACGCACACGACCGCCTTCGGGTGCTTGTAGCGGGCCAGCTGCTCGTCGAGGAACGGCTGCAGTTCGGCGAGCGTGAGGCTTCCGCCGGCGTCCGGCCGCAAGGCGATCACCGCCACCGGAATCTCGCCCCACTTGGGGTCCGGGCGGCCGATCACGGCCGCCTCCTGGATCTTCGGATGCGCGAACAGCGCGTTCTCCACCTCGGCGCAGTAGATGTTCTCTCCGCCGGAGATGATCATGTCCTTCTTGCGGTCGACCACGTAGACGAAACCCTCGTCGTCCATGCGCACGAGGTCTCCCGAGTGGAACCACCCGCCGTGGAACGCATCCGCGGTGGCCGCCGGGTTCTGCCAGTACTCGAGCATCATCGTCGGCCCGCGGTAGACGATCTCCCCGACCTCGCCGGGCGCGACGTCGTTCATGTCGTCGTCGACGACCCGGGCCTGGACGGTCGGGATCACCCGGCCCACCGAGCCCAGCTTGCGGAGTGCGTCCTCACCGTCGAGCACGCAGGTGATCGGCGACATCTCGGTCTGCCCGAACACCGCAACGTTCGACGCGTCCGGGAAGGTCTCGGCCATGGCCCGCAGTACGGTGTCCGATGCGGGGGCCGCGCCCCAGGAAATACCGCGCAGCTTCAGCTTTCGCGGCTGTACCTGCTGAATCGCACAGACGGCCTGCCACTGGACGGGCACCAGGAACAGCGTGGTGACCTGCTCCTCCTCGAGGACGTCGAGCAGCGTGTTCGGATCGAACGCACCGACCGGGTAGATCACGGTGGTCAGGCCCAGCATCAGACTCGGCGCCATCGACCCCAGTGCGGCGATGTGGAACATCGGGGACGCACAGAACCCGATATCGTCGGCGCGGTTCAACTGGAAGGCGCGAATGCAGGTGAGGGCCTGCGCCTCCATGTTGCTGTGCGTGAGCACCGCACCCTTGGGACGCCCAGTAGTGCCCGACGTGTACATGATGAGCGCCGGGGTGTCGTCAGGAACATCCAGCACGGCACGATGTTCCCCGGCCTCCGCCACGAGATCCTCGTACCCGAGCACGCCTCCTTCCGAGCCGGCGCCGACCGTGACGATCAGGTCCAGCCCGCCGGTCTCCGCCCGGACCGCAGCGGCGAGTGGCGCCAACGTCGTATCGGTGATCACCGCGCCTGAGCCGCTGTCCCGGACGAGATATGCGACCTCGGGGACGGTCATGCGGAAGTTCACCGGCACCGCGATCGCCCCGAGCGCATTGGTGGCGAGCACCGCCTCGAGGTACTCCGGACGATTCAGCATGAGGATCAGGACCCGGTCCCCGAAGCCGACGCCACGACGCGACAGCGCGTCCGCGAGCTTCTCGACCCGATCGTGCAGCGTGGACCACGTGATCGAGGCGCCCTGGAAGCGCAGCGCCTCGCGCTCCGGGATCATGCGGGCGTGGCGTGCAACCTGGTTGTTCCAGTTGGTGCGACGGGACCGTTGCGCCTCGAGCGAGGCGGCGGGCACAGCAGCGGAAGTGACCATCGAGGGTTCCTCTCGTGCGTGGCGGGTCCTCCCGACCTGACCGGACCCGTGGTTCGATGTGAGGCAGATTACATGTTATGAGCGGTTTCGGTGAGCAACTTTGTTAATCGATATTCTCGGTCCACGCCAAGGTGTGTCGGCCAGGACCGTCACGCCCGCACGTTCCGCCGGAATGGCCGTTCACCAGCTCTTATCGGACGATCGTCCGACGGCGTCCCGAGAGGGAAAGCGGTCGAAAAGTAGACCAAATTCCACTAGTCAGGGAAACTGGGGACGTCGCTTCTGCAGCATCGCGGCGGCCCCCTCGGCGAAATCCGCCGACGCGAGAAGCTCCGACTGACCGGCCTTCTCCCGTTCGAGTGCGTCGTCCAACACAGCCAGTGTGCCCGCCGCGAGCGCCCTCTTGGTGAGTTCGAGCGCGCGGCGCGGCCCCGACGCGAGCCGGGCCGCGACAGCGCGGGCGTGCGCCACGAGCTCGTCGTCCGGCAGCGTGCGGGACACCAGGCCCAACCGGTCGGCATCGGCTGCGGGTACCCGCTCACCGAGCAGCGCCATCTCTGCGGCCTTCGCCCGGCCGATCGCGGCCGGAACCAGCACGCTCGATCCCCCGTCCGGCATCAGCCCGATACCGACGAAGGCGAGCAGGAAGTACGCGCTGTCCGCCGCGTACGTGAGGTCGGCTGCGAGCGCCATCGAGACCCCGACCCCCGCGGCCGGCCCGTTGACCGCCGCGACGACCGGAACCGGCACCTCGACGATGGCCCGGATCACCTCGTTGGCGACGTCCATGATGATCTCGGGATCCGCCGGATCCGACACGGTCGCAGCCAGATCCGCCCCCGTGCAGAACGCGCTACCGGCACCGGTGATGAGAATCGAACGCACGTCCGGATCTCTGCCGGCGGCACGGATGGCGGCACCGAGATCGCGCATCGTGGGCATGTCCACGGCGTTCATCCGTTGGGGCCGCGCGATGGTCAGTTCCAGGACCGAATCGCACAGTGCCCGCTGCAGGCCGCTGCCTGTCGTCGTGGTCATACCCGTACCCCTCGTCGAGTGAGTGTGCGAGCCGGACGCCGATGGCCGACTCAGTTCCGTCGATCATGCGCCGAACCGGCTCGTCGCACGTCGAAATGTCGCCGATGGTCACCCGCGGACCGTCAGGTTCCGGGACCGCAATAAGAATCGGCGTTAACTTTCGTGTCGGGCGGATCGATTGTCAACCACTGATGCGCAGCAGGATTCGCGCTAATCTCCGGTCGGACAAACGATCATGAAGTCGGATACGGGGGCTCACCGCTGCGCTATGCTGCCGACACCAGTCCCCCACTTGTCAGGAGGTTCGGGTGGCGGAACGGACGGAGATCCGGCGCAGGCCCAAGAACCGGAGAGCTCAGATCGCCACGGTCGCGGCCGAGGCCTTCAGCGAGCGCGGGTATCACGGCGTCAGCGTCGACGAAATTGCTTCGGCGGTAGGAATTTCCGGGCCCGCGCTGTATCGCCACTTTCCGAACAAGTACGCACTGTTCCTGCATGCCGCGACCGATCTCGCGACCGCGCTCGAGGGTGCGATCACCGACGACGCCGATACGCCGGCCGCGACCGCCGCCGAACGCCTCGACGGACAGATCCTGGCCGCGATTCGCACCACCGTCGCCAACCGACGCACCGCGGGTCTCTACCGTTGGGAGAGCCGGTATCTCGACACCGGCGACCGGGAGTGCATCCGCGCCACGATCGAGAGCGTCAACCGCCGGATAGGTGCCACCCTCGCCGAACTGCGTCCGGATCTTCCGCAGCGCGACGACGTGCAGATCTGCGTTGCGCTGCTCAGCGTCATCGGCAGCATCACGGTGCATCGGTCGAACCTGCCCCCGAAACGTCTCGAGCGACTCCTCCTGGACGCCTGCCGGACCGTGTCCCGTGTCGAGTTGCCCCCACCCGCAGAGCCGACAGCCGCATCGACCAGAGCGCCCGGCATTCCGCTGTCCAACAAGCGGGAGGTGTTACTCAACGAGGCCATCGTGCTCTTCCACGCCCGCGGCTACCACGAGGTGAGCATCGAGGAGATCGGCAGTGCCGCAGGCATCAACGCCTCGGGCGTGTACCGACACTTCGCCGGCAAGTCCGATCTGCTGGCCGCAGCGTTCCATCGTGCCGCGGACCGACTGACGGTCGCCGTCAGCACCGCGCTCGGCGAGTCCACGACTCCGCAGGAGGCCCTGCGGGCACTGGTCGCGGTGTACGTCCGGCTGTCGTTCGCCCAGAGCGAGTTGATGAGCGTGTACTTCGCCGAGATCGGCAGTCTGCCGTCCGCGCAGCGCACCGAACTGCGCAACGTGCAGCGTCTCAACATCGAGGAGTGGGCCCGACTCCTCGGCGAGACCCGAACCGAACTTTCGGCGACCGAGTGCCGCTTCCTCGTCCATGCCGCGCTGAGCCTTGTGCTCGACGTGGGCCGGGTGATGCACTTCGACCCGACCCCGGGCAACGAACTCCGAGTCCGAACGCTGATGCTGGCAACACTGTTCGGCGAGGCGAACGTCGCACCGGATCACGCAGGAGAAGACACAGGAGGCTGATCATGACCGTGCAGGACGACGTGGCGAAACTGAAAGCCCGCACCGATCGGATCGACCCGCGTGAACTCGACGCGCTCTGGGCCCGCCTCGAACCGTGCCAGTCCGCCGATCTCATCGGATTCCGCTGGCGCGGATTCGCCTTCGACACAGGACACCGGACGAGCGGTCTGCTCGAGCGGGCGCATTGGTACGGCAAGGCGTTCGTGAGCGAGTCGGAGGTGCAGCCGCTGCTGTGCCGCGGCGACGACGGTCAGCTGTTCTCCGACATCGGAACCGGACACGGTGAGGCCAGTCTGTGGGAGGTGGTCTTCCGCGGCGAGGTCACCGCGACCATGGTCTACGACGGCATGCCGGTGTTCGACCACTTCAAGAAGGTCGACGACGACACCGTCATCGGCGTCATGAACGGCAAGGGCACGCTCGTCTTCGACGGCGGCGAGCACTTCTGGTTCGGGCTCGAACGCGACGTCGCGCTCTGACCGTGGGTCACACAGCGCCCGCGCTCTCGTACCCGACACCGACGTCGGGCACCGGTGCGGTTCCGAACCGCTGTGCGATCTTGTAGAGCAGCGCATCCACCTTCGCCAGGATCGGCCGATGGTCGTTGGTACGTCGGACCAGGGCCGAGGGCATCGAGGGAAGATCGATGGCCACGAAGTCGACGTTCGGCGTCCCGTAGTAGTCGACCGCCCGCTTCGTGATCATCAGGCTGCCCTCCCCCGCGCTGACAGCGGCTATCCCTTCGCGGATCGTGGTGATCGTCGGGCCCGAGGCGATCGGTGTGCCGCTCGGGGTCGTCCGAGGGAAGTGATAGTCCTGCCAGCCGACATCTGTCGATTCCGGTGGAATCCGGCACATCTTCAGCTCCGCGAGTTCCTCCGGGTCGACGAGCGTGCGCTCTGCCAGCGGATGCCCGGACTGAACGCACAGGACACGCTGGTCCCGGAGGACGACGGGACCACTGGTCAGTCCGGAAGCCCCGAGAGGCAGCCGGCAAATGGCGAGGTCGACATCACCGTCAGCCAGCGCCGAGAAGTGCGTCCGATAGTTCAGCTCGGTGAACGACAGCGCTACCTCCGGAAACTCCTCCGCGAACTCGCGGACGAACGGCTGATGCAGCTCGTACAACCCGCCCCCGAGGAAGCCAATCGTGAAGGGGACCTTCTCGCCGCTGTTCATGGCGCGGCAACGGTCGACCGTGGACACCAGCTCCAGGCATACGGGCTGGAGGGATTCGAGAGCTCTACGGCCGAAGTCGGACAGCTCGACTCTACGACTACTCCTGTCGAAGAGTCTGCCGCCGAGGTGATCCTCGAGGTTCCGAATCGACTCGGAGAGCGTCGACTGCCCGATGAACAACGTTGCCGCTGCCCTACCGAAATGGAGCTCCTTCGCGAGGGCAAAGAAGCAGTCGAGCCAGCGCAGGTTCACCCGAACACCCTTTCATCGGATTAGCCGATCAATCGATCGGAAACCGCTCGTTGATCAGTGAACTGGATCACCGATAGCGTCGTGCTCCGACAGGAAGCTTGAAGCGATGTTACGAGGTAGATGCAGTGATTACCAGATCGTTCCCCGCAGACACATTCGATGGGGCCAGAGAATCAATCGAGTTTTCCGTACAAGGTGATCTTGTTCGCGGGACGCTGTACGTCCCCGCCGGCCATTCGGCTCCTCTACCCGCCGTTGTGATGGGTCACGGGTGGTCGATGGTCACCGGTGGCGACCTCGAGGACTACGCCGCGATCGTGGCCAGTCGGGGCCTGGCCGTGCTGACATTCGACTTCCGGAACCTCGGGCTGAGCGAGGGACAGCCCCGCCAAGAGATCGATCCTGCCCGCCAGATCGAGGACTTCCGGTGCGCGATCTCGTTCGCTCGCTCCCGTCCAGAGATCGATCGAGACCGGATCGGCGTCTGGGGAAGCAGTTACAGCGGCGGACATGCACTCGTCGTCGCCGCGGTCGACCGGCGGGTCAAGTGCGTCGTCGCTCAGGTGCCGACGATCAGCGGATACGAGGCAGGTCTGCGACGCTCTCCATACGAGAAGGCCGCACTCCTCCAGGAACGCCTGGAGGCCGATCGCGAGGCACGCTTCGCCGGCGCCCCACCGCAGACGATCCAGACGGTCAGCGCCGATCCCGATGCGCCGGTGGCCTACCCCCAGCGCGACTCGTACGAGTACATGACATCCGAGGCGGCCCGCTGCCCGTCCTGGCGCAACGAGATCACGCTGCGCTCGATCGAACTCGCCCGGCAGTACGAGCCGGGCACCTTCGTCCGCAGGATCGGCACCACGCCGCTGCTCATGATCGTGGCCGACGCCGACGGCCTCACCCCGACCGATCTCCAACTGGACGCGTTCAACGCCGCACATCCGCCCAAGGATCTTCTCCTCGTCCCCGGCGGGCACTACTCGGTGTACACCGACCATTTCGAGCAGACGAGCACGGCTGCCGCCGACTGGTTCCTGCAGCATCTCGCACCCACCCGACACCGGCCGGAGCCGTTGTCCGCGAAGGACTCCACCCATGACTCTCATCGATAGCCCGCCCGGAACCCTCAGCGCGAGCGCACGTCGCAAGTCCTTGCGTGCGGCCGCCGTTGGCAATGCGCTCGAGTGGTTCGACTGGACCCTCTACGGCACCTTCTCGGTGTATCTCGCCGCGAATCTCTTCAACTCCGACAATCCGACGTCGGCGCTGCTGTCGACGCTCGCGGTCTTCGCCGGCGGGTTCGTGGCGAGGCCGGTCGGCGGGTGGCTCTTCGGCCAGATCGGGGACCGCAAGGGACGCAAGTTCACGCTGGTGACCACGATGTCGCTGCTGGCACTCACCAGTCTCCTGATCGCTCTCGTACCGACCTACGAACAGGTCGGCCCCTTGGCCTCGCTGTTCCTGCTCGTCCTGCGCCTCACCCAGGGACTCGCGCACGGCGGCGAGAGCGGTGTCAGCTACACCTACGTCGCCGAGATCGCACCGCCCGAACGCCGAGGGCTGTGGTCGAGTTCGGTGTTCGTGAGCGTGACGATCGGCGTCATGGCCGCCACCGCGCTCGCGGCCGGCCTGACCGCGGCGATCGGCAAGGACGACATGCAGAGTTGGGGCTGGCGTGTCGGATTCGCGGTGGGCGGCATCCTCGGTGTCTACGCCTTGTTCCTGCGCCGCAATGCCGCCGAGTCCGACGTCTTCGAGGAATCGTCGAAGACCACGGACGACCCCGCTACCGCGCTCAGCACCCGGGACTTCCTCGGGATCGGCGCCAGAATCATCATGATCGGCGCGGCATCCAACGCCACGTACTACACGTGGGTGACCTTCGCACCCGCGACCGCGATCGCGACGAAGGGCATGGATCCCAACGGAGCGTATGTCGCCAGCCTGCTGGCACAACTCGTCTGCATCCTCTGGCTGCCGCTGTGCGGCATGATGGCCGACCGCTGGGGTCGACGTCCGATGCTCGCGATCTACGGCGTCGGCGTGTTCGTCGTCGTGATCCCAGTCAACCTGATCCTCGGCTCGGCGCCCTGGACGCTGTTCGCCTCTCAACTGCTCGGCTTGCTGGTCTGGTCGCTACTGGCCTCGATCTTCCCCGCGTTGATCGCCGAACAGCTTCCCACCTCCGCGCGCGCTCGTGGCGTCGGCTTGATCACGTCGCTGTCGGTCGCGGTCTTCGGCGGTACTGCCCCCTACTTGAACACGTGGCTGGCCTCGATCGACATGTCCTGGATCTACTCGGTCTACGTGATGGCCCTCGGACTGCTCGCCGTCGCTGCGGCGGCGATCATCCGCGAGACGGCCAAGGTTCCGCTACAGATGATCGGCCGCACGAACCTCTCGAACAAGAAGGAAGCCGCATGAACCTCACCACTTCCCACGACACCGCTCCGATCGCCGTGTACCCGGATCTGCGAGGCAAGGTCGTCGTCGTCACCGGCGCAGGCGGCGGAATCGGTACGGCTGCCGTCGATGCCTTCGCGCAGCAGGGCGCCGTCGTGATCGGGCTCGATCTCGCTGCAGGGCAGACGCAACCGCAGCGGCCGGACGTCCACCACATGACCGTCGACATCGCCGACACCGATCAGATCGCCGACGCGGTGGACCGGATCGCCGACGACCACGGCAAGATCGACGCCTGGATCAACAACGCCGGATTCATGGCGCGGATGCCCGCGTTCGACATGGACCTCGAATCGTGGAACAAGACGATCGCGATCAATCTGACGGGCACGTTCTTCGGTGCACAGGCTGCCGCCCGCGTCATGGTCGACAACGGCGGCGGGTCCATCGTGAATCTCTCGAGCTACGCCGCACTCAAGGCTCGGCCCAACTGCACCGATTACGCCGCCGCGAAAGCTGCAGTCGTCCATCTGACCTCGTGCCTGGCCCTCGAGTGGGGTCCGCTCGGTATCCGCGTGAACGCGATCGCTCCCGGCTACATCCGGACACCCATGAGTTCCTGGATGCACGCAGACCCCGTCAACTACGAGTCCTACGTGGGCAAGACGCCCCTGCGCCGCATGGGTGAGCCCGCCGAGATCGCACAGATGATGCTGCACCTCTCGTCCGATACCTCGTCGTACGTCACCGGCCAGACCTTCCTGGTCGACGGCGGAGTAACCAAGGCATGAAGGACGATTCGCTGAGCTACTGGACTGGGAAATCGGTCGTCGTCACCGGCGGAGCACGCGGTCAGGGCGCCGCCGAGGTCGTCGCCCTGACCGCGGCGGGTGCACATGTACACGCGGTGGACGTCCATCCGGAGGACTCGCACTGGTGGGTGGACCTGATCGAGCAGGTCGGCGACGGTAGAAGGCTCCTGAACACGATCGTCGCCGACGTCGCCACCGAGAGCGGATGGGAGACCGTCGCCGATGCGGTACGTGATTGCGGGGTACCGCTCGCCGGTCTCGTCAACAACGCCGGCATCACTCTCCGCAAGACTCTCTCGGAGACGACCCTCCCCGAGTGGGATCGGGTCATGGGCATCAACCTCACCGGCGCCTACCTCGGAATCCGCACCCTCGCACCCCTGCTGGAGGACGGAGGGGCGATCGTCAACATCTCCTCCACCGCAGGTCTGACCGGGTACTTCAGCGCCGCCTACACCGCCAGCAAGTGGGGGCTCCGCGGACTCACCAAGGCGAGCGCGCTCGAACTTGCGCCACGGAACATCCGCGTGAACTGTATCTGCCCCGGTCTCGTCGAGACACCGATGATGAACTCTGCGAATGCCGTTCACGACCTGGACACCGCGCGACTGCTGCACGACGGAAACCGGGACGCGACGCTGCTGGACCGTGGCGCCCACCCTGCTGAGCTCGCGGCGGCTGCGCTCTTCCTTCTCGGACCGGATTCCTCGTTCGTCAACGCCGCCGACCTACCCGTGGACGGAGGCATGATCGGAGGCGGAATCTACTGGCGGATAGGCAAAGCCACGGGCAATCTCGGAGCCCGCCCGTGAGGGTGAGCGCTTCCACCACAGCCGTGTACGCCGTTTCCGGCAGCCGAGCCACGTACCGACGTCCCGCCACCGACGTCTCCCGCCGCACCCGAAGGAACCCGTGAACTCGACCGTCACACCCACCCGCGCCGCCATCGCGCGCTCCTGGCTGCTCGTTCCGGCCAGGAGCAGCGAGGAACTGGACCGCGCCGCGAAGTCCCCCGCCGACGTCGTCGTCCTGGACCTCGAGGACGGCGTTCCCCCGTCGGGTAAGGCGGCGGCGCGAGTCGTCGCACGTGAATGGCTTCGGCACCGTCGTGGATGGCTCCGGATCAACAGCCGAACGTCGCCGTCCTGGCGAGATGATCTGGAATCGCTGCACGATCTCGAGGGTGTCGAGGGTGTCGTGCTCGCCAAATCCGAATCACCCGACGAGGTAGCGGCGACGGCCGACGCGCTCGGCGGCGCCGTTCCCCTGATCGCACTCGTCGAATCCGCGCGCGGCATCGCCCGGGCCGCAGAGATCGCCGCGTCCCCGCACGTCGTCCGTCTCGCCTTCGGGCGCGGCGACTTCCGCCGAGACACGGGCATCGCCGACACTCCCCTCGCCCTCGCCCACGCCCGGTCCCAGCTGGTGATCGCGAGCCGGCTCGCCGACATCGCGGCGCCGATCGACGGGCCGTGTCTGTCCACCGACCCCACACGCATCCTCGCCGACGCCGCAATCACCGCCGAGATGGGCATGACCGGAAAGCTGTGTCTGCGCCCTGAACAGGCGTCGATCACGAACGACGCGCTCAGCCCCACCGACGACGAGGTCACGTGGGCCGAGCAGGTCGTCGCGCGGCTGGGGGCATCCGGAAGCGGCATCGAGAACGGGAGCGACCTGCCGGCCCTGCAGCGGGCACGGAACCTCCTGTCGCTCCGCGCTCAGCTCGACTCCATGTGGTGACAAGGGCAAGCTCGTCTTCGACGTCGGCGAGCACTGCTGGTTCGGGCCCAAGCGCGACGTCGCGCTGTGACCGTCGATCTCCACCGTCTCCGACCCACAGCGACCGCGGGCATCAGTACAGAATGAGGGCATGGTGCTGTGGATCGTCGAGTACGTTGCGGGGGAGCCGGGTTGCCCGCCGATCCTCAAGGGGAAACTCAACCGGCCGTGGTACTGGGACGCGTTCGATCCCGAGCCCGCCGAGTCTCCGACCGAGTCGGACTACGAGCTCGTCACCACGAATCGGCGGATCGACGTCGACTACTGGGGCGTGAACTGGCTCGCATCGGAGGAGTTCGTGCGGATCTGCCGCGGCTTCGGGCTCCGACTCGTGTCGGTGCCCGTGCGAGTGCTGCAGTCCGGCGGGGTGCCGACGACGAAGCGCTACAGCTACCTGCGCTGGGGCGAGTGGGCGTCGGTGATCGACGTAGCGGCATCCGACGTCGAGCTCGAGTTCGAGTTCGACACTGCCGGCGGTAAGGCGCCCCGCAATCGCAACATCCCGGACGCGCCGAGGTTCGAATCCGTGGCCAGGTTCGAGATCGCGGAGGCGCGCGTTCCCGAGGCGGCAGCCTTCATCTGCACCGACGTCGGCCATGAGCTGGTCTGCACTGACGAGTTCAAGCGCGCCTGCGAGGCGGCGGGGCTGCGCGGCCTGGGATTCTCGCCGCTCTCCGACTACACGAAGGCCGATTTCTGGGGCTAGTCCACGGACCTAGATGAGATGCCGGTGCGCCGCGAGGCGCCGGCGCATGTCCCGCAGGTAGTACGTGGCGGTGATCTGGCGGATCGGCCGCGGAACTCGCCGGTAGACGACGGGCAGGACCGCCATGAACCGGTCGAAGCGGCGCTGATCGCGTGGGCTCCACGGCAGCTCGAACTGGTCACGGATCCGGGACGGCAGCAATCCGATCGTGAAGAACCGCTGCAGCGGCATCGCCAGCCGCACCGGCAGCGGCGCCCTGCCACCGGAGAGCAGGCCCCGCACGTACGCTCGCACCTGGTCGTCCACCTCGGCCGACGCGATCATCCGGTCCCAGTAGGCATCGAACTCGGCGCGGGTGGCCGGCCACATGTCGTCCCCGACCTGCAATGCGGTGCCGTACACCGCGGACTGCCGGTACAGCCGCTCCGCGTCGGCATCCGAGGGGGCACCGAAGAACCGCGAGTACATGTCGGAGCCGTTGCGGTACAGCGTCGCCGCCACCCATAGCTGTAGCTCCGGATCGAACGCGTTGTAGCGTTCGGATCGCACCGGGACGTGTGCCCGGTTCACCAACCGGACCACAGCCTGCTTCTCCTCGGGCGTGCCGAGCGTGACGGCGTACACGTACGTCATCGTGGTGCGCAGTCGGTCCAGCGGTCGTTCGAGCGTCGTGCTGTGCTCGGCGACGCCGTGCCCCACGCCTGGCAGCGCCAGCTGCAGCAGGACGGTCGCCCCCGCCCCGATCAGCAGCATGGACTCCCCGACGAAGTCGGCCAGGTCGACCGTGCCGGCCGGCGGCTCCCCCGCCCGGATCCCGGTCTGTCGGCCAGCGGTCTCGGTGGCCATCGCATGGCCCCCCTTCCCAGTCGAGTTGCTCTCCACAGCAACCGGATTCGATCCCGCGGTCATGTCCAGATCCCCGCTCGCCCCAGGTGCGCGACCAGCCGCTCGGCCGCATCGTCGAACTGGATGCGGGTGTGGCGCACTACCGCGTCCCGATCGTGGACACGGATCGCCTCGATCAGACTCGTGTGGGATCGCACCGCCAGCTCACCCCATGCCGGATCCGCCGCGTACAGCCGGTAGGGCGTGTACCGCGCGGCGTTGAGCAGGAACCACGCCAGCTTCGGTCCGCCCGCGATGCGGCACAGCTCGCGGTGGAACTCGTACTCCGCGTCCGCGATCCGGTCCGGGTCCGCGAGTGTCACGGCGTCACGCAGCACGTCGTTGAGTTCCCCGAGCCGGGTCAGGTCCTCGGTCCCCGCGGACCTGGATGCACGCACCGCCAGCTCCACGGTGATCTGCCCCTGCAGCCAGAAGATGTCGTGCACGTCCTCCGGCGCCAGACGTGAGACGACGTAGCCACGGTTGGGCACCGACTCGACCATGCCCTCGCCGCGCAGGGTCAGCAGGGCCTCGCGCACCGGTGTGACGCTCACCCCGAGTTCGGCTGCGGTCTCGTCGAGTCGCACGAACTCGCCGGGCCGCAATCGCCCCGACATCACGGCGCCGCGCAGATGCGCCGCCACGTCGTCCGAGAGTTGTGTCCGACGCAGCGGCCGCGTCGGACGTACCGGTGCAACCACGATCGGCTCCTACAACCCGTACGTCTTGCCGATGATGTCGCGCTGGATCTCGTTGGTGCCACCGTAGATCGACGACACCAGCGTCTTGCGAACGTGACCCTCCATGTCGAACTCGGTGGCGTACCCGTAGCCGCCCATCATCTGCATGCCCTCGAGCGCCACCTTCTTCGCGGTCTCGGTGGCCTTGAGCTTCACCATCGACGCCTCGCGCGGGAACAGCTTCGTCGGGTTCGCGTCGATCAGCCGCGCCGTGCTGTACACCAGCAGCCGGGTGCACTCGATCTCGGTGGCGAGGTCCGCGATGCGGTGCCGCAGCGCCTGGAACGTCCCCACCGGTCGGCCGAACTGCTTTCGCTGCGTGATGAATTCGAGCGCGTCGTCGAACGCCCGCTGCGCCGTGCCGAGCATCATGGCGCCGAGGATCAGCCGTTCGATGTTGAGTCCGGTCATCAACTGCGTCCACCCGCGGCCCACCTCGCCGACCACGGCGTCGTCGGGCAGCAGGACGTCGGTGAGGTACAGGTCGTTGACCTCCTTGCCGCCCATCGTCTCGATGCCGCTGATCTTCAGTCCCGGGGTGTCCGCCGGCAGGTGGAACATCGTGAGCCCCTCATGCTTGGAGCCGCTGCGATCGGTGCGCGCCACCAGCAGGATGTTCTCGGCGAAGTGCGCGTTGGAGCACCACGTCTTCTGCCCGTTGATCAGCCAGCCGTCGGACACCTTCTCGGCCCGGCAGCTGAGGTTGCCGACGTCGGAACCGGCCTCGGGCTCGGACATCGAGATCGACTCGGACGCCCCGCGGACGATGCCCCCGAGCACCGCCTCCTTCTGCGCGGGCGTCCCGAACTTCTCGTACGCGGCGCCGGTGATGAGGGTGGGCCCGATACCGCCGATCGGCGCCATGCCGCGGGCGGCCTGCTCGAGCAGGATGCACATGTCGACCGCGGTGCCGGCGGATCCGCCGTACTCCTCGGGGACCGTGACACCGAGCCACCCCAGCGCCGCCATCTTGAGGTAGAGGTCCTGGTTGTGGTTGTGCTCGCCGCGTCCGGTGAGGGCGTCACGCTGTTCACGGGTACCGCATTCCTTGCGACAGAACGCGGCCACTGCCTGCGCGAAATCCTGTTGCTCGGCGGTGAAGTCGATCGTCATTGATGTGCTCCTGCCTGCGAAGAATCGAGTGAACCGCGATCCGTGCGGTCCGGGCCGGGCGTGGACGCCGCGCGTGGGGGTTGTCGGCACCGGCCGCGCCGAATAGTGTGAGCGTCACCACAGTAAATCACATCAAATATATTTGATGCGATCCCTTGGAGGAAGCCCGACATGACCCGAGAACTGTCTTCGAGCGACGCGGCACCCGGTTTACCTGCTTCTCCATCCCCCACCGACGCACCCACGGCGTTCGAGAGCCTCGATCCCCGCACCGGCCAGGTGCTCGCCGAATACCCCGTCGCGAACGCGGCCGACGTGCGCGCGGCCGTCGAGCGAGCACACGGCGCGGCCCGCTGGTGGGAAGCACAGGGGTTCCGTGGACGCCGCGACTGGCTGCTCGAGTTCAAGAAGGCGATCGCCTCGGACGCCGACGGTCTCGCGCAGGTCGTGTCCGCAGAGACCGGCAAGCCGCACGACGACGCGCTCCTCGAGGTGATGCTCGCCGTCGAGCATCTCGACTGGGCCGCCCGCAACGCCAAGAAGGTCCTCAAGCCCCGTCGGGTGCCATCGGGACTGGTCAGCGCCAACCAGTCGGCCACCCTCGGCTACAAGCCGATGGGCGTCGTCGGCGTCATCGGCCCGTGGAACTACCCCGTGTACACGCCGATGGGTTCGATCTCGTACGCCCTCGCCGCCGGCAACGCGATCGTGTTCAAGCCCAGCGAGCTCACCCCCGGTGTCGGCAAGTGGCTCGAGGCCAAGTGGAACTCGCTCGCCCCGACCCAGCCCGTGCTGCAGGTGATCACGGGGCTGGGCGCCACCGGCGCGGACCTGTGCCGGGCCGGGGTCGACAAGATCGCGTTCACCGGGTCCGGCCCGACCGCCCGCAAGGTGATGGCGGTGTGCGCGGAGACGTTGACCCCCTTGGTGGCCGAGTGCGGCGGCAAGGACGCGATGCTGGTCGCCGAGGATGCCGATCTGGACAAGGCCGTCGAGTTCGCCGCCTTCGGCGCGTTCGGCAATGCCGGCCAGACGTGCGCGGGCGTCGAACGCATCTACGTCGCCGAGCCGGTGTACCGGCAGTTCCTCGACAAGTTCACCGCCGCGGTCGAGCGCGTCCGTCCGGGCAGCACGGACGGGGACACGTACGGCCCGATGACCCTGCCCCGCCAGGTCGACGTCGTACGCGGCCACATTGCCGACGCCCTCGACAAGGGCGCTCGCGCGGTGATCGGCGGAATCGACTCCGTGCACGAACGATTCGTCGATCCGGTGATCCTCACCGACGTCCCGGAATCCTCGTCGGCCGTGTGCGAGGAGACGTTCGGGCCCACCGTCGTGGTCAACAAGGTGCGCGACCTCGAGGAGGGCATCGAGCGCGCCAACGCCACGTCCTACGGCCTCGGTGCGTCGGTGTTCACCGGAAACCGTTCCCGCGGAAAGGACATCGCGGACCGCCTGCGCACCGGCATGGTGTCGGTGAACTCGGTCCTCGGGTTCGCGGGCATCCCGTCGCTGCCGTTCGGCGGCATCGGGGAGTCCGGGTTCGGCCGCATCCACGGCGCCGACGGCCTCCGCGAGTTCAGCCGACCCAAGGCCGTGACCGTCCAGAAGTTCTCGGCCCCACTGAACCTGCTGACCCTCGAGCGGTCCGCGCGGGACATGAAGATCTCCGCGTGGATGCTCAAGGCCCGGCACGGTCGGTGACCGGGATGAGCCTCACCAACTCTCGCCGCGCCGGCACCTTCCCTCCACCCGACCCCGACCAGCGGCCCGGTCCGGGCCGGATGGGGTGGGTCGAGGTGATCGAGCAACTCGATCCAGCGACCCGGCACCAGGACATCCTGCGGATCACGGCGGGCTACGAATTCCCGTGGGACTACCAACGTTCCCTCGAGTTCGCGCTGTTCCGGACGTACTGCGTTCCGACGATCTCCGAACTCCTCGCCCGCACGGGCGAATTCGAGAACCGGCCGCAGAAGCGTTACGACGACACCGCGCTCCTGATGGCCGAACTCATCGAGCACGGCTACGACTCGCCGAGGGGGCGGGAGTCGCTGCGGAACATCAACCGCATGCACGGCCGCTACACGATCTCGAACGACGACATGCTGTACGTGCTGTCGACGTTCGTGTACGACCCGATCGACTGGATCGACCGGTACGGCTGGCGTCGGCTGCATCCGCACGAGCGCCTGGCGTCGTTCCACTTCTACCGTCAGGTGGGAATCCGCATGGGAATCAAGGACATTCCCGACTCGTATCAGGATTTCCAGCGCTTCAAGATGGACTACGAGCGCGAGCACTTCGTCTACAGCGAGGACAACCACCGGATCGGTACGTACACGCTCGGCCTGTTCCAGTCGTGGTACCCGAAGGCCCTGGCCCGCCCCGTCGCGGCGGCCGTCTACGCGCTGATCGACGACCGCATGAGTACCGCGTTCGGATTCCCCAAGGGCTCACCCCGGGTGCAGGCAGCCGCCGAGGCGGGGCTGCGTTCCAGGTCGGCGGTGGTGCGCCTACTCCCGAAGCGGCGGGCGTCGGCGTCGGCGCACGATCCGCGGAACCGCACCTACCCCGGGTATCCGGTGGGCTACTGCCCGCGGGATCTGGGGGTCGAGCAGGATCACTCGCTGCGCGAGTCCTGAGCTTCCCCGCTTCCGAACGCCGCCTCCACCGCATCGACGCCGGCGCGCACCGCGGGTCCGCCGGTGTCGGCCCGCCATACCGCGTAGATGTCGCGGTGGAGGCGGGGTTCGGTGGCCACGAGCGCCACCCCGGCGGGCGGCCGATCGACTGCCAGACGCGGCACCAGCGCCGCCGCGAGTCCGGCGGCGGCAAAGGCGAGGTGCGTCGAGATGTCGGACGCCTCGAAGTCGACCCGGGGCTCGAAACCCTGCCGCCGCAGCGTCCGCACGAGCCACGCGTGGAAGGCGGTCCCCGAGCCCCATGCCACCCACGGCATTGCCGACAGCGCCGACAACGGAACCACGGCGCTGCGCGCGAACGGATGATCCGCGGGGAGGGCGACATCGGCGGTGTCGCGGTGGATCAGTCGCGATTCCAGCTCCGTCGGGATCTCGACGGGCGCCGATTCCCAACTGTCGACGACACCGATGTCGATCCGGCCCCGGCTGACGGACTCGAGTGTGACCTCGGTTTCGGCCTCGGTGACCGTCACGTGGACGGGGTACCGGGACAGCAGGAACGTCACCGCGCCCGGAAGCACGAGCCGTGACGCGGTGACGAACGCCCCGAACCGGATCGGGCCGACGACCTCACTGCGCATCGCCACGATCTCGGCCTCGATCCCGGAGGCGTGGGACAGCAACTGGTCGCCGCGACGGGCGAGGAGTTCACCGGCCGGCGTCAGCCGCACCCCGCGCCCCGTCGGCTCGAGCAGGACCGCACCGACCTCGCGTTCGAGTTTGGCAAGCTGCTGGGACACCCCGGAGGGCGTGACATGCAGGATCCGGCCGGCCGCGGCCACCGACCCCGCCTGCGCCACGGCGCACAGCGCTCGTACTCGATCGAGGTTCAACACGGTAGAAACACTACCGAATCGTAAGAAGAACTTCTTACTTGTCGTTTCCGCAGGTAGAACGCAGAATCTCAGAAGTGCGTACCGTTCGTTTCCCCACCGCCCGCCCGGCTGCCGGCCCCGCGTTCGGCGGGTTCCGCGACCCGCGGGCCGTTGCCGTCTGGGGAGCCCTCTACATCTCGCTGACGGCCGTCCTCATCCGCCTCGCGGACGTGGCCCCCGCGACGGCCGTGTTCTACCGATGCCTGCTCGCGCTGCCGCCACTCGCGTTCCTCGCGCTGCGCGAGCACCGGGCCGGACACGGATTGTCCCGCCGCGCCGTCGCCCGCTACGCCGTCGCCGGATCCCTGCTCGGTGTCGACTTCGCACTGTGGTCGCAGTCCATCCTGCTGATCGGAGCCGGTATCTCCACCGTCCTCGTGAACGTCCAGGTGGTCGTGGTCCCGCTGTTCTCGTTCCTGATCTTCCGGACGCGCATTCCGATGCGGTTCGTCGTGTCCGTCCCGGTGTTGTTCGCCGGCATCGCACTCGCCGCCGGACTGAGCGACGGCGCGTCCGCGGGCCCGGACCTGGCGTGGGGAGCGTTCCTCGCGCTGCTGTCCGGCGTCGCGTACGCGGGCTACATCTTCATCGTCGGCCGATCCGGTTCCGCCGAGACCGCCGCCGCCCAGGTCCTCGTCTCGACGGCCGCGGCGGGTGTGGTCGGCTCGGCTGTCGGATCACTGTGGGGTCCGGTCGATCTCGCCCCCGGGTGGAGTGCGTTCGGTTGGCTGCTCGTCCTGGCACTGTCGGCGCAGTTCCTGGGCTGGATCATGCTCGGCCGGTCGCTGCCCCGACTGGCACCCGAGGTCGGCGCCACCCTCCTGCTGCTCCAGCCGGTTCTCGCGATCGCAGCCGCGATGGTCGTGCTCGGAGAGCGCCCCACGCTCCCGCAGCTCGTCGGCTGCACCATGGTGATCGGGGCGGCCTGGTTCGTCTCGATTCGACCGGTCGTTTCGCGGAAAGCGGTCCCACTGAGCGAGATTCGGCACACGCAGTAGTGACGGAGGCGACAATGGTGCCTCCAGCGCAACCCCTGGTTCCGCCGTTTCGGCGGGCAAGGCAGATCGGGCCCGGGACTCCTCTCAGGCCACAACAGCTAGGAGGCTCGACTTCATGTATCCCGGCGTCTACGCAGCGACCTCACCCGACCGGCCGGCGGTCGTCATGGCCGCCACCGGCGAGACGGTGACGTATCGAGAGCTCGAGGACCGTTCGAACCGACTGGCGCAGCAGTGGTTTGCGCTCGGACTCCGCAAAGGAGACCACGTCGCGATCCTCGCCGAGAACCACCCGCGATACTTCGAGGTGTACTGGGCGGCAGTCCGATCCGGGCTCTACATCACGGCCGTGAACCGGCATCTCACAGCGGACGAGGCCGCCTACATCGTCAACGACTGCCGGGCGAAGGTGCTGGTGACGACGACACGCATGACCGACCTCGCGGTCGCGGTCCTCCCTGAACTGACCGACACGCCGCACCGGTTCATGATGGACGGCACCGTCGACGGGTTCGAGGCGTACGAGGCCGCGATGGCACGGTTCGATCCGGTCCCGCTCGCGGAGCAGCCCCGCGGCGACATGATGCTCTATTCGTCGGGAACAACCGGTCGCCCCAAGGGCATTCGACGGCCGTTGACGGGTATGGACATCGACGACCCGCGCGGCATGGGCGCCGGCCACTTCGCGAGCAGCCTGCTCGGGATGGGCGAGACCTCCACCTACCTGGTGCCGGCACCGATGTACCACTCGGCGGCGCTGCAGTGGTCGGTCGGCGCGCAGGCGCTGGGCGCGACGGTGGTCCTCATGGAGCGCTTCGACGCCAGGGACTTCCTCGCCGCGATCGAGCAGTACTCCGTCACGCACACGCAGGTGGTGCCGACGATGTTCGTCCGACTCCTGAAACTGCCCGCCGCGGAACGGGAGAGCTTCGACCTGTCGACGCTGCAGAACGTCCTGCACGCGGCCGCCCCGTGCCCTCCCGCGGTGAAGCATCAGATGATCGACTGGGTGGGGCCGATCGTGTGCGAGTTGTACTCGGGCACCGAGGGAATGGGCATCACGTTCATCACCGCACAGGAATGGCTCGACCGCCCCGGTTCGGTGGGCCGCGCGGTGCTCGGCGTCCCGCACATCTGCGACGAGGCCGGCAGCCCGCTCCCGGCCGGCGAGATCGGCACCGTCTACTTCGAGCGCGACGTCGTGCCGTTCGAGTACCACAACGACACCGACAAGACGGCCGACTCCCGGCATCCCGACCACGCGCAGTGGTCCACCGTCGGCGACGTCGGCTACCTCGACGCGGACGGCTACCTGTTCCTCACCGACCGCAAGTCGTTCATGATCATCTCCGGGGGCGTGAACATCTATCCCGCCGAGATCGAGTCGTGCCTGTCGGCCCACCCCGAGGTGTCCGACGTCGCGGTCTTCGGGCTTCCCGACCCCGAGATGGGCGAATACGTCCACGCGGTGGTCGAACTCGATCCGGGGGTTCCCGCCGACGACGTGACCGCCGAGCGGCTGCGCGAGTACGTCCGAACCCACCTGGCGGGCTACAAGGTTCCGAGGACCATCGAGTTCTGCGAGCGGTTGCCGCGCCTGGCGACCGGCAAGGTCAAGAAGCACGAGTTGCGCGATCTGGCGCTGCGCGCCCTCGCCTAGAAACGCCGAACGGGCGGTTACTGCGCTCGGCTCTCGGCCGATGTCGCAGTAACCGCCCGTTGTCGATGAGCTAAGCGGCAGCCTTGACAGGTTCGTCGTCGGTGAGGCGGGTGTCCGGGGCTTCGATCGGCCCGACCTCCTGCGCGTAGTGGAAGTGCGGGCGCCGGTGGCCGAGGAACGATCCGAACCACGACATCACCGCGACGTAGCGGTTGCGGAAGCCCACCAGGTACACCATGTGCACCGCGAGCCACAGCACCCACGCGACGAAGCCGGTGAGCTCGATGCTCTTGACCTTCGTCACGGCGCGGAAGCGGTTGATGATCGCCATCGAGCCCTTGTCGCGGAACTTGAAGGGCGTGCCGCGCTTGGTCTTACCGAGGATCGTCGCGGCCACGTGCCGGCCACCCTGCATCGCGACAGGCGACTGCCCGGGCAGGTTGTTCAGCGACGTCATGTCGCCGACGGCGAAGATGTCGGCGCGGCCACCGACGGTGAGGTCGGGGTTGACCAGCAGGCGTCCAGCGCGGTCAGTCTCGCAACCGGTGCGCTCGGCGAGCGCGGCCGCGAAGTCGTTGGCCTGCACGCCCGCCGACCAGATGATGGTCTCGGCGGTGCGACGCTCACCGGTGTCGCTGCCGTGCGCCTTGAAGGTCGCGCCGTGCTCGTCGATATCGGTGACGAGGGTGCCCAGGACCACCTCGACACCCGACTTCTCGAGCGACTCCTTGGTGTACTCGCTGAGCTTGCCGCCGTACGCGGGCATCGCGACCCCGGCGCCCTCGACGAGGGTGACGGTGACGTCGTCGGCGGTGACGCCGCGGATCGACTGCTCGAAGTAGCGACCCGCGAGCTCCTTGATCTGCCCGGCCAGCTCGACGCCGGTCGCACCGGCACCGATGACGATGAAGCTGAGCAGGTTCTTGCGGCGCTCGAGGTCGGTGGTGGTGTGAGCCTCCTCGAAGCAGCGCACGATCTGGGCGCGCAGCCGCTCGGCGTCGTCGACGGTCTTGAGCGCGTAGGTGACCTTCGCGAACTCGTCGCGGCCGAAGTACGACTGCCGTGCGCCGGTGGCGGCGATCAGCGAGCTGTAGCCGAGAGTGTGCCGCTGACCGGCAGCCTCGTAGACCAGCTCCTGCTCCTCCGGGTGCACGTCGACGACGCGGCCGAGCCGGACGTCGGCGTTGGGGTACTTGGCGAGGATCGCGCGCACCGACGGGGCGATCTCACCGGCGGCCAGGACACCGGTCGCCACCTGGTACAGCAGCGGCTGGAAGAGATGCTCGGTGGTCTCCGAGATCAGAACGAAGGGCTTGCCGGCCTTGGCCAGCTTCTTCGCCGCAGCGAGGGCACCGAATCCGGAACCAACGATCACTACTTCGGTCCGGTCGACTGCTACTTCGCTCACGGGTACCTCCTCGTCGAGATGTATGAGGAACACCGTAGGAGCGCTAACGACGTTTGCGCCAGTAATCAGGGATATTCGGAAAACAGTTATCTCGATTGCTCATAAGTAGTATGTCGTCATGGACTTCCGACAGCTGCGCTACTTCCTCGCCGTGAGCGAGGAGCTGAGCTTCAGCCGAGCGGCCGAGCGCTGCTTCATTTCGCAGTCTGCCATCAGCCACCAGATCACCAAGCTCGAGCAGGAACTCGGCGCGCCGCTGTTCGAACGATCGACCCGGGTCGTGCGCCTCAGCCCGGCCGGAACCCGGCTCGTACCGATCGCGCAGGAGGTGCTCAGCCTCGAGACCAAGGCCTTCGCCGTCGCGAAGGGACCGCGCGACCGGATCCGGATCACCGCGAGCATGAGCTTCGCGCCGCAGAGCCTCGACGCCATCGCCCGCGTGCGCGAGCGGCACCCGGACCTGGACATCGAGTTCGTGATCAAGAACTTCACCGACCGCATCGACGCAGTGTCCGCCGGGGACGCCGACATCGCCCTGATCCGCGGGGAGGTGGACCGACCGGGCCTGGAGACGGTGGAACTGGGCGTCGAGGACCTGATGATCGCGACGTCGAGCCAGCATCCGGTGTCGGCGTTCTCCACCGTCGAACTGGGCGAGCTCGCCCCCTACCCCCTGCTGCTGCCGCCGCGGCCCAGTCAGGTCCTGATCCACACGGTCGTCGAGAACGCCTTCGTCGACGTCGGACGCCGGGTGCACCTCGGGCCGCCGATCGCGCGCGACCACACCGCGATCCTCGACGTCATCACCAACCCCCGGGCCTGGACGGTCCTCTACGCGAGCACCGTCGGCGAGGCACCTCGCACCGGACTCGCCCTCATGCGGGAGGCCCGCAACCGGCTGCGCGTGCCGGTGAGCGGGATCGTCCGCACCGGCGCGGCCGCCTCCCCCGGCCTGTCCGACCTGGTCGAGTCGCTCCGCCGGACGGTGACCGCGCAGAGCAGTGTGCCCCCGAATCCGGGACACGGACTCGGGGGCACACCGCAGGCTCGGTAGCCGCTACAGCGTCCGGCGCCCCGACAGCGCGCGACCGAGCGTGAGCTCGTCGGCGAACTCGAGATCGCCACCCATCGGCAGCCCCGACGCCAGCCGGGACACCGTCAGGCCGGGGAAATCCCGCAGCATCCGCACCAGGTACGTCGCCGTCGCCTCCCCCTCGGTGTTCGGGTCGGTCGCGATGATCACCTCGGCGACGTCGACGCCGTCCTCCTGATTGCCGATGCGGGCCAACAACTCCCGGATCCGCAGCTGGTCCGGCCCGATGCCGCTGAGCGGATCGAGCGCGCCACCGAGAACGTGGTAGCGCCCCCGGAACTCACGGGTGCGCTCGATCGCCTGCACGTCCTTCGGTTCCTCGACGACGCACACCATCGTCCGGTCCCGACGCGGGTCGGAGCAGATGCGACACTTCTCCTCCTCGGAGACGGTGCCGCACACGATGCAGAACTGGACGCCGTCGCGCACCCGCTGCAGGACGGCCTGCAACCGGTCGATCTCCGGCGGCTCGACCGTCAACAGGTGGAACGCGATTCGCTGGGCGCTCTTGGGCCCGATACCGGGCAGCTTGCCCAGCTCGTCGATCAAGTCCTGGACGGGACCCTCGTACAACGCGCGGTCCTAGAAACCGGGCAGTCCGGGCAGACCGCCCCCACCGAAGCCGCCGGCCAGCGGGCCGAGCTTGCTCGCCGCGAACTCCTGCGCCTTGTTCGACGCGTCGGCGATCGCACCGATGACGAGATCCTGCAGGGTCTCGACGTCGTCCGGATCCACCACCTTGGGATCGATCGTGAGGCCGACGACCTCACCGGTGCCCTTGACCGTCGCGGTCACCAGGCCGCCACCGGCCTGACCGGTCACCTCGGCCTGCGCCATTTCCGCCTGCGCGGCCATCAACTGCTGCTGCATCTGCTGCGCCTGCGCGAGCAGCTGCTGCATGTCGGGCTGTCCACCTGGTTGCACCTGAATGGTCCTTTCTGAAGTCGCGTTGCCAGCGTAGTCCGTCGCGGGCCTTACCCCAGCTCGCGAACCAGATTCGACAGCGTCTTCTCCTGGATCTTGCGCAGCCCGAGGGGCGCGAAGGTGCGCTCGAAGAAGCCGCCGATGCCGCCCGCGCCCTTCCACTCCGTCGTCGTGGTGACCGTGGAGCCGGTCCCGGAGGGGGCCACCTCCCAGGTCGTGACGAGCGACGAGTTCGCATCACTCTCGGTGATGGTGTGGCCGGCAACGGTGACCGACGCCTTGATGTCGCGCGAGCGCTTCTCGGTGGCCTGCAGCGTCCACTGGGCAACCGTGCCCGCGCCCTGGCCGCCCTCGAGCACCCGATAGTCGAGATACTGCTGCGGCAGGATCCGCGGTCGGACGGTCTCGTAGTCCGACAGGGCGGCGAGCACCTGCTCGGGGGCCGCGGTGGTGGTGATCGAACTGCTGGCGCTGACCTGTGCCACTAACTGTCTCCTTGCTCTGGGTGTACCCCTCCATCCTGCACGTTCGCCCGCGATGGCGGCGATCGTGCGGGCACCTCACGCCGCGGCCGCCAAGTCGTTAGCATGGCTACAGAATGGCGACGCACCGGGATATCCGTGGCCCGCCGATCCGACTAGCGATAGCGTCAGGGTGTGGCCGACTCTACGAGTGGTATCCGCGAAACTGGACTCGCCGCGCATCGCGCAGGAGTCGATCGTCTGCTGACCAGCTACCGGGCAATTCCCCCGGACGCGAACGTGCGACTGGCGAAGAAGACGTCGAACCTGTTCCGAGCACGGGCGAAGAGCACCGCCCCCGGACTGGACGTCTCGGGCCTCGACGGCGTCATCTCGGTGAACCCGGACGCCCGCACCGCCGACGTCGCCGGCATGTGCACGTACGAGCACCTCGTGGCCGCCACCCTGCCGTACGGGCTGGCGCCGCTGGTGGTTCCGCAGCTCAAGACCATCACCCTCGGCGGCGCGGTGACCGGGCTCGGCATCGAATCGACGTCGTTCCGCAACGGCCTGCCGCACGAGTCGGTGCTCGAGATCGACGTCCTCACCGGGAGCGGCGACATCATCACCGCCACCCCGGACGGGGAGCACTCCGACCTGTTCTGGTCGTTCCCGAACTCGTACGGGACCCTCGGCTATTCCACGCGGATCCGGATCGAGCTCGAGCCGGTGAAACCCTATGTCGCGCTGCGACACCTGCGCTTCGGCGACCTGAAGCAGCTCGAGAAGACGATGGACCGGATCGTCGAGGAGCGCAGATGGGACGGGATCGCGGTCGACTACCTCGACGGCGTCGTGTTCACCGCGACGGAGGCCTACCTGACGCTCGGGGTGCAGACCGACGAGCCGGGCCCGGTGAGTGACTACACCGACATGGACATCTACTACCGGTCCATCCAGCACGAATCGGTCAACCACCCGAAGACGGACCGCCTGACCATCCACGACTACCTGTGGCGCTGGGACACCGACTGGTTCTGGTGCTCGCGCGCGTTCGGCACCCAGAACCCCAGGATCCGCCGCTTCTGGCCGAAGCGCTACCGCCGCAGCAGCTTCTACTGGAAGCTCATCGGGCTGGACCAGAAGTACGACATCGCCGATCGCCTCGAGGCCCGCAAGGGGCTGCCGCCCCGTGAGCGTGTCGTGCAGGACATCGAGGTCCCGATCGAGAACACGGCGGACTTCCTTACTTGGTTCCTCGACGAGATCCCGATCGAGCCGCTGTGGCTGTGCCCGTTGCGCCTTCGCGATCCCGCGCATCCCGCGGCGGACACCACGCGGCCGTGGCCCCTGTACCCGCTCGAGCCCGGACGCACCTACGTCAACGTCGGATTCTGGTCGTCCGTGCCGATCGAGGCCGGCGCACCCGAGGGCGCGGCGAACCGGCTGATCGAGAAGAAGGTCAGCGACCTCGACGGCCACAAGTCCCTGTACTCCGACTCGTTCTACGGCGAGGACGAGTTCGCGCTGCTCTACGGCGGCCAGCACTACACCCAGATCAAGAAGCGGTACGACCCCGATTCACGTCTCCTGGACCTCTATTCGAAGGCGGTGCAACGAAAGTGACGACTCTCAGAACGAACCCCGACACGGCGCAGAAACTCAGCATCGCGGAGATTCTCGAAACCGTCTCCGACGGCCGGATCCCGCTGCGATTCACCGCGTACGACGGCAGCGCGACCGGGCCGGAGGACGCACAGTACGGCCTCCACCTGAAGTCGACACGCGGCACCACCTACCTGGCCACCGCCCCCGGCGACCTCGGCATGGCCCGCGCCTACGTCTCCGGCGACCTCGAGGCCGTCGGCGTCCACCCCGGCGATCCGTACGCGATCCTGAAGGCGATGACCGACCTGCACTTCCACCGCCCGTCGGCGAAGGAGCTCGCGACGATCACCCGGTCCATCGGCTGGGACAAGTTGCGTCCCATCGCTCCCCCGCCGCAGGAGCACCTGCCGCGGTGGCGCCGGTTCGCGGAAGGCCTGCGGCACTCCAAGACCCGCGACGCCGAGGTGATCCACCACCACTACGACGTCTCGAACACTTTCTACGAGCATGTGCTGGGCCCCTCGATGACGTACACGTGCGCCGCGTACGAGTCCGAGGACCAGAGCCTCGAGGACGCGCAGGAGAACAAGTACCGACTGGTCTTCGAGAAGCTGGGCCTGAAGGAAGGCGACCGGCTGCTCGACATCGGTTGCGGCTGGGGTGGAATGGTCCGCTACGCCGCCCGGCGCGGCGTCAAGGTCATCGGTGCGACGCTCTCGCGGGAGCAGGCCGAGTGGGCGCAGAAGGCGATCGTCGAGGAGGGCTTGTCCGAGCTGGCCGAGGTGCGGTTCTCGGACTACCGGGACGTCCACGAGACCGGGTTCGACGCCATCTCGTCGATCGGCCTCACCGAGCACATCGGCGTCCACAACTACCCGGCGTACTTCGGCTTCATGAAGGAGAAGCTGCGCGAGGGCGGACGGCTGCTCAACCACTGCATCACCCGGCCCGACAACCGCAGCGGCGCCAAGGCCGGCTACTTCATCGACCGGTACATCTTCCCGGACGGCGAGCTCACCGGCTCGGGCCGGATCATCAGCGAGATCCAGAACGTCGGCCTCGAGGTCCGGCACGAGGAGAACCTGCGCGAGCACTACGCGCTGACCCTCGCCGGCTGGTGCCGGAACCTGGTCGAGAACTGGGACGCGTGCGTCGCCGAGGTCGGCGAGGGCACCGCGAAGGTGTGGGGCCTGTACATGGCCGGTTCGCGGCTGGGATTCGAACGCAACGTCGTTCAGCTGCACCAGGTGCTGGCCGTCAAGCTCGGACCCGACGGCGAGGCGAACGTGCCGCTGCGCCCGTGGTGGAAGGGCTGATCGCACCCCCGCGCTGACATCGCGATGCCCGTCGTCCGCTTCGGACGGCGGGCATCGTCACGTCGTGCGGGAGGCCGCATCCACCTGACGTGCCGCGCGCTCGATCGCCGCGGCCGCTCGTTGCACGGCCTCGACCATCCGGCGGTCGCCCGTGATGCGGTCGAGCGGACCGCAGATCGAGATCGCGGCGGGCTTGGGGATACCCCGCGCGATGGGCGCCCCGATGCACCCGAGGTCCGGGACGGCGGTGCCCCGGTCGTAGGTGACCCCCTCGGCGAGCGCGCGATCCAGTTCGGCCTCCAGAGCCTTCCGCCCGCCCACGACACCGGCTTCCAGGTGCGCGAACACCGGCTGGTCGAATACCTCGCGCGGAAGCGTCATGAGCAACGCCTTCCCGACCGCGGAGCGGTGCGCCGGATACCGGGCTCCGATCCGGGACGGGACCTTGGCGCCGAACGTGCCCGACAGCTTCTCCCAGTAGATGCTGTCGGCACCGTCGAGGAACGCGAGGTGGACGACGGCACCGGTGGACCGGTGCAGATCCTGGAGGATCGGCAACGAGGTCCGATGGAACCAGTGATTGCGCACTGCCCGCGATCCCAGTTCGAACAGGCGAACCCCCAGCTCGTACCGCGATCCGTCACGGTTGAGCCAGCGCATCGACACCATCTTCTCGAGCAGTCGATGCGCCGACGAGCTGGGGATGCCGGTGAGCCGCGTCGTCTGACTCAGGGTCAGATACCCGTTGTCGTCGAGCGCCTCGAGCACCAGCTCGATCCGATCGAGCATCGACGTGGCGGGGGCCTGTTCACGATCATCCGACACGGCCGAGTCCTGTCCGCTAGGGCAGGTCAGACAGGTCAGACACCGATCCTTCTGACATCGAGATGTACAGCCCCGAAATATAGTTCCCCCGCACGCCCCGCAGGCACGAGTTCCCACCGACAGAGACGAAGGTGCCCTCCGTCCGGTGACGGACGGAGGGCACCTTCGAGATTCTGCCGAAAATTCGCCGCTCAGGCCTCGAGCGACGCCGGCGGGGTGAAGCGCTCGCCGTACTTGGCGGCGAGTTCCTCGGCGCGCTTGACGAAGCCGGCCTTGCCGCCCTCGTAGCCGGCGACGAACTGGCTCACGCCGCCGGTCCACGCCGGGTAGCCGATGCCCATGATCGAGCCGATGTTGGCGTCGGCGGTGGACGTGATGACACCCTCGTCGAAGCACTTCTGCGTCTCGATGGCCTCGATGAACAGCATGCGGTCGATCAGGTCCTGGATCGGCGGCGTGACCGAACCGGAGTTGAAGTGCTCACGCAGGCCCTGCCACAGGCCGGAACGCTTGCCGTCGGAGTAGTTGTAGAAGCCCGCGCCGCCGAGACGGCCCTTACGGTCGTTGCCCTCGACCAGGTAGTTGATGACGTCGCCGGCCGGGTCGGCGGGCAGTTCCTTGCCCTCGGCCAGCGCGGCGGCCTTCGACTCGGCGCGAATCTTCTGCATCAGCGTCAGATTCAGCTCGTCCGACAGCTGCAGCGGTGCCGCCGGGTAGCCGGCCTGCATGCCCGCCTGCTCGATGGTGGCCGGCTCGATGCCCTCGGCGACCATGCCGATGGCCTCGTTGACGAAGGTGCCGATCACGCGCGAGGTGAAGAACCCGCGCGAATCGTTGACGACGATCGGGGTCTTGCGGATCGCCTGCACGAAGTCGAACACCCGCGCCAGCGACTCGTCGGATGTCTTCTCGCCGCGGATGATCTCCACCAGCGGCATCTTGTCGACGGGCGAGAAGAAGTGGATGCCGATGAAGTCCTCGGCCCGCTTGACGCCGGTCGCGAGGTCGGTGATCGGCAGCGTCGAGGTGTTGGAGCCGAGGAGCGCGTCGGGCTCGACGATGTCCTCGATCTCCTGGAACACCTTCTTCTTCAGGTCGGGCGACTCGAAGACGGCCTCGACGACGAAGTCGACACCCGCGAAGTCGGCCGGATCCGCGGTGGGCGTGATCAGCGCGAGCAGGGCCTTGGACTTCTCCTCGGTGGTCTTGCCGCGGGAGAGCGCCTTGGCCTCGATCTTCTCGGAGTACGCCTTGCCCTTCTCGGCGGCCTCGATCGTGACGTCCTTGAGCACCACCGGGATTCCGGCCTTGGCGCACACGTACGCGATGCCGGCGCCCATCATGCCGGCGCCGAGGACGCCGACCTTCTTGATCTCACGCTTGGGGATGTCCTTGGGACGCGAGGCACCCGAACCGATCGCCTGCATGTCGAAGAAGAACGCCTGGATCATGTTCTTCGCGACGCGACCGGTGACCAGCGAGGTGAAGTAGCGGGACTCGATGAGCAGCGCGTTGTCGACGTCGACCTGGCTGCCCTCGACCGCGGCGGCGAGGATCGCGCGCGGCGCCGGCATCGGCGCACCCTTGAGGGTCTTGCGCAGGTTCGCCGGGATGGCCGGCAGGTTCGCCGCGAACGCCGGGGTGGCGGGGGTGCCGCCGGGGATCTTGTAGCCCTTGACATCCCACGGCTGGACGCCGCCCTCGGGGTTGGCCTTGATCCACGCCTTCGCGGCGGGGACCAATTCGTCGACGGACGAGACCACCTCGTCGACCAGGCCGACCTCCTTGGCCTGCTGCGGCCCGCGCTGCTGGCCCTGCAGCAGCATCTGGGTCAGCGCGGTCATCAGGCCGAACATCCGGACGGTGCGGACGATGCCGCCGCCGCCGGGCAGCAGGCCGAGGGTGACCTCGGGCAGGCCGATCTTGACGCCCTTGACGTCCGCCGCGATGCGGTGGTGCGTGGCGAGTGCGATCTCCAGGCCGCCGCCGAGCGCCGCACCGTTGATGCAGGTGACGACCGGCTTGCCGAGGGTCTCGAGGCGACGCAGGTCGGCCTTGAGAGTGAGGCTGTGGTTGAAGATCTGCTCGGCGTCCTCGGGGCCGACCTTCATCATGTTCTTCAGGTCGCCGCCCGCGAAGAAGGTCTTCTTGCCGGAGGTGAGGACGACGCCGGTGATCGAGTCCTTCTCCGCGTACAGCCGGTCGACGGTCTCCTGCATCGACGAGATGTAGCGGTCGTTCATGGTGTTCGCGCCCTGGTTGGGGTCGTCGATGGTGAGCACGACGATACCGTCGGCGTCCTGCTCCCAGTTGATGATGTTCTGATCGCTCACTGTTTCGTATCTCCTGCTTGGTCCGTGAGCGTCAGACGCGCTCGATGATGGTGGCCACGCCCATGCCGCCGCCGATGCACAGCGTGACGAGGGCGCGCTTGGCGCCGCGGCGCTCGAGCTCGTCGACCATGGTTCCGGTGATCATGGCGCCGGTCGCGCCGAGCGGGTGACCCATCGCTATGGCGCCACCGTTGACGTTGAGCTTCTCGTCCGGGATGTTCAGGTCCTTCTGGAACTTCAGGGCGACGGCGGCGAACGCCTCGTTGATCTCGAACAGGTCGATGTCGTCGACCGTCAGACCGGCCTGCGCGAGCACCTTGTGCGCGGCCGGCGTCGGGCCGGTGAGCATGATCGTCGAGTCGGCGCCGGAGGTGGCGGTCGCGACGACGCGGGCACGCGGTGTCAGGCCCATGGCCTGCCCTGCGCTTTCACTGCCCACGAGCACGAGCGCGGCGCCGTCGACGATGCCGGAGCTGTTGCCGCCGTGGTGGACGTGGTTGATCTTCTCGACCCAGTGGTACTTCTGCAGCGCGACGGCGTCGAAGCCGCCCATCTCACCGAGACCCGCGAACGACGGCGCCAGCTTGCCGAGCGCCTCGACCGTGGTGCCCGGACGCATGTGCTCGTCGTTGTCGAGGACCGTGATGCCGTTGATGTCCTTGACCGGGACGACGGACTTGGCGAAGTAACCGCCCGCCCACGCCTTGGCGGCCAGGTCCTGCGAGCGCGCCGCGTAGGCGTCCACGTCCTCGCGGGTGAAGCCCTCCATGGTGGCGATCAGGTCGGCGCCGATGCCCTGCGGCACCAGGTAGGTGTCGAAGTTGGTGGCGGGGTCCTGCATCCAGGCGCCGCCGTCGGAGCCCATCTTCACCCGGGACATCGACTCGACGCCGCCTGCGATGACCAGCTCGTCCCAGCCGGAGCGCACCTTCTGCGCGGCCATGTTCACGGCCTCGAGGCCGGAGGCGCAGAAGCGGTTGATCTGCACGCCGCCGACCGTCTCGGGCATCCCGGCCACGGTCACGGCGGTGCGGGCGATGTCGGCGCCCTGGTCGCCGAGCGGGGAGACGACACCGAGGATCACATCGGAGATGCGGTTCTCGTCGAGGTCCGGGAAGCGGGTGCGCAGTTCCTGGATCAGGCCGGTGACCAGCGAGATCGGCTTGACCGAATGCAGCGAACCGGTGTTCTTGCCCCGGCCGCGCGGGGTTCGGATGGCTTCATAGATGAATGCCTCTGTGGTCACTGTGAGGTGTTCCTTCCTGTTCACGTCTGCGTGCCGCCGCAGCGACCTGCCCATTCGAGGCACAGACCTCGGCTCGCTTCACCTTAGAACGTGTTCCATTTTGCGGGAAGGACCGAAGCGATCCCGGTCTGTGACCGAGGCGATCACCGGACCCTCCCGCGGGCGTCGCCATCAAGCATTCGATCGATTCGGCCGTTAGCCTTCTGGGGAGTCGGGCAGTGTGGAGGGATCGAAGTCGATGAGTGCAGTGGGGGGCGGATCGCGGTCCGGGCTGACACGACGGGGCTTCCTGGGCGCGGCCGCGCTCGGTGCGGCAGGCGCGGCGAGCGTGACGGCGGTGGCGGCGGTGGCGGCGGTGGCGGCCCCCGGGGTGGCCGCGGCGCGATCCACCGTCCGCCGCAGTGCCCCCGCGCAGGGTCTTCCCGCACCCGGATCCATCACGGCGACGGATCCCGCGCTGCTCAGCGCGGTGGAGGCCGCCAGCCTCCTGCAGTCCGGCACGCTGCATCCCCGAGAGTTGCTCGACGCCTGCCTGAACCGCAGCGCCGCCTTCGACGGCGCGACCGGCGGCTGGGTGCGGATCTATCCCGAGATGGCGTACGAGGCAGCAGATGCTGCGGCGCAGCGACTGTCGGGCAAGGGCCGCGCCGCCGTCGGCGACGCCCCGCTGGTGTGCGGGCTGCCGCTGGCTCTCAAGGACCTGTTCGCGGTCGCGGGCCTGCCGCTGACGGCGTCGAGCAAGGTTCTCGAGGGCAACATCGCCGCCGGTGACTCGACGGCGTGGACGCGCCTGCGCGACGCGGGCATGGTGTTGATGGGTCACGCGCACACCGACGAGTTCGCGATCGGCGTCGCCACCGAACAGGTGGGCAACCCGTGGAACACCGAGTACTCACCGGGCGGATCGTCGGGCGGCAGCGCGGCCGTCCTCGCGGCGCGTTTCGTCCCGCTCGCGACCGGCACCGACACGGGCGGTTCGCTCCGTCTGCCGGCGAGCGCGTGCGGGATCACGTCGATCAAACCGACGTTCGGCCGGTGCAGCACCCGCGGCGTCATTCCGTTGACGTGGACCCGCGACCACGCCGGACCGATGGGCCGCAGCGTCGCCGACGCCGCACTACTCCTCGGCTTCATGGCGGGCGCGGATCCCGACGATCCGACGACGACGGTCGGCCCCGACGTCCCGGCCGGCGGCTACCCGATCGCCGCGAAGGGCGGCCCGACACCGCTGTCGGGCAAGCGGTTCGGTGTGGCCCGACGCAGTGTCGATGCGCTGCCCGCACCACTCGGCACGCTGTTCGCGGAGTACCTCGATCTCATCGGACACCTCGGCGGCAGCTTCGTCGACGTCGCGCTGCCGATCGCCGGCCCGGACCTGTTGACCGGCGACTCCGCCGAGATGGGCAGCTACCACAAACAGTTCGCCGACAAGCTGGGCTCATACCGTCTCGACAACAACGTGACCGTCGCCGGCGCCCTGGCGGCACTGGCGGTTCCGTCGATCGACTACATGACCGCTGCCCGCAACCGACTGGTGTACCAGCACGAGTACAACCGGATGTTCGCCGACAACGACCTCGACGCCGTCCTGGTGCCGGGCTCGAAGGTGGACGGGTCCAAGCGACTCGAGATCGCGGGCGTCTCGGTGTTCGGCGGTACGACCGGGGACGTGCGGTGGGCCAACCTCACCGGCGCCCCCGTGATCTGCACGCCGGCCGGACGTTCCGCGGCCACCGGGCTGCCGTTCGGGGTCCAGATCGGCGGGCGCCCGTGGGACGAGACCGCGCTGATCGAGATCGCACTGGAACTACAGGCGGCGCGCCCCGATTGGACCGAGGCACCCCCGGTGGCGCCGGCGCCGCGGCAGATCCCGCAGGTCCGGGTCACCACCCCCGGTCCGGGCCCCGATCCGACCAACACGGCGAACATCGGTTTCGGATTCCACTTCCTGCCGACGACGTCGACGGTCGCCATCTGATCGTCACCGCCCGGGACTCGACCTGCTCAGTGACCCATGACGATCCGACCGCCCTCGCCTGTCGGCGCTCCCGGCAGGGTCTCGTCGGCCGCCCACTCCCGTCGCGTGTACGCCTGCACCCGGGTGAACAGGCCGGTCGGGCAGGTACCCGACGTCCTGTCGCACCCGCCGGCGGCGTACACGATCCCGAGCACCGCGACCGTGCCGTCGGCCCGCGGTACCCACACGGGGTTTCCGGAATCGTTCGGGGCGACGGCGGGGGCCGCGTCGAAGCCGGTGAAACTGCAGGTGTCGCTCGTCGTGGGGCACGGTGCCGTCAGGCGTCCGCACCGGACGTTGCCGGCCGCCGCGGTGTATTCCGACGCGAACCACTCGGCGCCGGACTGGCACACGACGGCCCCCGGCTCGAGGTCGTCGGCGACAGCGGCGATTCTCGCCGTGCGCGGCAGCGTCACTCGATCGGTCCCGGACCCTGTCGGCACCACCACGACGTCGTCCGGCGTCGCGCCGAGGGCCGCCGACAACGTCAGCACCGGCGAGACGGGCTCCGGACCGGTGTCCACCATGGACATGTCGAGACCGGATCCACCCGTGACCGAGCCGAAGTCGGCACCCCAGCGGCGGGTGCTGTGGCTGACAACCGCCTGCGTGGGCCCCGCCCACCCGAGCTCGAGGCGCGCACCCACCTTGCCGCCGACATGACCGGCAGACAGCAGGTAGTACCTGCCGTCCCGTTCCAGCGCTATCGAGTACTTGCCCCACTGCGCATGCGCCGAACCGGGATACGTGTTGTACGTGACGAACGGTCCCGCGGTCCGAGCGGGGTCCGGCGTCCGGATCGGTGGCTCGGCCGGCACCCCGGAAGGTGCCGCATACGCGGCGGTCGGCGGGTCGTCGTGTCCGCCGCCGTCGAGCCGGTCTGCGTCACGTGTGTCCCACACCGTCACGACGGCGAGTACCGACGCGACAACGAAAGCAATCGCCGCTCCCGACAGAAGGATTCGACGACGCACGACGGAAGTGTCAGGCCAGATCGGGCAGCTCGTTCGGCCGCACCCGCGATGCACGGACGAGGAGCAGCCCCATCACCAGTACGAACATCACCAGGACCAGGGCGCCGGCAACCGGCGCGCCCGTGAAGGCCAGCGTTCCCCCACCGGCCACGGCCGCCGAGCCCGCACCGGCACTAGGCCCCGCACCCAGTGTGTACATCCGAATCCTCTTCTTCTCGTGTCGTTCTCGACTCCGATACTCCGCTACCCCGCTCGATGATGCCTCGCGCAGCACCGCCGCCAGCGCCGGGCGGTCCCGATGTGCGGGTTCGGTGCGCGCTACCGCACCACTCAGGTGCCGGCGATCCGGTGCATCGGCACCGACGTTCGCTCGGCGTTGCGCTTCGTCTTGACCCAGTCGCTCTGACGACTGATGAGGCGCCCGAAGGCCCTCCACGCCACGACGTAGGACATCAGCATGTAGCCCACATAGCTCACGCCCAGCACGATCCCGTGGAGACGCGACAGCTGCGGTTCGCTGCGCCGGCGATACAGCGGACCCCAGATCGCAAACTCGCCCACACCGAGGATCAGATAGGACACGAACAGCGCCCACCCGCCGCTCACCAGGTACGACTTGAAGAACTCCGGGTAGTTGACCATGTTCCAGGTCATCACCAGCAGTGGCAACGGATAGACGATCGTGCCGATCACCTGCAGCCAGGGAGTCAGCATGAAATAGGTGATCTCCCATGCGCCGAGGTTGGTCACCCGCCGTGAGCGCCAGATCGCCGGCAGATAGCGGATGCACTGCATTCCGCCCTGCGCCCAGCGAACCCGCTGCCGGATCAGCGGTTTCAATTCCGGCAGCGCCTCCTGATCGACCCAGCTCGCCGTGGTGTACGCATTGCGCCATCCCAGCAGGATCAGGTGCAGTCCGAGTTCGAAATCCTCGAGCAGTGCGCCGTGCCACGGCTCACCGAATCGGGCCGCGACCGCGTCGAGCGCCGACAGCCGACTCAGCTGACCGTTGCCGCCGATGCTGACGGTCCGTGAGTAGCGCCGGGCCATCTGCATCGCGGAGATCGGGCCCCGGAATTCCAGATCCTGCAGACGCACCAGGGTCCGGGCGAACCTGTTCTTCCACTGCCGACCCGGGCCGAGCGGCTGCGGATCCGCGCGGTTGCTCATCCGGACCTCAACCTGCACCGACCCGACGTAGTCGTTGCCGAAGCAGTCCGGGCCCGCCGAGATCTCCAGCATGTTCGGAGCAGGTCGTCCGTCCGCGTCGACGATGCAGATCAGCACCTTGTTCCGGTCGACGTCGTCGGGCAGCTGGGCGTCGATCGCGCGATAACCGAAATTGAGCGCGTCGCCCTTGCCGGTACGGGCGTTCGGGAGGGTGCGTGGGAGGAGGTGGACCATGGGATCGAACTGCTCGATCGCAGCGACGACGTCGCGCGTCCCGTCCTCCGACTCGTCGTCGGTCACCCACGCGTGACAGTCCGGGAAGTGTCGCCGCAGGTAGCTCAGGGTGTCGCCGATCACCACTTCCTCGTTGAGGCAGGGGATGATGAAGTGCAGTTCGAATTCGTCCGGGTCGCCGGGGCGTTCGGGAACGTGGCGCAGGAACGGGACGAGAATGGCGATCACATACACCAGGAACACGAGGCCGAGGATCAGCGAGAGCACGATCGTCAGGCCGAGCACGGTATCGAAGGTCACTGACGGGGACTCTCTTTCAATCGCGCACGGATCGGACCGGCACCATCCGCGACCGTGCTGGCCCGACCGATCCACCTACTGAAGACCACCAGGGTCGTGCATCCACCCGCCAACACGATGAGCGACCCGATGATGGTGTGCGCCATCTCGAAGCCGGAGCGCCCGTTGTGCACCGTGTACACCCCCACGACGACCAGGCGGATCATGTTGACACTGAGCATGGCCACGCAGCTGATGACCAGTCCGATCGTCATGTGCAACAGCCGGACCCGGCCGAAGTGGAGGTAGATGGCGGCCAGCAGCAGCATCGGCAGGATCAGCAGCGCGGTGCTGCAGCCGGTGACCAGTTCCAGGGCGAACACCTTGTTGGTGCCGATGCCGACATAGAAGGTGTCGGACCCGCGCACCCATTTGGTGGGCGCCCCGACGAGGCCGTTGAGCAGCGCCGCCAACCCAGCTTCCCAGGCACGGAACTGAGGTTGGCGAATCAATAGCATCACGATGATCAAGGCATAGACCCCGACCCCCATCCATCGGACCGACGGAGCATCCGGCATGCGCACCCCTCGTCCGGCGGTCACTTCGGGACTCCTCGTTCCCGGATCACACTCGACCGCAACACGACCGTCGAATAGACGCCGAGCACGAGTACCAGTCCGACGGTGAGGTTGGTGAGCATCAGGTGCTTGATCAGATCGGACGCACCGTCGGAGAGATTCACCGCCCAGAACTGTGCGATCGCGGCGACCGCGAGGAACAGGCCGGTCGCGCCGATGCTCTTGTCCTGCTGGTCCGGGCACACCCGCAGCACCGCGATGAACAGCACGCATGCAACGAGCGTCAACGCGACGATGAGCAGCGGAAGCGCGCCGAACATCATGCGCCAGAAGTGGTAGAAGACCGACACCCGCCACTCCTGGGTGTCGGGCCGTCCCGAATACCACGGATACGAGTAGATGTAGTCGGCCCGCAGCTTGGACATTCCCACGAGACCCCGCCCCATCATCGAGAGCAGTCGGGTGGGCTCGTGCAGGTAGACCTGCGAGAGCAGATCCCACATGGAGGTCTTGTCCAGGAAGCCCTGGTAACCCGGAAGTTCCGTGACCGAGTTCGGCGAGTTGATGCGGGAGCCGACACCGGACACGAGCGACGGATCGAGCCCCAGCCGGGCCAGGTCCTGGTCGGGATGTGGGCTGTGCGGGAGCATCTCGACGAAAACCGCGTTGTACTGGTTCAGTTCGGCGAACCGGGCCGGCTGCGTGCGTAGGTACTGGCCGACCGAGGCGAGCAGTGCACCAACCGCGCCGATTCCGAACCACCTGCCCTGCAACGGATACTGGCCGAGGGACGCCGGGTCACCCACACGGCGGCAGAGCATCAGCCCGGCCGCGACGACGGCGAACGTCACCGCCTGGGTCTTGGTCGTTGCCGTGAACAGCGCGATCAGCCCAATCGCGGCGACGTGCCACCAGTGCACGCGCTGCGCCCGCCACATCGCCAGGGACGCCACCATCAACGCCAGTACACCGAGGATGGCCCCGGTGTCGCTGTAGGGCGACACGAAGTAGCCGGCGAACGATGCGTCGGCCACCACCAGCCACACGCCACTGACGACGAACGCCTTGCCTACCAACGATCCCGGGGTCCAGGCGAAGAGGAGTCCGGCGAGCAGGCCGAGTACGACGGCGCACAGGACGCCGAGCGCTCGCAGGTCCATGACTCCAGGCAGGCGCAACAGCGGAGTCAACCACTCGGCCAGCTGAAGCAGGTAGAGCTGCGACGAGTTGTACGCCTGCCCGTATGTGTTCCACGGGCAGTCTTCGCCGTACCACCGGTGGTCGAAGTACGTCGTGTACACCAGGTCGTCGACCGGGGTGTTGTAAGGGTTTCCGGCGCGCAGACCCATGCCGCACGTGAGCCGCTGACCATCGCCCTGGTCACTGAGGCCGATGGCGCCACCGTAGAACAGACGCATCAGCATGAGGCCCGCGAAGGCCGCGCCCGCGCCCACCGATACCCAGCCGAGCGCCGTGCCCTCGATCCGGTATCCGAAGATCCGGGAGACCGTCGCGAGCGCCGCCCGCAGTCGCGGGCGCGGCTTCGGGGGCTTGGTGCCGGGCACCAACGCCAGTGGATCCTCGGTGAATCCGACACCGTCCGAGTCGACGAGTTCGAACTTGTCGCTCATCTGAGTCCACCGCGCACGCTGCCGATGACGGTGCCGGTCGCCGGGCCGTACCAGCAATCCACGGACGTCTCACCGACGAGCGGCTTGATCACGAAGTCGTCCGGCCGCTGCCCCGCCGTGTACTGGTCGATCACCGGCTGGCAGGCGCGGTAGGCCGCATCGAGGCGGACCTGGGCGTCCCCGTTCGGCACGGGGATCGACCCGGTCATCTCGGCGTCGTGCGGACGTGAACACACCGTCTGCTTCTCACCCGAACGGCACAGCCGAATGCCATCGGAGATGGTGCGTCCCATGATGTTCCGCAGAGATCCGGTGAACTCGGGGCGGCTCTCCGGCTGCAGCGGATCCTGCACACCGAGCGAGCACACCACCGTGCGGAGCCCGCCGGCCCATTCCTTCTGGGTCGGGTACTTCGCCCACACCGATATTCCGTACTGGTAATCGAATTCGCGTGCACCCAGGTATCCGCGAATCCCGTCCCACGGACAGACATCCGAGGCCTGCAGGCGCTCCAAGGCATTGGACGGACGATCGGGCTGATTCAGCAGATCGTCCGGCAACACACCGAATCCGTACACCTCGAGCTGATGCGGATACTCGCAATTGATCCACGGAGAGACGTTGCTGAGCGAGAGCATCTCCTCTGCAGTCTCGCGGACGTAGCAGGTGCCCTCGGCGGCCTGATAGGTGGGAAGCGCGGTGTCCGGTTCGGTCCCACACGCGACGACGAACGTCGCTACCACCGACGCCGCCGCGATCACAAAGATCGACCTGAACAACCAACCGCTCCTCGTTGAGTCCTGACACGCTCCGCGGCGACGCGAACACACCGACGGTAGTGGTCCCCGCACACTCGAACCACGGCTCGCGACGAAAGGGCGGAACCACGCACGCGATGGTGCGCAGCGCCGTACCGCCCTGCTCGGCCGGCCCGTCACCCGATCGTCTCGACGACCGCGAGCGCCAACCGCTGCGCACGCACCGACTGCGGCTGTGCAGTGGTGACGACGACCGCGGTTGTTCCACGTGCAACCGCGTACACCGCGCCGTCCGGACCCCCGAACCGGCCGCCGCTCCAGCCCGCCGGTTCCGACGCGGGCGAGCTGGTCGATATCGGGGCCGCGCGGTCGACCACCTCAACCGCCGTCGTCTCGGCCTCGGTCCGCGCCACCCACACCGAGGCCACCACGGCGCCGCCGGGATCGGTGAAGAAGCACGCGGGCGGGTCGACGGTCGGATCGACGAGCACCGACCCGACCCGTTCGCCGTTGAGCTCCTCGACCTGCTCGACCGAGAGGACCGAGCAGTCGCCCGCCGTACGCGGGACCGGAACGTCGGGTACCGCGGCGACGACGGCCGACGGTGCCGCCGCCACCTCCGGCGCATCCTGTGCCGCACCGCAACCGACAACTGCGCCGAGCAGAGCGGCCACGACGACACCGGCCAACGCGTGGTCAGCCCTCACAGCACTGCCACCCGGGTGAACGGGACGAACGGCTCGACCACGGGAAACACCACGAGCATCAGCAACGCCACCGTCGCGACGAAGAGCACCACAGCGGCGACCAGTTTCGCCGGCCAGGGGCCGGGCAGATGCCGCCAGATCCAGGCGTACACAACTATCCTTCCGAGAGGGACTTGGGAACAACGGGATTCAGCGGATCCTTCTCCGCCGTGTCGACCAGGACTGCCTGCACGACCAGCCGATCCGTCGCCGAGAAACGGGGCGTACAGGTGGTGAGCGTCAGCAGCGCGACTCCGTCCTGCGGCGGCTCCGCGTAATCCGCGTCCATCGGCACCGGTGCGATCACACCGATAGCCGTCGGATCGACCACCTGCTGCCCCACCGCGCGCTGATAGGGCGCCGGCAGTGGCGTGACGGTGACCGAATCCGCCGAACACGTGGCAGGTTTCCTGTTGGTCGCCCAGTCCAGCGCTTCGCTCGCGCTCGGCAGCACCCGGTAGGTGAACCAATGGGTCCGGGTCTCCACCACCACCGCGTCACAGGTGTTCAGCAGGTCGATGTCGTTGAACGGGGATCCCTTGCCCACGCGATGACCGGCGAGCGCGAAGTTGCCCCGTTCTCCGGGTTGCGCGGTTCCCTCGTAGTGCCCCGGCCCGATTTCCAACTCGGCGTCGGACGTGCCCTGCACCACCGTCAGCTGGAAATCGTTGCCGAAGGCTGGGATGTGCAGCTTCGCGAAGCCGACCGGTCCGGACACCGACTCGGTCGCTGTCCGCTCGCGGTCGGGCTCGGACCAGAGCTGATCGAGCTGCTCTGTGGCCGTGCGCTGTTTGCGGTCGGAGGTGAGGTCGGTCCAGTACACCTCGTACACGATGAACAGGACCCCGATCAGCGCGAGGGTCAGCAGCGCCTCGCCTGCCCCACGGTAGATTCGTTGCGCGCGTGTGACCGGCGCGTCCAGGACCACCCGCGTGGGGCTGTACGGCGAATATCGATGTCGTCCGGGCATAGGGGATTCGGAACCTCACACAGGGATGCTCGAGGCAGACGCCGGCTGCTCGTTCTTGATCAACGCGAAGACCTCGGCGCGCGAACGGATACCAAGTTTGCGGAAGATGCTGGTGAGATGCTTCTCCACCATGCGCTGCGAAACGTACAGTTGCGCAGCGATCTCACGGTTGCGCATGCCCTGCACGACGAGTTGGACCACCCGCCGCTCGATGTCGCTCAGCGTCCCGAGTCGAGGATCACCGGATGCCGGGGGCACGGCGGCCTCCATGCCGGTGCGGGTGGACCAACGACCACCACTGATCCACCCGTCGGCGCCGATGCGCTCGAACAGCGCGAAGGCCGTCCGCGCACGCTGACGGCTCTGGGTCACCTTGCCGTGCTCGAGCAGCCTGTCGGCATAGATCGCCAGGGAACGAGCCCGCTCCAGCGCGGGAACCTTGTCGTCCCGGGAACCCAGCGCCAACTCGACCAGCTCACGGGCATCAGTGATTTCGGCGACCAGCAGCCGTCCCCGTGCCAGGATCGCCGACGTCAGAGTCGTCTGGGTGCGCCGCTGCAGCCGTTCGGTCGTCACGTCCAGCATGCGCGCCGCGGCCCGCAGGTCGCCGGCAAGCACGAGCGCCTCGATGAGGTCGACGTACCGTTGCGTCTTCCAGATGCACGCATGCCGGTCGACGTGGTCGATGCTCTGCTCGAGCAGGGCGATCGCCCGTTCCGCATCACCCTGCATCAATGCGTTCTCGCCCAGCACGGCGAGCACCCTCGCCTGCAGGCTGTCGATCTCCCCCGACGCACCGACGGAAAGCAACTGGGCCGCAATCTGTTCGGCCTCGCAGAACTGTCCCTGCAACCCCAGGATCTGCACGCGCTGAGCGAGCCGCAGCGTGCGCAGGTGCGTGTGCGACGAGAGGATCGCGTCGGCGTGTTCCCAGAGATTCCTCGCTCCGACGGGGTTTCCCGCAATGATCTCGCAGTCGACCTGCGCCGTGAGCAGGTACATCCGTTGGAGTGGGGTCAGGGACGGATTCGAAGCGCATTCGAACCGTGCCCGGGCCTCCTCGACCCGTCCCAGCCGGGTGAGGAACATCCCCGAGGCGACGATCTCACGAAAGTCACGCCGGGAGAACGGCTCGACGGCGTCCGCCTCGTTGTGCAGAGACTGCGCCTCCTCGGAGTTCTCCCGCACCAGCGCCAGGCTCATGCGTGCCAGCGTGAGCGCATCGCAGGGGCTTCCGGGGTGGCGGGTGTGGATACGCTCCGCCAACCTGTACAGCTCGTACACACCGTAGAACTGGCCCTGCTCGAGCTGAAAGAGTATCGCGACCCCTGCCAGGTCCATCGCGGCGGCGGGGGCCTCGTCGGCACACTCGCGCACTGCGTCGACGACGGACTCGACGTTGATCGGCCGATCGGCGAGATAGCGCGCCTCGATCTTGACGAGTTCGGCCGCGGCACGGTCTGCCACGCATGCATCCGACCACACCACCTCGTCCGCGAGACTCTCGGCGTCGCTGCGGAATCCCTGTTCGAGCGCGAGCTTCGCGGCGGTCAACCGCAGTGCGCTCGCGCTCGTGCCGCACGACATCGAGATTGCGTCACGCAGAATCGACAGGGCGACAGAACACGACCACTCGCGGGCCATCGCGTCGGCGTTCTCCAGGACCTGCTGCGGCTCGAGTTCCGCGTCGACAGGACGCAGGACCGAAGCGTCCGTGACGCCGTCACGTCCGCTACCGAGCTCTCTCTGATACCCCCGCTCGTCGACCAGGGTGTGCGCGAGCGCCCGGCGGCCGGGGGTGGCAGTCCCGTAGACGGCCCACCGGTCCAGCTGACTGCCGATCCGTACCCGGTCCCCGATCCGTTCCAGCTGTCGCAGCGAGAGCAATCCGTCCAACTCGCGTTCGGGGTCGGCGCTTGCCCGGTCCGCAGCCAGTTCGAGCAGATCCGGTACTGCAACCGACTTCGCCACCGCCAGAAGGGACAACATCGTCCGCTGGTTCTCGGTCATACGGTCGTCGATCTCCATCCAACGCGACGCGCGGGAGCCGCTGACCACGATCGGATAGCGGATCGACTCGATTCCGTCGACCTGCCGCTCGGTGACCGTCTCGCACAGCTCCAGCAACGCACCCGGATTACTGCGCGAGATGCGGTGCAGCTCATCGACGAGAGCCGGCGCCGGGGTTCTTCCGAGCGCCTCGGTCATGAGCGCGACTGCAGCGGCCTTCCCGAGCGGGGGCACTGCGACTTGAGACAGGGGCAGGAACGGTTCGGGCGGTTCGACTCCGCTGACGAGCACCAGGACGACCCGATGATTCGCGAGCCTTCGCCCCACGTACCCGAGGAGCGTTTGGCAGTCCTCCCCCATGCGGTCGGCATCGTCGACGAGTATCGCCAACGGCCCCTCGTGATCGGCATGCCGCGCGATCGCGTCGAGCAGATGTTCGGCGCGGGTGGCGATCGCGGATTCGCGGATCTCGAGGCCCGCCGTCCGCCGGGAAGCATCGCGCTGCCGACCCGATCGGCCGAGCAACGCCATCAGGCTGTAGTCGACCTGCTCGCACACGTTCGACGCGCCGCCGATGGAGACCGTGTCGAAGGAGGAATTGACGACCAACTCACCCAGCAGACGAGTGCGTCCGGACCCGGTGGGTCCAGTGATCACGAGCGCAGATCCGAGACCGAGTTCGGCGGCCTCGAAAGCATCCTGAACCTGTCGAAGGGTGGAGATCGGCTCGGCCGTGCGGCTGCGGAATCCGCCCTCGTTCATCGTTGCCGTCGCGCCCTTCTTCCAGTCATATTGATCGTGATCGCCTATATCTAACGCTTGACCAGAGCTCTCCGCCTCCGTAAACCACGGGTCGGCGGGGATTTCACCGAATCGGTGCGGGAACTGCGGGGTGCCGCACCGATCTGTGCGGCGCCCCGCCTCCTGGCTCCGCAAGACCCGACAGCATCGAGAGGTCGGGTTGGCTGTCGACGAATGCACCGATCCGACAGTCGGACTGCGGATCGAGATGAGCGAAAGGGACAGCAAATTGTCGCACCAATCCGCGCGCAGCGAGTCACGGTCGGCTCGAATCGCGGTCATCTACGGAACCCGCCCGGAAGCCATCAAATGTGCACCCCTGGTGAAGGCACTCGAGGCCCATCCCGCACTCGACCCGACCGTCATCGTCACCGGCCAGCACACCAGCCTCGTCGACCAGGTCCACGCCACGTTCAGGATCTCCGCCGACCACGACCTGAACCTCATGGAGCCGGGTCAACCGCTGGGCCGGCTGTCCGGCCGCGTCACCACGGCCGCGAGTGCGGTGCTCCGCGCCGAACGCCCCGACGCGGTGGTGGTCCACGGTGACACGTCCAGCTCCACCGCGGCCGCCCTGGCCGCGTTCAGCGAGAACATCCCCGTCGTCCACCTCGAGGCCGGGCTGCGCTCGCACGACCTCGGCAACCCGTTTCCGGAGGAGGGTAATCGGCGGATGACGGCGGCTGTGACGGCGCTGCATCTGTGCCCCACAAACCTGGCCCGCCGCAATCTGCTCGACGAGGGTGTCGTGCCCGATCGGGTCACGGTGACGGGCAACACCGTCGTCGACGCGCTGCTCACCGTGGCGTCCAGCGACATCCCGCCCACCGACCCCGCCCTGCAGACCGCGTTGGCCGGCGGTCGACGCCTCGTTCTGCTGACGCTGCATCGCCGCGAGTCGTGGGGGCCAACGATGAGCGCGATCGCGAAGTCGGTGCGACGGATCGTCGAGGCCGTGCCCGACATCGTCGTTCTCTGCCCGATGCACCCGAATCCGATGGTGCGCGAGACACTGACCGCGAACCTGGGTGGGCACGAACGCATTCTGCTCACCGAGCCGCTGGAGTACACCGACCTGGCAACCGCGCTCCGTCACGCCCATCTGGTCCTCACCGACTCCGGCGGAATCCAAGAGGAAGCACCGACTTTCGGAGTACCCGTACTGGTGCTGCGCGACACCACCGAGCGCCCCGAGGCCATCGACGCCGGGTGTGCTCTGCTGGTCGGCACCCGACCGGACGCGATCTTCAGCGAGGCGACGCGGCTATTCCTCGACGCCGACGCGTACCGAACGATGACGGCCGCCGGAAACCCGTACGGCGACGGGCACGCCGGCGCGCGCGCCGCCGCCGCGATTGCCGAATTGGTCGGGGCCGGGTCGCGGTTGCCGGACTACGCACCCGACGGTGACTTCTCATCCTCGACGCGAATCGCCGTATCGGTCGGATAGCCGGACCGTCGGAGCGTGCTCGTGCCATCCCGCAGCGGTGCGGGATGGCGCACAGTCCGCGCGCGAGGCCGCACAGTGATCTCGCCGAACCGTCTCCGTGCCACTTCGTGGGCGAACCTGACCGTGGGGGGAGTCCCCACCTGTTGCGGACCCGTGACGCTGCAGGCGGCACGAGAATGGAGCAAGAATGAGGATGGCGTCGTTCGCAAGGACCGTCTCCGGTCTGGCGGTTGCTCTGACCGCGACCACCTGGGGGATCGCCGCGGCACCGGCCGGAGCGGATCCGCTTGCCGCGCAACCGGGTGAGCTGATCGTCAACGGCGACGCCGAGAACGGCACCACCGGATGGGCGGGCCCCAACTTCATGTCGAGGGAATACGCCGGTATGTCGCCGCTGATCGTCGACGGGAAGGGCTCGACCGGGCAGACGTTCGACGGCGGCGGCAGCTTCTTCGGGGTCGCGGGTAGTTCCAACAGGAACGCCACGCAGGTTGTCGACCTGACGCCGTCGGCGGCCAGCATCGACACAGGCAAGGTGACCGCCCTCGGCGGGGCCTATCTGGGCGGGATCGCCGGCCAGAACGACCGCGTCGGCGTCAACTACGCCTTCACGGACGCGTCCGGTACGGTCCTGGGCACTTTCTCGCTGCCCGCCGTGACCAACAGCGACCGTGGTGGCGTACGGGGATTCGCCCGCCGCGACGCCTCGGCGCCCGTTCCGGTCGGCACCCGCTCCGTGACGGTCGAACTCGCCTTCTCCGTCGCCTACGGCACCCTCGACGCGTTCGCCGACAACGTCTCGCTGCGACTCGACGCGGCACCGAGCGAGCTGCAGCTGACGCACACCGCCGACGCATCGGGCCCGCTGGACGACAACCAGGTGGTCAACTACACCGTCACCTTCACCAACACCGGCGCCCAACCGCTCGTGGTCGACCAGGCGCTGGCGCTCGCGGGCCTGCTCGACGACGCGGACCTCGTCTCCGGACCGACCAGTTCGGACGCCGCCCTGTCAGTCCAGGGCTCTGGCGACACCTTCGGCATTGCCGGAACCCTGCAGCCCGGCCAGACGGTGACCGTCGTCTACAGCGTGGTCACCAAAACGTATGCGCAGCAGGGCGACCACAACCTCGTGTCCCTCGTGGCCGCCCCGTCCGCTCTGCCCGGAGGCGTGCCGGCCTCGTGCACCGGCACCGCCGACTGCCTCGAAATGGCGACCGCCGACACCGCCGCCGTCCCCCTCGTGAACCCGGCCGTCGCCGGAATCACGGCGGCAGTGGGCCTGGCCGGGGGCGGCGTCCTGCTGCTCCGCCGGCGACGCACCGGAACAGCCTGAGCCCGGTCACCCGGTTCCCGCGCGCGACCGGCCCTGCCCGAGTTCGATTCCGATCTCGGGCAGGGCCTTTCGCGTCCTTGCCGCAGGCCCCTCGCCGCGCGTGACCGCCGTTCGGTCACTGACCGTGCGGCGTCGACTCCCGACAGCCAGTCCCACGGACGGGACAGGGAACCGGTTCGGCTCGACGGCTCGCGTCAGTTTCGATAGCCCAACTCGGCTGCCGTCTGCCTCGCGGCGTCGGTGACGGGTACCGCGTAGGCCGCGGTGCCGTACGCGCAGATCTCCGACCAGTTGCCGCCGAGGTCGGACGTCTCGAACCGCATCGCGACGATCACGTTCCCGCCCCGCTGCGACGCCTCGTTGATCAGTCGGCTCATCGCCTCGTTACGGCTCTCGGTCAGGTTCTTCGTCATGCCCTGGAGCTCACCTCCCACCAGCGACTTGAGGCCGGCGCCGATCTGCGAACCGATGTTGCGGGACCGGACGGTCAGTCCGAAGACCTCGCCGATCACGCGCTGGATCTCCCAGCCGGGAATGTCGTTCGTCGTCACAACAAGCATGCCGATCAGGCTAGACAACAGCTGCGACAACGTCCCGATCGGCTGCGGCCGCGGCTCGGCGACGCCCGGTCGAATGTTCGTTTGCCCCGGGCCGGGAAGCGCGAACCCGATCCGGATCGCGCGGGAACCTGCCACCGAGCCGCCGGCGCCCCTGGTGGCACGCCTGCCGTCGGCGTTCAATTGGCTCATACACCTGAGACACGCGGAGCCGAAACGCGAGTCGGGAGGTCGGAACGATGTCGATGCCGTCGGGCAAGATCGAATCGCGGGACTGGGACGAGATCTCGCAAGTAGTCGCGGACGCCTACTTTCCGCACACCCTCACACCTCGCACTCCCGTCCACACCGACGGCGCGTTCCTGCGCAGCACCGGGGAGGGACCTGTCCGCATCGCTCGACTCGGCTGGGGTGCCGACGTCTCGATCCGGTCCGATCACCCCGGAGCCTACGGCGTCAACATTCCGGTGTCGGGTCGACTCGACTCGGTCGTCGGCGGGCGCGAGGTGTCGTCGCTGCCGGGCACCGCCACGGTGTGCCCACCCGACACCGACACCCGGATCCCTCACTGGGCTGCCTCGTGCGAAATCATCGGTGTCCGTTTCGATCACGAGTACCTGGAACGGGAAATGCATCGAATACTCGCGCGCCCCGATCGTCCACTGCCAAGCCAGGTGGACCTGTCCGCCCCCGCAGGGACGACGTGGATGCGGTTCGTCGAATCGCTCTCCGACCAGATGGAAGGACCGAACTGCCTGCTGCAGAACGATCTGGTCGCGGACCAACTGCTCAGCGCCGTCACCACCGCGTTCGTCCTCGCGGCCGTACCGGACGATCCGGAGGGCACGGGGGGCGCCGTCGCGGCGCGACCACGAATCGTCAAGCGGGTCATCGACGCCCTGCACGGCGACCCCGCCCACCGGTGGACGGCCGGCGAGATGGCCGAGCAGGCCGGCGTGAGCGTGCGCCGACTACAGGAAGGGTTCCGGCAGTACGTGGGCAGGAGTCCGACCCAGTACCTGAACGACATCCGCCTCGTCCGCGCCCGCGACGATCTCCTCGCCGCAGACCCGGGCGACACGGTCACCGCGGTGGCCCTGCGCTGGGGCTTCGCCCACACCGGCCGCTTCGCGGCCACCTACCGCAGCCGATTCGGCGTCTCCCCGTCCTCGGCCCTCCGCACTACCTGATCCTCTGTCCGCCGACATAATCCAGCCGAAGGGATCCCCGTGTTCTTCTCGACGTCCGTGCCGACCCGCCTTCGCTCGCCCGCTCCCCACACCACGGCCTTCTCACCTGCGAGACATCCCGTCGGCAGCCCACTCGTGCTGACAGGTCGCATCCACGACGACACGGGCCGGGGTGTGCGCGGTGTCTCCGTCCAGGTCCGTCGCAGCGACAACGGCGGGACGGTCCGTGCGGGCACCTCTACGGTCGTCACGGTCACGACCGACGACGACGGCTGTTTCACGATTGCGACGATTACGCCTGCGCCCTATCAGATTCCGGCTGACGGCCCGACCGGTTGGTTCATCGCGAACGAGGGCTGGAACGCGTGGCGACCGGCGCACCTGCACGTCACGGTCAAGGCGCCGCGGATGCGCACCCTGACCACTCGCCTGTACTTCCGCCGCGACGCCTGGATCCGGCACGACGCCCCGGCGAAGGCGATCCTCGACCCCCGACCCGGTGTCGGCGGAATCGACCGGGCCACAATCGACTTCACGCTCGAACGGTCGACGTCGCCGGTATCCGGCGCCTAACCGTCGATCTTGCGCGCGCCGAGGATTTCGCCGAGGAACTCCGCGGCGACCTCGTCCGGGTCGCGACGGCTCGCCTGATCCACCGGCACGGCCGCCTCGGCCATCATCTCTTCCTCATCCTCGGGAGTGGTGGGAGGAGGGGTGGCCTCAGACGAACGGGAAGATCGAGCGGTTCCACCGCACTCTCGGTGACGGTTGGGCCTGCGCCCGCTTCTACACCTCGGAAGCCGAACGCCGAACTGCTCTACCCCGGCTTGCTTCACTTCAATCACCACCGAGCCCACTCCGCCCTCACGGGACTCAGCGACCAGGGAGCGCACCGTCGGAGTCCCATTCGACGACAGTGTGGCGTCCTCGCCAGAAGTTGACCGCAGTGGCGTGCGTCACCTATGTTACGTGAACATCGCTACCGAGCGTTCGCTCGGTCCGTCCCATGAGTTCGAAAGAGGCGAAGATGCCCCCATCATCGGCTTCCCCGCAGCAGACCACGGCGCCGAGCGCTGCGCTGGCGAACGCTGCGCCGCCGCACCCGCGCCGAGCGGCCCGTAAGGCTGCGTTTGCCGCCGCCGTGTCGACCTCCCTCGAGTGGTACGACTTCTTCATCTACGCGACGGCCGCCGCTCTGGTCTTCAACAAGACGTTCTTTGCCACTCAGAGCGAAGTTGTCGCCGCACTCAATTCGTTCGCTACCGTCGCGGTGGGATTCATCGCACGGCCCATCGGCGGGATCATCTCCGGTCACTTCGGCGACAAGCACGGCCGTAAGCCGGTGCTTGTGATTGCGATCCTGATCATGGGCATCGCGACGACCTTGATCGGACTGGTGCCGGACACCTCGATCGTGTGGCTCGCCCCGACGATGCTGGTGCTGCTGCGCATCTGCCAAGGCCTTGCTGTCGGGGCGCAATGGGGTGGCGCAGTCTTGCTGGCCACCGAGTACGCGCCGCCGAACCGACGAGGCTTCTACGGGAGCTTCGCCCAGCTCGGCATCCCGATCGGCGTGGTCGTCGGCAACGCGGTCTTCCTCGTCGCAGCGTGGGCGGTGACGCCGGAGGCGTTCATGTCATGGGGCTGGCGCGTCCCGTTCTGGATCAGCCTGTTCATGCTCTTCGTCGCATTCGCCATCCACCGCTACCTCGAAGAAACCCCCGAGTTCCAGCAGCTCGAGGCCAAGCTGGCCGCCGAACCGATCAAGCGGCGTTCCCCAATTCTCGAGGTCATCCGGAACAACGGGGGCACCGTGATCATGGCCGGTGGCACCTATCTGGTCGGCATCGTGATGTTCTATCTCACCATCACGGGGTCGGTACAGGTCGCCACTACAACCCTCGACATTGCCCGATCGGATGTCCTCGCGATCATCCTGGTGGCAGCGGGAGTGCTTGTACCCATGGTGCCGCTGACCGCGTACCTGTCCGACATTTACGGCCGCAAGCTGATCTACGGCATCGGCATCGTGGGCATGGGGCTATGGGCCGTTCCGATGTGGTTGCTCGTCGGCGCCTCGTCACCGCAGAACATTTGGCCGCTCGCTGCCGCCCTGATCATTTCGTGCGTCGTCATGTCGTTCCAGACCGGTCCGCAGGCAGCTCTGTTCGCAGAACTCTTCCCGCCGGAGGTGCGCTATTCGGGCGCCTCGCTCGGCTACCAGGCTGCAGCCATTCTCGGGGGCATGGCTCCGATGGCTATGGTGGCCCTCATCAACGGAGAGGTCGACAATCTCTGGCGGGTGGGACTGCTGATCGTCGCTCTGGCCGTCCTCGCCCTAGGCTGCCTCGTGGTCCTCGCCCGCCGTGCAAAACGGTGACGGGATCGACTGCAGTGTTGGTATGCGCGGCAGATGTTCGTGTCTACCGACGGTCCAGTAGACCAGGCGGTTCGTATCTGAAATGGGCGAGGAGCGCGGCCGAAATCGTGTCCCAGGTTCCATCGCCGGCATACCGACGCTGACGTTTCCAGATCGTGTGCCACGGGCCGAAAATCGGTAGGTACGTCCCGCCGCCACGCGATTGCGGCCCGGTAGCGGTAGATGATGCCGTCGACCACCCGGCGGTTGTCTCGGAACAGGCGGCCCGCAGGCCGTCCGAGGAAGGAAGCAACGGCTCGATCAACAACCACCGCTCATCATTCAAGTGCTTGGTGGCCGACACGACCAGCAGTCGTCACCGATCCCTCCACCGCGGCCCAGGAGACACGCCCTAACCGTCGATCTTGCGCGCGCCGAGGATCTCGCCGAGGAACTCCGCGGCGACCTCGTCCGGGTCGCGACGGCTCGCCTGATCCACCGGCACGGCCGCCTCGGCCATCATCTCTTCCTCATCCTCGGGGG
>NZ_QQAT01000007.1:182798-226239 GCF_003350365.1 Rhodococcus sp. AG1013
CGCCGAGGAACTCCGCGGCGACCTCGTCCGGGTCGCGACGGCTCGCCTGATCCACCGGCACGGCCGCCTCGGCCATCATCTCTTCCTCATCCTCGGGGGTGGTGGGAGGAGGGGTGGCCTCGTAGTCGACGGGCGGCGGCCCGGGGTCGTCCGGGTAGTCCGGAGCCTCGGGCGGCGGGATGTCGTCGAGGTCAGACGAGGACGACCGGGGTGCCGACGGAGGGGGCGCCACGGCAGCCCTGCCCTGACTGGGCCGGGAGAAACGCGGTGCGGCAGGAGCTTTCGCCTGCTGCGCCGACCGGGACGGAGCCGTCTGCGCCGGCGGCGCGGTGCCGTGCTCGCACGTGACCTCCCAGTCGCCGCCGAACACATCGCGCATCGCGGCACCGATCACGTCGGTGTTGCGAGGCTCGACCAGACGCTTGGCCAGCGGGGCCGAGTCGTGGCTGAGCACCAGACGCGGACCGTCCACCGACCGGACCGTGGCGCCGGACAGCATCACCTCGACCGTGCGACTGCGGTCGCGCACCTTGGCACGCACCTCGGACCACACCGCACGAACCCCGGCGACGTCCGGGCGATCCGACGACTCCGCTTGCACCGGAGCAGGTTCCGGGACCGGCGCAGGCGTTACGGGCTCCGGCACGGGTGCGACGGGCTCCGGGACGGGCGCGACGGCGACGACGGGTTCGACAACCGACTCGGGCCGGCGCGGAGGTTCCGGCACGCGCACGGGCTCGGGTTCGGGTTCGGGTTCGCGGGAAGGTTCCGGCTCACGCGCCGGCTCCGGCTGACGCGGCTCGGCGAGGGGCTGCGCCACGACAGGCTCCGGCTGACGCACGGGCTCGGGTTCGCGGGGCGGTTCCGGCTGCCGCTGCGGCTCGGGGGCCGGCGCAGCGTCGGCCTCGCGGCGCTGCGACGGACGCTGGTAGACGGGACCCGACGACGGCGGCGGCTCGACAGCGGCCGGACGCGGCGCGGCGGCCGGGACGGGCGCCGCGGCGGAACCGGCGGCGGGGATCACCACTCCCTGCTCGATCCGCTCGAGGCGTTGCAGCACAGCCGATTCCGCGTCCGTGGCGGACGGCAGCAGCATTCGGGCGCACATCACCTCGAGCAGCAGGCGTGGTGCCGTGGCACCGCGCATCTCGCCGAGGCCGTCGTGCACCAGTTCGGCGTAGCGGGCGAGCGTCGCGGGACCGATGCGTTCGGCTTCCTCGCGCATGCGGTCGAGGACGTCGCCGGGGGCGTCGACCAGCCCGCGTTCGGCGGCGTCGGGCACGGCGCGCATGAGGATCAGGTCGCGCAGCCGCTCGAGCAGGTCGACGGCGAAACGGCGCGGGTCGTGCCCGGCGTCCATCACCTTGTCGACGGTGCCGAACAGTGCGGCGCCGTCGTTCGCGGCCAGCGCGTCCACGGCCTCGTCGATGAGCGCGACATCGGTGACGCCGAGCAGGGCGAGCGCCCGCGCATACCGGACGCCCTCCCCCCCGGCACCGGCCAGGAGTTGGTCGAGCACGCTCAGCGAGTCACGCGGCGAGCCGCCGCCGGCGCGGATGACCAGCGGGTACACCGCATCCTCGACCGGCACGTGTTCCTGCGCGCAGATCTTCTCGAGCAGCCCGCGCATGGTGGACGGCGCCAGCAGCCGGAACGGGTAGTGGTGGGTGCGCGACCGGATGGTCGGCAGCACCTTCTCGGGCTCGGTGGTGGCGAAGATGAAGATGAGGTGCTCCGGCGGCTCCTCGACGATCTTGAGCAGCGCGTTGAAGCCCGCGGTGGTGACCATGTGCGCCTCGTCGACGATGAACACCCGGTACCGCGACTCGGCGGGCGCGTAGAACGCGCGGTCGCGCAGCTCACGGGTGTCCTCGACACCGCCGTGGCTGGCCGCGTCGAGCTCGATGACGTCGAGATTGCCCGGCCCGCCCGGGCCGAGGGCGACACACGACGAGCACTCACCGCACGGCGTCGACGTGGGCCCCTGCACGCAGTTGAGCGAGCGCGCCAGGATGCGGGCCGACGACGTCTTGCCGCAGCCGCGCGGACCCGAGAACAGGTAGGCGTGGTTGATGCGTCCGGCGTCGAGTGCGGTGCTCAGGGGCTCGGTGACGTGCTCCTGACCCACCACCTCCGCGAACGAAGCTGGTCGATATTTCCGGTACAGGGCCACGGCGAAAGACTACCGGCGCTTCCCGACAGTGCGCCGCAGGACCGCACCCGGGTGCCGTCCGGCCCGCGAATCGGCGAGAGATTTCCGAAACACGCTCGCAACAGCGCGGCAGCGCCGGTGAAACCGGAGGCGACGATCGTCGTTTCTCGCGTGCGGTCGCCCCGCGACGGTGAGGAGAAACTGACATGCCCGAAACAATCGATGCCGGCACCACCGCCTGGCTGCTGGTGAGCACCGCCCTCGTGCTGCTCATGACGCCAGGCCTGGCCCTGTTCTACGGCGGCATGGTCCGCTCCAAGGGCGTCCTCAACATGATCATGATGAGTTTCGTCTCGATCGCCCTGGTCACCGTGGTGTGGCTGTTCGTCGGGTACAGCCTCGCGTTCGGCGACGACGTGGGCGGCGGCCTGATCGGCGGCCTCGAACACTTCGGCATGGCGGGCATCACCCCCGACACCGTGCACGGTCAGGTTCCCGAGTTCCTGTTCGCGACGTTCCAGCTGACGTTCGCGATCCTCACCGCCGCGCTGATCAGCGGCGCGATCGCGGACCGCGCCAAGTTCTCGTCGTGGATGTTCTTCGTGCCGGTGTGGGCGCTGCTCGTCTACGTCCCCGTCGCGCACTGGGTGTGGGGACCGGACGGCTGGATCTCGAAGCTCGGCGCCCTCGACTACGCCGGCGGCCTGGTGGTCGAGATCGTCTCCGGCGCGTCGGCACTGGCCCTGGCGCTGGTTCTCGGCCCGCGGATCGGGTTCCGCAGCGAGCCGATGCGCCCGCACAACCTGCCGCTCGTGCTGCTCGGTGTCGGCCTGCTGTGGTTCGGCTGGTTCGGGTTCAACGCCGGCTCCGCGATGGCCGCCGACGGCACCGCCGCCGCGGTCTTCCTCAACACCCTGGTCGCCGGCTGCACGGGCCTGCTGGGCTGGCTGTTCGTCGAGCAGAAGCGCGACGGGCACCCCACCACGTTCGGCGCGGCGTCGGGCGTCGTCGCCGGCCTGGTCGCGATCACCCCGTCGTGCGGCTGGGTCGGCATGGTCGGCGCGGCCGTGATCGGCCTCGTCGCCGGCTCCGTGTGCTCGTTCGCGGTGGGCTGGAAGTTCCGCTTCGGCTACGACGACGCGCTCGACGTCGTCGGCGTGCACCTGGTCGGCGGCATCATCGGCACGCTGCTCATCGGACTGCTGGCCGCGGAGGTCATGACCGGCGGCGTGGAGGGTCTGCTGTACGGCGGCGGGCTGGCGCAGCTCGGCAAGCAGGCGCTGGCGGTCGCCGTCGTCGGCCTGTACGCGTTCGGTGTCACGTATGGCCTCGGCAAGCTCATCGACCGGCTCGTCGGGTTCCGCGTCACCGCCGAACAGGAGACGTCGGGCATCGACCTCGCGCTGCACGCCGAGTCGGCGTACGAGCACGCCGTGCTCGCGCACGGCACTCAGCCGGGGCTGTTCTCCCGCGAGCACGAGCGCCCACGGCAGCGTCCGGAACCGGAAACCGACGGGGTCTGACGGATCCAATCCCTCCCTCCGGAGCGGTGAACGACGCTACCGTGGTCTGTATCGCCGTTCCGGAGGAAGAGGTGCGTTGTGGCGCCGTTCCCAGCTCTAACCCACATCGCGGTCACGGTGTCCGACATGGCCGTCAGCACCGAGTGGTACACGCGCCTGTTCGGGTCGCCGCCGGTGCTCGACGAGGACGAGGAATCCGGGGCCTTCCATCACGCCGTCTTCGTGCTCGGCGGCGGGACCATGTTCGGCCTGCACACCCACACCGGCGAGCGCCCGGACGCAGAGTTCGACGAACGACGGATCGGCCTCGACCACGTCGCATTCGCCTGCACCACCGGCGAACTCGAATTCTGGCGGGATCGTCTCGACGAGCTCGGCATCGCGCACGGCGGCATCAAGACCGCCGCCTACGGTTCCGGGCTGTCCTTCCGCGACCCCGACAACGTCGCGCTCGAGTTCTTCGCACCGCCCGGCTGAACCTGGTTGCCCCCGAATGACGATGATCGGACTCGCGCGTCAGCCGATCTGCTCGAACAGGGACACGATGATCCCTTCGGGCCCACGCACGTAAGCCATGCGCACGCTGTTCTCGTACTCGCCGATGCCACCGACGAGCCCGTACCCGTCCGCAGCCACCGCGTCGACGGCCGCCTGAAGATCGCCGACCTCGAAGGACACGTTGCGCAGCCCGAGCTCGTTGGCCATCGCTGTCGGCGATCCGGGCACGTGATCGGGCGTGACGAAGGCCGAGAGTTCCAGCCGGGACCCGCCGCCGGGCGGCCGCAGCATCACGATGTTGCAGTGCGCACCGGGGATGCCGCACACGGTCTCGACGAACTCACCCTCCACGGACCCGGTGCCCTCCACCTCGAGACCGAGTCCGACGAAGAACGCGGTTGCCGCGTCGAGGTCCGCGACGGTGATGCCGACGTGGTCGAAACGTTGAACGTGTGCCATGGAATCCATCCTGAGCTTAGTCTTCCCCGTGGTGACCGAGATCTGCCGCGCCGGGGCCTGGGTGAAGTCGACGCCGCGCGCCAGCAGGAGGGGCTTCCGCCCATCGCCCGCACAGCAGCGACCCGTCATCGTTCATCCAGGCGTCCCTACTTCCCCTTCGCCGCCTTCGCCGCGGCCTTGGCGGCCTGCTTGAACTCGCGCACCTCGAGGAGCGTCTGCCTGTCGACGACGTCGGCGATCGAGCGGCGCGCGCCCTCGTCGCCGTAGGCGCCAGCGGCCTCGCGCCAGCCATTGGGCTCGACACCGATCTGCTTACCCAACAGCGCCAGGAAGATCCGCGCCTTCTGGTCGCCGTACCCGGGAAGCGCCTTGAGCCGCTTCAGCACTTCCTTGCCGTCCGGGTCGCCCGACGTCCAGATCGCGGCGGTGTCGCCGTCGTAGTGCTCCACGATGTAGCCGCACAGCGACTGGATCCGCTCCCCCATCGACTTCGGGAACCGGTGCACCGCGGGCGGCTGCGCACACACCGCGATGAAGTCGTCCGGGCTCATCTCCGCGATCTTGTGGACGTCCAGGCCGCCGAGCCGGTCGTCGAGCTTCTTCGGTCCCGCGAACGCCGTCTCCATCGGCACCTGCTGATCGAGCAGCATCCCGATCAGCAGCGCGAGCGGGTCCGACGCCAACAGGGCGTCCGCGTCCGGGTCACCGACAAGATTCAGCGTGAGTGCCATGCCCCGATCCTGCCATCCGGCCGAACGCGGTACATGCCGTCTGCCGGGACCGGTCAGGACGGGCGCCGCCAGAGGATCGCGATCGCGACGACACCGGCGGTGATCGCGATCGTCGCCGCCAGGGCCTCGATCCAGTGCCCGAACAGCGTCGGCTGGTCCACCGCCGGCACCGCGGCCAGCGCGGCGAACACCGCCACCACCGCGATGGCGCCGGCGGCGACCGACCAGGCCTGGGCGATCCGCGAGTGCCGGCTCCCGCGCCGTTCGGCACTGCGCAGCAACGCGCGCTCGATCACCCGGGTCGCCTCACCGAGTTCGGCATCGAGGGCCGTCATCTCCGCCGACAACCGTCGCACCAGCACCGTCCGCAACTGCGCGGGCGACATCCGGGGCAGTGACGCACCGTCGTGCCGCGCCTCGGTCGCCAGCAGGACGCGTTCCATGCGCCGCGCCTGCACCCCGGCGAGGTCGTCGAGCGCGGCCAGCAGTCGACCGTCCTCGAGCGCGTCGTGGTCACGCAGGTGGTCGAGCACCAGCCGGTAGTCCCCGGCGTGGCGGGCCCGGACGGCGACCCACGGCACGAGGGCGCGCACCATCTCGCCCACGCCGAACACGTCGTGGTCGTGGTCGCCGGCGGTCGCGTCGAGGTCGAACACGATCGCCCCGGCGTCCTCGCGGACGGCGATGGCCGCACCCGCCCGCACCGGGCGCTCCACCAGCGCGATCGACTCCCAGCTCCACCCCGCCGCGTCGGTGCCGCGGCCGTCGACCCGCCGGCGGACCCGGTCACCGCCGTCGCCGGTAACCTCGATCGCCAGGGCCGCCGAGGCACGCTCGTGACCCGCACCGGCGACGAGGTCGGGCAGCCGAAGATTCGACAGGGCGGTATCGAGGTCGGCGCTATCGAGGTCCGGGAAGACGTCGCGCAGTCGGGCATCGACGGTGAGCCCGAACGGCGCGAGGAACCGCGCGAGGACCTGGTCGATCTCACCGGCACGCCAGTCGACGAGGTCCCCGCCCGGACCGGTCGCCAACGCCTCGCACGCGAGCACGGCACCGTGGCCGGGCACGATCCACAGCGACAGGCAGGTCGCCTCGGCGCCGACGTGAATCGCACCCGAGTCCGTTGCGAGCACGACCTCCCGGCCGGTGCGGTCGAGCGTCACCCGCGCCGCGGACGGGTGCACCGGCAGCGTGCTTCCCGACTCGATGTTCGACGCGGGCAGGAACGGCGCGAACGCGCCTCGGCGGCCGGGATCGCGCACCGAGTCGGCGACCGAAATATCCTGGAGGCCAAGGATATTCAGGGAAAGAAGAAAGATGTCCAGGACCCCTGCCCTGGGCGGCGATGCCGCCGGTGACCCGAGTCCGTCGACTGCAGCCGGAGCGGCCATCACACTCACCACTTTCGAACCCGCCGCGTCCGGCGCGGCGACCCTGGCCGGAGTATGGCAGCTTTCCCTGCCGATCGGGGAACCAATGCCGCCGCCCGCGCGTTGGACCATCCGCTGCCGTCGAAAGGATGACCCATGTCCGATGCCCTCGCCGAATTCGACCGTCAACTCGACCACCTCGTCCGACTCGGCTATCCGGCCCTGGCCGGAAGGTCCGAATCCGCGTTCCGTGACGGGCTGGCCCCGCTGCGTGACGTCGTCGCCGCCCGCCCGGATGCCGACGTCGAGCGCGGCGAGGACCACATCCCGTTCGTGCTCGTCCCGACCGGGCTTCCCCGGCAGGAGACGACGGCCCGCACCGCACTCGGCAAGCAGCAGGGATTCACCGTCCTCGAGGCGGGCGAGCTCACCACGTTCCGGCCGATCGAGGGCGTCGACGTCCCCGACGGTCCCGGCTACCTGCTGTTCGACATCGACACCGGCACCGAATTCCTCAACGTCACGCCGCAGGACGCGCTCGTGAAGATCACCGGCGACGGCCGCAGCCCGCTCACCATCGACGAGGGCATCGCGCTCGTCACCGCGCGCCCCGACATGTTGCGCAAGAACAAGTGCTTCTCACTACTGGCGTCCCGCTGCGGCGACAAGCGCGTGCCGGCGCTGTGGATCAGCGACCGCAAGCCGAAGCTGGGCTGGTGCTGGAACGGGAACCCACACACGTGGCTGGGATCCGCGCACGCCGGGGAGCGCGTCGGGCTCTGACGGTCGGGCGCAGCGGCTACTTCGACACTCCGAATCGCTTTTCGATCCAGGCCGCGGTCAGGTCGGCGAGCTCGTCACGAGCACCCGGGGTGAGGAAGTAGTGATCGGCGACGATCTCGTGAAATTCCTTGTCCTCCGCACCGATCAGGTCAAGGATCGCCGCTGCGTCGCTGGGGAACACACCGGTGTCCGCGAGGGCGTTCACCACGAGCGCGGGGACGGTGATGTTGGGCAGGTGTGCGCGCGCCCGAGTCTGGGAGTCCTCGAGACTCCACAGGGACAGCCACGTACGCAGCGTGCACGCCGAGGCGATACCGAACACCGAACGGTTGGCCCGCTCCGGAACACCGGCGTAGCAGAGATTCGGTTTCCGTTGGGTGGGCTCGATGGTGGGATCGACCATCCGCGGGTCGGCCCAGGTTCGGAAGATCGAGAACGGCCGGTCGTGGTAGCCGGCGGCCGTGAGCCGCTCGAGCTCGTCCTTCACCCAGCGGGTGATGCGGTGGTTGCGGGCGACCTGAGCTGCCCGGTAGCGCTCGACGAACTCGGCGCTGTATGCCGGCCCGTTGTCCGGGTTGAACAGGTCGAGGGACGGATCGGTTGCCAGCGGGTCGCTCTCGTCGGTGACCGAACCATCCATCCACGCGGTGAGCACCTCGGGCCGACCCAGGTGGGCAGCGGTCGAGATGTAGGCGTCACCGGCCGGCAACTCCGCGACACCTGATGCCAGGTTCATGCCGGGCAGAGGGGTCATCTTCGGTGCCACTGCCTGGGATTGGTAGGCGGCCATGAGAGAACCGCCTCCAGAGTTTCCGAGTAGTACGACGTTCTCCACCCCGGCCTGCTCGCGGAGCCAGCGGACACCTGCCCCGATGTCACTGAGGGCATAGTCGAGGATGAAATGCGCCTCGTCCCCACGGAACCGGGTGTTCCAGCCGAGGAAGCCGATCCCCCGTTCCGCCAGGAGATCCGCCATGTAGTGCTCGGAGAAATCGATCTGATAGTGCGTCGCGATCACCGCCGTCTTCGGGCGTGTGCCCGCCAACCGGTGGTACAGCCCCTGGCACGGGTGTCCGCCTGCGCCGAAGCGCGGCAGATCGAGACTCGGCAATCCGACAAAGATGCGTTCGACAGCCACTGCGACTCCTAGTTTATAAATCTGGGTTCAGATTTAGTATCATGGCCGTCGAGCCGCTGTCCATCGCTCACGGTCGCCAGTAGACGGCGCGATACCAGATCTCGGCCAGCGTCGCGATGCACGCCTCGTCGTCGACATCGGCCGCGCGTCCGTTCGCGAGCTTCTCGTAGCTGAACATGTTCATCATCCCGACGATCGCCGTGGCGGTGAGGTGAGGATCGACGCCCGGGCAGTAACCCCGCCCCTGAGCGAGAGTGACCTCCTCGGCGATTCCGGCAATTGCCTCGGCGCACAGCTCATCCCAGACCTGAGCAAAATCGTCGTTGACCATGGCCAGCTGGAAGACGCCCACCATCTCCGCGAGCCACTCCCGGTAGGTTTCCCAGTGCGCCCGAGCGGACGCAGCCACACGCTCCCGCGGTTCGCGACCGGCCACCTGACGGCCGGCTTGTGCACGCGCGCGTGCCTCGTCCTGGAATCGACGGGCCCAGCGCTCGAGCAACGCCTCCTTGGAGTCGTAATAGTTGTAGAACGATGCCGGGGACCTCCCCGCCTCGGCGAGGATGTCGGCCACCCTCATCTTCAGGAAGCCCTTCTCCGCGATCACCTTTCGCGCAGCGGTATCGATCGCCTCCAACGTCTCTCGACCCCGCCGTGTCGGTCGACCCTTCGCCGGATCAGCCATGTGTGCACCCTTCCCTTGCAATCTTCAGATCGTCTGCCGCCTTTTCTACCCGACCTTCTTCGACCCGCCCCCCTCGCCGCGCTTCGACCGTTGATCAGATATGAACCTGATGTTAGAATCAGATACCACCTCGAAAGGAAGCCCTATGAGCACACCCAACTTCGAGATCCGCGGCTTCAACCATGTCGCGCTCGTCTGCTCGGACATGGAACGCACCGTGGACTTCTACAGCAACGTCCTCGGCCTCCCCCTGGTGAAGACCGTCGACCTCCCCGACGGCATCGGCCAGCACTTCTTCTTCGACGCCGGCAACGGCAACTCCCTCGCATTCTTCTGGTTCGCCGAGGCGCCCGACGGCGTGCCCGGCATCTCGGCCCCTGTCGAGAAGCCGGGCTTCGGTGAATGGACCAGCGCTGTCAGCTCGCTCAATCACATCGCCTTCGACGTCCCGCCGGAGAAGTTTCAGGACTACCGCCAAAGGCTCAAGGAGGCGGGCGTACGGGTCGGCCCGATCGTGAACCACGACGACAGTCCGTCCCAGGTGGCGACCGGGATGCACGATGGCGTGTACGTCCGCTCGTTCTACTTCCAGGACCCCGACGGCATTCTGCTCGAGTTCGCCTGCTGGATGCGCGAATTCGGCCCGGAGGACGTCACCCACACGCCCCGGACCGAAGCGGACCGCCGCAGGCCCGTCGCCGTCACCGACTGACGACTGCGACAACCGCCGTGGCACCGCGCACCCTGTTCGCCAAGCTGTGGGACGAGCACGTCGTCGTCCGTGGCAGCAACGGCCCCGACCTGCTCTACGTCGACGTGCACCTGCTGCACGAGATGACCTCCCCCCAAGCCTTCGAAGGGCTCCGGGCGGCCGGCAGACAGGTCCGCCGTCCGGACCTGACGATGGCGACCGAGGACCACAACGTGCCGACCACCGGGCCCGGTTCACCGGTCTCCGATCCACTGAGCCGGCTGCAACTCGAGCTGGTCCGCCGCAACTGCGCGGCCTTCGGGGTGCCACACCACCCGATGGGCTCGTCCGGCAACGGCATCGTTCACGTCATCGGGCCCGAGCAGGGCCTGACTCAGCCTGGTCTGACGATCGTGTGCGGCGACTCGCACACCTCCACCCACGGCGCCTTCGGGGCGCTGGCCTTCGGGATCGGGACGAGCCAGGTGGAGCATGTCCTGGCGACGCAGACGGTCTGGATGGAACGCCCGGAGGCGATGCAGGTGCGGATCGAGGGAGACCTCGCTCCGGGTGTGAGCGCCAAGGATCTCGCCCTGCACGTCGTACGCGCCCTCGGCCCCAACGGTGGCGCCGGGGCCGTCGTCGAGTACCGGGGCAGCGCGGTCCGGACGCTCGGCATGGAGCAGCGGATGACGCTGTGCAACATGACCATCGAATGCGGTGCACGCGGCGGCATGGTTGCGCCCGACGATGTGACCTTCGCCTACCTGCGCGGCCGTACCCACGCTCCGGCGGGAGCCCGGTGGGACGAGGCGCTGGCGTACTGGCGGACCCTCCACACCGACGACGGCGCCCTCTTCGACCGCACCCGAGTGCTGTCCGCCGCCGACGTCTCCCCGACCGTCACCTGGGGCACCATCCCCAGTCACTCGGTGCCACTGGACGGCGTCGTCCCGTCCCCCGACGAGTACGCCGATCCCGACGAGCGCGAGGCGGCAGCGCGCGCCCTGGCATACATGGACCTCGAGCCGGGCATCCCCGTCCGCGACATCGCGGTCGACACGGTGTTCATCGGGTCGTGCACCAACGGCAGGCTCGAGGACCTGCGCGCCGCGGCCCAGGTGCTGAGCGGGCGCACCGTGGCTCCCGGCGTCCGGGCCCTCGTGGTTCCGGGCTCGCAGGCCGTCGCGACCGCAGCCGAGGCCGAAGGGCTCGACCGGATCTTCACCCGGGCCGGGTTCCAGTGGCGCTCGGCCGGTTGCTCGATGTGCACCGCTATGAATCCGGATGCGCTGGGTCCCGGGCAACGTTCGGCGTCGACGACCAACCGGAACTTCGAGGGACGTCAGGGTGCTGGTGCACGGACCCACCTCGTGTCCCCCGTGGTGGCGGCGATGACAGCGGTACGCGGCCGGCTCAGCGGTCCCGGAGACCTCTGAGCCGGCCGCGCGGACCGGGATCAGCCGTTCGGGCGTCCCCCGAAGCCGGCCTCGCGGGTCCGCACGAGCGCCGTCAGCGTCGCATTGACCGGAGCAAGGCGGCCCACCTTGGCGGCCTCCCGGGGAACGGCACCGTTGATCACCGCGATCTCGCCGACCCTCCCCGCCTCGTGATCGAGTAACGCCGACGGCTTCGCCGCGGGCATCTGGGCCCCGAAGTCGCGCACGAACGCGACCGGATCGTCCACGTCGACGGCAATTCCGCGAGCCTTGGCGATCTCCCACGCCTCAGTTGCGGCCGCCCGGCTCACCGGGCCCATCTCCTCGTGGTCGAGGACTTCCCCCACCGTGAGTCCGGTCAGCGCGCACGGGGCGCTGTAGGCGACGTTGCAGATCAGCTTCTCCCACTGCATGGCAGCGATGTCGTCGACCGCGCGGGCGTCGAACCCAGCCGACCGCCAGGCCTCGGCGACCCGGTCGACAGCAGCGAACGAGAGATCGGCGTAGGAGCCGAAGCGCATCGCCCGCATCGCGTTGTGGTGCACCCGACCGGGGGCGACCAGTGACGCACCGAAACCGCTGGCGATGCCCACCGCGAGCCGGTCCGCCCCCACGTGCCGGGCGACCTCGTCGGCCGAGCCCAAGCCGTTCTGAATCGTGAGCACCACGGTGTCGGCGCCGATCAGCCCGCCGAGAGTGGCTGCGGCGCTGGAGACATCGGCGGCCTTCACCGCCAACACGACGAGGTCGACAACCTCGTGTGGGGTCGTCGGGAATGCACGGATCGATGCCACCCGATCCCCGTCCGGACCCGAGATCTGCAGGCCCGACGTTGCGATGGCATGGACGTGATCAGCCCAGGAGTCCACCACCAGCACGTCGTGGCCGGCGGCCGACAGCCGGCCTGCGTATACCGAGCCCATCGCGCCGCAACCCACCACGGCGATACGCAGTTGCACAGTCATGCCACCAACCCCGCAACCTTCTCCGCCAATCCCATCTTCGCCTCCAGTCCGAACCCGGGGTGGTCGGCCGGCCGTATGAGACCGTCGGCCAGGGAACAGTCGGCGCTGTAACCGCCGAACGGCTGAAACACACCCGGATAGGCTTCGCAGCCACCCAGACCAAGCCCGACGACGATGTGCAGATTCACCAGGTGCCCGCCGTGCGGCATCGCGGCGGTCCGGTCGAAACCGTGCTGTTCCATGAGCGTGATCATCCGCGCGTACTCGGTCAGCCCGTAGCTCAGACCCGCATCCATCTGGAGGATGTCGCGGTCCGACCGCAATCCACCGAAGCGCAGGAGATTGCCGACGTCCTGTGTGGAGAAGAGGTTCTCGCCGGTCGCGATCACGCCGTCGTACGCCTCGCTGAGTTCGCCGTACAGGGCAAAGTCGAGCGGATCGACCGCCTCCTCATACCAGCGCAGGCCGTACGGCGCGAGCGCCTCGGCGTATTCCAGGGCCTGCCTGCGGTCGAAGCGGCCGTTCGCGTCGACCGCCAGGTGCTGTCCGCTCCCGGTGACCTCGATGGCAGCTTCGATTCGGCGCAGGTCCTCGTCGAGCGGCAGACCGCCGATCTTGATCTTGACGGCCGGGTATCCGGCCGCGAGGTAGCCTGCGATCTCCGCGCGCAGCCGACCGAGGTCGTCGACGTCCTGGTAGTAGCCACCGGCCGCATACACCGGCGCCCCCGCCGCCAGCGGTGTCCGCTCGTAGGCACGCGCGATCGTCTGGTAGGCCGGTTCGTCGTGATACTTGGCGAGCAGGTCCCAGAGGGCCAACTCGATCGCACTCGCCGCCGCAGCGCGGTCTCCGTGGCCGCCGGGCTTCTCGTCGGTGAGCGCGCACCGCAGAACCCGGGCGGGATCCAGCAGCCCGGTAGCGGGCGACAGGAGCGTGTCCGGGTCCGCGTCGAGCACCCGCGGGATCATCCGCTCACGCAGGATGCCGCCCTGGGAGTGCCGTCCGATCGAGTTGAAGGCGACACCCACCAACGGCCGCCCGTTGCGCACGGTGTCGGTGAAAACGGCGACAAGGGAGACCTTGTGCCGGTCGAAGCTGACTACCGCGTTCGAGATGGCCCCGACCAGCGGCACATCGATTTCGCGGATCTCGGTGATCCTCACTTTTCCTCCATGACTCTTCTCAACGCTGCCTCTGCATCGGCACGTTGAAATCGAAGCGATCGCCCGGGTGGATCGACACGGTTACCTGGGCCACTGCTCCCGAACTCTCGACATATCTGCGGGTGATTTCGAGGCACGGCGAACCGGCCTCGGCCTTCAGTTGCGCGGCAAGGCCCTTCGGCAGGGCGCACGCGCGAATGCGTTGCTCGACACGATCGGTCAGCCGCCCGGTACACCGCTCCACGATCTCGTTGATCAGACCATCCGGACGCTCGAGGCGGTCCCCGACGATAGCGGCGACCTCGGGGTCGAGGTACACGTCGGTGTGGCACACCGGGAGTTCCTCACCCAACTCGCCGAGCCGCAGCATGCGGATCAGGGTCCACGCGTCGCCGGCGTGGCCGCCGATCCGGTCGGCGAGGGCCTGGTCGGCGACCACCTCGTCCCGGGACAACACCAGCCGCCGGGTCTCGACGGAGTACTGCACCAGGTCGTTCATGTTCGTAACGGTGCGCATATATCCGCTGGTGGGCTGCGCCGACTCCACAAGCGTCCCGATCTTGCGCCGCCGCGACACCATGCCCAGACGCTCCAGGGAATCCAACGCCGAGCGGACTGTGGCTCGTGACACCGCGTAGCTGTCGGCGAGATTCACCTCGGTCGGCAACTTCGATCCCACCGGGTAGGACCCGTCCTCGATCCGCTGGGACAGTGACCGCGCCACCTCCTCATACCGGGCAACCACAGTCATCCCCCTCCATCCCTCCCAGAACACTCATGCGATCCCTCGCCCGCGCCCCTCCCAGAATGGCCTGCGCAGCTCACGCTTGAGGAGCTTGCCGCTGGGGTTGCGCGGAAGTTCCGGCACCACGTCGACCGTGGTCGGACACTTGTAGTGCGCCAGACGCTCCCGGCAGTAGGCGATCAGCTCGTCCACGTCCGTGGCGGCGCCGGACTGCACCACCACGGCCTTGACAGTCTCGCCCCAGCGCTCGTGCGGTACGCCGATGACGGCGGCGTCGCGCACGCCGGGATGGGACATGAGCACATTCTCCACTTCCACCGGATACACGTTCTCACCACCTGTGATGATCATGTCCTTGACCCGGTCACAGAGGAACAGGTAGCCGTCCTCGTCGAGGTAGCCCGCGTCACCGGTCCGGAACCAGCCGTCGGGGCGCAGCACCGCGGCCAGTTCGTCCGGCTGGTTGCGGTAGCCCGTCAGGAGCATCTCACTGCGCGTCCAGACCTCACCGGTGGTCCGCACCGGAGCGCGTTCCTCGGTGACGGGATCGAAGACGCCCATCTCGACACCGGACACGGGCCGGCCGGCCGAAGCGAGCCGCTCACCTCCGCTGCGATGATCGTCGGCGTCGAGAGTGGTGATCGGCCCGCAGGTTTCGGTCATGCCGTAGCCCTGCATCAGGTCACAGTCGAAGACCTCCTGCGCGACCGCTGCGACGGTGGGCGACATCGGCGACCCTCCGTAGATCAGGGTGCGCAGCCCCTTGTACGTCGACTTCCGGGCGTCCTCGTGCCCGACCAACATCTGCACAACCGCCGGCACGGTCAGGGCGTGGTTGACCCGTCCACCAGCGAGGACGCGCAACACCAACTCCGGGCGGACTTCCAGGACGTGGTGCGAGCCGGCACCCAGCCCCAAACAGTAGAAGGTCCATCCCGTTCCGGAGATGTGGAAGTTCGGAGCCGGCACCATCACGACGTCCCCGGGGTGGATCTGCCACGGTGGACCGGAGGCGAGGTTGGCAGCTATGGCCCGGTTGGACAACTGCACGCCCTTCGGGCGGCCCGACGTTCCCGAGGTGTAGACAACGAGCGCGACGTCATCCGGATCCGCTTGCGGCTCTACGGGATCCGCCGACCACTGCGCCAGCCACAGTTCGAAGTCCTGGGGCGGTGCGCCCGGGACGAGGAGCCGGGGACGGCCGTCCTCGGGCACCGGGTGCCCCATCAGCGGCATGAATTCCGCCTCGACCACGATCGCATCCAGGCCCGCGTCCGCGACGATCTCTTGCATTTCCCGGTGACTCAGCCGCCAATTGAGCGGCACCGCAAAGGCTCTCGTCAGCGAGGCCGCAGCCAGCACCTCGCCCCAGGTCACGGCATTCTTGCCGGCGAATCCGACACCGCGCCCTCCGATGCCCTCTGGCCGCAGACCCGCGAAACCGGTGGCGAGCCGGCTGCTGCGCCGGTACCACTCGGCAAAGGTGCGTTCGGCCACGCCCTCGACGGCGATGCCGGGTGAGTCCGGCCGTTCCTGCGACCAGTGCTGAAGCATCCGTCCGATCGAACGGTGGTGGTTGTGCATGTTCACTCAATCCTCTCGTACCCCTGGCCAGGGGTCGTTCACGCGGGCCCGAATGCGAGGCGTTCACGCAGCTCGACCTTGCGCACCTTGCCCAGGGCGTTGCGCGGCAGTTCCGCGATGCGCTCGATCGAGGACGGGCACTTGAAACCGGCCAGCCGCTCCCGGCAGTGGCGGGCGAGCTCGCTTTCGTCCGGATCCACGCCCGGGGCGCAGACGACGAACGCCACCGGGGTCTCGCCCCACTTCGGATGCGGCCGTGCCACGACGGCGACCTCGACCACGGCGGGATGATCGAGCAGCGCGCGCTCGATCTCGGCGGGATAGACGTTCTCGCCGCCGCTGATGATCATGTCCTTGGAGCGCCCGACGATATAGAGGAAACTGTCCTCGTCGAGCACCGCCATATCACCCGTTCGGTACCAGCCTTCGTCGGTGAAGGCCGCCCGCGTCTCCTCGGGATTGTGCCAATACTCGCGGATGATGTTCTCACTGCGAACCCACAGCTCGCCGGGTTCGCCGAACGGCTGCGGGTCCCCGGAGAGACCGGCAATACGCGCCTCCCAGCCCTGCGAGATTCGGCCCGCGGAACCGAGTCGGGTGCTGCCGGGAACATGATCCTCCGGTCGCAGGACGGTCAGGAATCCCTGAAGTTCTGTACTGCCGTAGATCTGCCGGAATCGCCGGCACACGACACGTACGGCCCGCTCCAGCAAATCGGAGTCGATCGGCGCGGCACCGTACTGCACCTCGCGCAGGCTCGACAGGTCCTCCCCCTGTCGCGCTCCCTCCATCGCGTCTACGAGCATCTCGATGATGGTCGGGGCCGCGGTGAAGAACTGGATGCGGTCCCGCACGATCGTGTCGATGACGCGGTCGATCTGAACTCCGTCGTGAATGAAAAGCGTTCCCCCGGTGAGGAAGCACTGCATCGCCTGGGCGAAACCCGCCAGATGGAACAGCGGCATCATCACCAGGTGCCGGCTGCCCCGCTGCTGGTCGCCGATGTCGATCGCGAACCCCGCGAGCCCGCGGATGAGGGAGCCGTGGTCGAGCGGGATCACCTTGGGCAACCCGGTGGTGCCGCTGGTGTGCATGAGGAAGGCCACCTGATCGCTGCGCAGCCGCTCCCGCGGGTACGGCGCGGGCGGACCGACGACACTGTCGGCCTCGATCCAGCCGTCGCCGCCCTGTCCGGCTGCCACGCGCACGAGGTCGCCGCGGTGACCGACAACGGACCGGCACGACTCGTCGGCGAAGATGCCGACGGGGTTGGTGACGTCGAGCAGCCGATCGATCTCGTGCGCGGTCATTCGCCAGTTGACGAGCAGCGGAAGTGCTCCGAGCCGGATGAGACCGAGTGTCTGGACGAGGAATTCGGCGCTGTTGTGGGCGAGTACCGCAACGACATCGTCCGACTGGACACCGAGGGCGTACCAACTCGCGGCAGCCTCCTCCACGCGATCCCGGAGGTTCCGATAGGTCAACTGCTCACCGTCGTCACTCACCGCGAGGGTGTCCGGATCGGACGTAGCACGCCAGTCGAGAACGTGCAGCCACGTATACATCAGACGGTCTCCTTCTCGTGCTCGGGCTCCAGCGCCGGGCCCGGTTCGGGTTGGGGCACCGGGTCCTGCTTCGGCTCAGGCGCCGGGCGGGGGCGGCGTTGCGGCCCGACCATCCACCCCAGGGCCCGGTCGAGCCCGCCGCGGGCGAACATGATGACGAGAATCAGCAGGCCGCAGTAGACGAAGACGCTCATCACGTTGGCGTCGATGCCACCTTGGCCCACGGGAACAAGGAACGGGATGTTGCCCGCGAACTGCCCGAGCAGTCGGGGCAGGGCCGTGACGAACACGGCACCGGCGATGGCACCGCGCAAGCTGCCGAGACCGCCGATGATGATGATCACCAAGTAATCAGTGGAAAGCGTGAACCCGAACGCCTGTGGGGTAATGAACTGAATGGTGACGGCGAGGAACACGCCGGCAATGCCCGCGTACACCGAGGCGACGAAGAAGGCCCCGGCCTTGTACCGGCCCACGTTGACCCCCATGGATGCGGCCGCCACTTCGCTCTCGCGCACCATCGACAGGGCCAGTCCGGGCCTGGCCTGCACGATCCGGCGGGCAGCAATATAGGTGACCACTACCAGGACGATTCCGAGCAGCCATAGTTTTTCCACTGCACCGAAGGGCACGCCCAATATGTGCCACGGCTCGCTGTCACCGAAGTTCAAGCCCAAGATATCGAATTCCGGTACCGCCCGGCCGATATAGCCACCGCTGAATTGCTCGACCTCGTTGAGGAAGTGGACCCAGATGAACACCAACCCGATGGTGACGACCGCCAAGTAGAGTCCGGTCACCCGACTCGAGAGCGGGCTGAGCAGCAGGCCACCGATCCCCGCGGCAAGAACTGCCCCGACGGCAGCAACAACGGGTGGCAGACCCAGGCCCCACACGTTCTCACCCGACGGGCTCGCCAGGATGACGTATCCATACGCTCCGATGCCGACAAAAACTGCATGGGCCAACGAAATCTGACCGGCGACGCCCACGAGCATCGTCAAGCCCATCGCAGCGATCGCTGCAGCCATGGCCAGACCGCCGACCTGCAACCAGAATTCAGTGACGAAGTACGGTGCGACAACCAGCGCTACCAGGAGTCCGGCTACGAGCAAACGTCCTCTAGACACGGGCCACCTGCTTCGAACTGAACAGACCCTCGGACCTCACCAGCAAAACAACCAACAGCAGTATCCACGCGCTGATACCGGACAGGTTGTGCGCCCATCCGCCCAATGCGCTCTCGTAGGTCGCCGCAAACGCCTCCGTCAGGCCGAGCATCATGCCACCGACCAAAGCGCCGCCGACCGATCCCAGACCACCGATCACTGCGGCTGGAAAGGCGCGAAACGCCGTGTCCGCCAAGGAAGATGAAACACCCGCAGCCGGGAAGGAAGCAAGGAACAATCCGGCGAGAACAGCCAGCGCACCACCGATGGCCCAGCTGGTCCAGGACACCCGCGACAGACGCACACCCATCAGCTTGGCGACCTCTGCGTCCTGGCTGCCCACGCGCATCGCCAGGCCCCAGTTGGTGAATCGGAACAGGAGCAGAAACACGACGATTGCGGTAACCGCAACCCCGAGCGCAATGAGCCGCGACGCCGGCATGGTGATCATCCCGAATTCGACTATCCGGTCCCCGACCGGATCGTTGAGGGCCCACGACTCCGAACCGAGACGACGGCTGACTTCGGTGACGATCAGCAAGTTCACACCGAGAGTCAGGATCGTCAGCGTCACATGATCCTGAGTCCGGGACTGCCGAATGAAAACAACATCAATGATGATCGCTACCAACGCACCCGCCGCGAGTCCGGCCAGCACACCCACCAGATAGCCATGCGATTCACTGACCAGCGCCGCCACGAAGACACCCGAGAGCAGGAACCCACCGTGGGCGAAATTGAGGATTCCGGTGGCCCGGTAAATGACCACGAATCCGAGGGCCATCACGGCATACAGCGCACCGAGTGACAGTCCCCCAGCCAAGGCATTCACAAAGTTATCCACGAGAAGTCCTCTCCAATTCGTAGGGCGTCGCGTCCGTACCGAGGTACGCGGCGATGACAGCAGGGTCCCGTTGCACGACGTCAGGTGCGCCGTCGGCAATCACCCTGCCGGACTGCAAGACCGTGACGTGGTCGGAGAGAGTGAGCACCAACTCCATGTCGTGCTCGACGAGGAGCACAGTGAGGCCGAAGCGGTCGCGGCACTCCCGGATCTGCTCACCTAGAGCACGTGATTCGGCGTCGTTCATGCCCGCAACCGGCTCGTCGAGCAACAGCAGAGACGGCTCCGCGCACAGGGCGCGCGCGATCTCCACTTTCTTGCGGATGCCATACGGTAGTGGCCCGACAGGCTGGTCGAGGTACTCCTCGATACCCAGCGCCTCCGCCATTACCTGAACTACTCGCTCGTCCTCGGCTCGCTCACGGCGAGCGGTCGGCAGAGCCAATGCCGCGGCGAGCATCCCAGTGCGGGTCCGATGGTGACGCCCGACCCGAAGTGTGTCCGCGACGGTGAGGTGCGGTGGGAGCACCAGGTTCTGGAAGGTACGAGCAATTCCGTGGGTGACGATCTCGTGTTGCGGCAGGGTATCGAGCCGCTCATCACCGAGACGGACCTCGCCCGACGCCAGCGGGTACAACGCGGTGAGAGCGTTGAAACACGTCGACTTCCCGGCTCCATTCGGACCGATCAATGCATGAATGGTGCCGCGCTTGATGGCGAACGAAACATTGTCCAGTGCCAGGACACCGCCGAACCGAACCGTCAAGCCCTCGGCCGTGAGAAGATTCCCGTCTATTTCAGACATCGTGCCCTTCCCCTGTCATGGCCGACACGGCGGAACCGTGAGCGGCAGTCTTGCCGAGTGTGAGTTCGAGGAGCATGTCGGAGTCGATCAGTTCCGCCGCAGGCCCTTCGGCTGCCATGGTCCCGCCGTTCAGGACATACGCATGGTGTGCGACGGACAGAGCGAGCCTGGTGTTCTGTTCGACCAGAAGGACACTCGTCCCGTCCGCGTTCACATGTGTGATCGTCTCCATGATCTGCTGAGCGATGAGCGGCGCCAGACCCAACGACGGCTCATCCATGAGCAGTACCTTCGGCTCGCTCATCAGAGCCCGTCCGATCGCGAGCATCTGCTGCTCCCCGCCGGACAGCAAGCCGGCGGTTTGCCCCGACCTATCCACCAGGATCGGGAAGAGCTCGCGTACTCGGCGCAAGCTGGCCGCCACGCGGGACCGAGAGCGCACCGACAGTGCGCCGGCCATGAGATTTTCCTGGACGGTCAGTTGCGCGAAGATTCGACGTCCTTCCGGCACCTGGACAATGCCGTGCCGAACGATCTTGTCGGCCTTGCTCCGGTTGAGATCCAGACCCTCGCCACGAATGGTCCCGGCGACCACGTGTCCACCCTGGGCCCCTAGTAGTCCCGAGAGTGCCCGCAGGAGTGTGGTTTTGCCGGCACCGTTGTTTCCGATCAGCGCTACGATCTGCCCGTCATCGACGCGCAGATTCACGTCATGGAGAACCTTGGCTGTTCCGTAACTCACTGCAAGGGAATCGACTTCGATCATCGTGAGCCTCCCTGCCCTGCAATCACTTGGTGTAGCCCTTGTCGGCCGCGTACTTGACCGCGGCGTCACTGGCTGCGGGGTCCTGCACAATTACTGTGCCACCCTTGGCATTCGGATCGGGCTTGATGATGAAGGAGGACAGCGAGGGAGCCTTGCCCGGAGTGGAGTAATCGAGATCGACAGCAAGCCCGGCGGTGGAGATGGCGCCCATCTTGCTCATCGCAGCAGTAATGCCCTTCGGGGTGAGATCCTTGTCCTTGCAGGCCTGGCTCAAGCCCTTTTCGAGCAACTGCGCCATCAAATAGCCGGAGGCGGCGGGCGACGTGGCGGGCCGGTCGCCGTACTGAGCCGTCCAGGAAGACAAGAGTTCTTGTACCGGTGCCGCATTCGAGCTGAACGGTGCGTTGTTGGATGTCAGGACGACGTGATCGGCAAGTGCATCGCGTGCCGGTCCTGCCAGGTCGCCACTGGACAGCAGATTCGTGGACTGAATGACCACGTCATACCCGCTGGCCTTCGCCACAGAAGCCGCCGAAACAGTTTGTGCAGCTGCGGTTCCCATAACAATCGCCTTTGCACCCGCTTGCCGCAAGGTGTTGACCTGCGCGGTCGCGTCCGTCGCCGTGCTGTCGATCTTTGTGTTCTCCACCTTCAGGCCGAACTGCTCAGCCGCACCGGCGACACCGTTTGCAACCGCCGCTCCGATACCGTTCGGATACGCGATGACACCGATCGTGTCGCCTTCCTTCAGGACCCCCTGCTCGACCAGGTAGGCCACGCCGTTCACGGCCTCCACGTCGTACGGCGAACCCGGCATGAATGCCTCATGCACGGCCAGCAGCACGGGGTCGAAAGAGCCGGCCATGACGCCCAGTCCGTCCTGAGCGAGCTTTGGCCCGAGAGTCACCGCATCCGTGCCAGGAGACAGATTCACGATCGCGGCGATGTCCGAACGCAGCGACGTGTACTGCGTCATGGTCTCCTGGGTGTTGTACTTGTTGTCGCGCGACTCGATCCGCAGCTGACGATCACACACGCCACCGTTCTTGTTGACCTTGTCGAACCACAGCTGGATGCCGGCAACGCCATCTTGACCGAGGCCACCGATCGGACCGCTCAGCGGCACGAGCGATCCGACAGTGATCGCATCGGCGGTGACACCGATACCTGCCTTCAGGTCGCCACTTGCTGCCTGGCCGTCAGAGTCGGTCGCCTTCGAGGAGCAGCCGGCAATGGCGAGTGCGATCACGAGCGTTGGGCCTAGGACCTTGAGCTTGTTCTTCATTCGTTCTCCATGGCAGTTGGTACGGGTTGGATAGAGCGCGAGCGGGAGCCGGGTGCGCACGAAGGAGAAGCCGCAACCGGGGCCCAGACGGGGAAACGAAGGCCGAGGAGGACCGCACCGGCCACCGGAGCAGCGCGCCGACGATCAACAGCAACGAGCCGCGGATCTCGGCGATCGACGCGATCAGCACCATCGGTCGACCCGGAGAGTGGCCCAAACGATCGAACACTGCTGCGGTGCTTGACAGTCCGACCCTGCCGAGCCATCCGAAGGACTTCTGGGCGGCATGTCCGATGATCGACAGACCCCGCGACGAGACGGAGCAGGAAGGGTCCGACGTCCGCCGGTCCACCGGCGTCCACCACGAGTGCCTGCACGACACGCCTCCCTGTCCTCAACATGTAAATCTAAACTCAGGTTTAGATATAAGCGTGACTCGCATCACAAGTCAAGGTGCGGACCAAAGAATTCTTCGATTTCCTCGAAATCCGCAGGACAAACGTCGATTCCCGAGCACTCATCACACGCAGATAGGTACGGACCAAACTCCCGACAGGCGCAACGGCCAGATCGGTGGAGTCAGTCTCGAGTGCGGTCTGGAGACGCCGTCGCAGACGGCACCCGTAACGAGCGACCCAGCACCACCCGGGGGGAGGAACGTCCCGGAGGTGCCTCGGCCAGCTCCCTCGCCAGACCCCGAGGAGCTCAGACGGCGCGGCCCAGCAGCGCCGCCACCCCCGCGACCAGCAGCTCGCGCCACTGAATGTAGTCGTGGCCGCCGCAGAACTCCCGGTAGTCCACCTCGAACCCCTTGGCCCGCAGCAGGTCCCGCACCTCTCGGTTTTCTTCGATCAGGCGGGGTTCGAGCACCCCAGCCGCCATCCAGAAACGTGACTTGCTCACGTCCAGATCCGCGAGCCGTGCCTGCACCGAGCGTCCCCGCATGTCGGGTCGCGGCCACCAGAACGATCCGGACAGGCTGATCGCCCCGCCGAAATCGTCGGGTGCGTGCAGCGTTGCGAACGTGGCCGCCAGGCCGCCGTAGCTCGAACCGCCGACCAGCACCGACTCCGGATCGCCCGTCGCCTGCCACCGCTCGCGCAGGTACGGCAGCAGGTCGCCGGTGAGGGCATCGAGAAACTCGGTGCTGCAAGGAAGTTCCCTGGAGCGCAGTCCGGGCTCGATGCTGTCGATCATCACGACCAGCGGCACCCGGTAGCCGCGCTCAGGGAGTCGGTCGAGCGCGGGGGCGATGGGAATCTCGACGGCGGTCACCCGGCCGTCGAACAGCACCAGCACCGGACGGTCGCGATCCGCGATCCCCGCGGGTTCGTAGATCCAGATACTGCGGCGCACCCCCGCGAGGATCCGCGACTCCTCCGTCAGCACGCCACGCACCGGCGCATCGGACGCCCACCAGCGTTGCGTGGGGGCACCCGGCATCACCGCCTCCGAGCGCGCCGGCAGCCCCATCGACGAGACTGGCGGACGCGGGTTCTCCTCGTCCGTGACGAGTCCGGCGATCACGGCCCGCCACCACTCCCACTCCGTCTGCCCCTCGGCGGGACCGGTGATCGGCTCCACCCGGGGCAGGAATCCGTAGCCGCCCCGCCATCTCTCCGGAACCTCGAGTGACAGCGTCCACAGATCACTCCCCGGAACCCGTTGGAGCGCATTGCGTTCGGGCCGACGCCGGTCGGTGATGCCGTTGGCCTCCAGATAGACGTGGCGAACCGGAGATCCTGCCGGCGCCCGCCACACGAAGGTCGCGGTCACGAATCCGCGCGGCCCCGGATCGATCAACGGCCCGCCTTCGGCGCGCAGACGTCGCGCCAGGCCGTCGACCGACGTGACGTTCGACATAGGTACCCCTTACTTAGGTGACGCTGCCCTAAAAGTACGGTCTCATCGTACCCACCCTCAGGAGGAACCCCCTTGTCCCCAACCACGCTTCACCGCCGATCCGTCGGCACCCGGATCGCGGTCGTTCTCGGCGCCCTCGCGATCGGCGTCACGACCGTCGCGTGCTCGTCCGACGACGAATCCGCAGACGCTGCTGCCGCCGCCACCGCCCAGTCCGGCGAGTGGCCGCGCACCGTCGAGACCGCCAAGGGCCCGGTCACGCTCGACGCCGAGCCGCAGCGCGTCGTGTCCACGAGCGTCACGCTCACCGGATCGCTGCTGTCGCTCGACGCGCCGCTGATCGGCACCGCCGCGCAGCCCAAGAGCACCGTCACCAACGATCAGGGCCTGTTCACGCAATGGGCCGACGTCGCCGCCGACCGCGACGTCGAGGTCCTCTACCAGGGCCAGCCGAACGTCGAGAAGATCACCGCGGCGGCGCCCGACCTCATCGTCGTCTCCACGAGCGGCGCCGACTCGGCCGCGCAGCAGGTCGACGTCCTGTCCAAGATCGCCCCGACCCTGCTGTTCGACTACTCCGACAAGTCGTGGCAGGAACTGACCACGCAGCTGGCCGCCGCGGTCGGCAAGGAGGACCGGGCGAAGGAACGGATCGCCGAGTTCGACGCCAAGGTGGACGAGGCGAAGAACACCATCGCTCCCGCGCTGCAGGCCGGCGCCGCGCCGGTGAACATTCTCACCTACAACAACCCCGAGGATTCGCGCATCTTCACGACCGAGTCGGCGCAGGGACGGCTCGCCACGCGCCTCGGCCTCACCCTGGCGACGCTGCCCACCGAGATCACCGGCGCCGGCGCGGAAGCAGGCCGATCCGACATCGTCGCCGTGAACGCCGAGAACCTGCCGCTCGCACTGACCGGCGCGACGACCTTCATCATCAACGCGCAGCAGCCGGGTGCCGACCGGATGAAGGCCGACCCGACACTCGCCGCCGTCCCGTCGGTGCAGCGCGGTGCCGTGTACCCGCTGGACTACGACAGCTTCCGCCTGGACTACTACAGCGCGAACAACGTCGTCGACCGCATCGTCGCCGCACTCTCCTAGCCCCGCGAACCCCTGAACGGGAGTGGCCGGTCACCTCGAGGTGACCGGCCACTGTCGTGTTCGACGGTTAGTGCTTGGTGAGCGCGTGCTCCGCGGCCGCAAGCAGGACGCAGGTCGCGACGCCGTCCATCGCCTTCGTGAGCTCGTCCATCGACGGGAAGCTCGGGGCGAGGCGGATGTTCTTGTCCTCGGGGTCCTGCTTGTACGGGAAGGCGGAGCCGGCGGCGGTGAGCGCGATGCCGGCATCCTTCGCGAGCGCGATGACACGCTTCGCGGTGCCGTCGACCACGTCGAGGCTGATGAAGTAGCCGCCCTTGGGCTCGGTCCACGACGCGACCTTCGACGCGCCCAACCGATCGTCGAGGATCTCGAGAACCTTCGCGAACTTCGGGGCCAGGATCTCGCGGTGCTTGTCCATGTGCGCGCGGACGCCGTCGGCATCGCCGAAGAAGCGCAGGTGGCGCAGCTGGTTGATCTTGTCCGGGCCGATGCTCTTCTTACCCAGGTGCTGCTGGTACCAGGCCAGGTTGGCGTCGGAGCCGCCGAAGAAGCTCACACCCGCGCCGGCGAAGGTGATCTTCGACGTGGACGCGAACACGAGCGGACGGTTCGGGTTGCCGGCCTTAGCCGCCATACCGAGGATGTCGAGCGCCGGGGCGCACTCCTCGACGAGCGGGTGCACGGCGTACGCGTTGTCCCAGTAGATGCGGAAGTCGGGGGCCGCGGCCGGCATCGACGCGAGCGCGCGGGCCACATCCTCCGAGTACACGGCGCCGGTCGGGTTGGAGTACGTGGGAACGCACCAGATGCCCTTGATCTGCGGATCCGCAGCGACCAGTTCCGCGACCCGCGTCATGTCGGGGCCGTCGTCGCGCATCGGGATCGCGATCATCTCGATGCCGTACGACTCGGTGATCGCGAAGTGACGGTCGTAACCCGGTGCGGGGCACAGGAACTTGATCGCCGACTCCTGCGACCACGGCCGCGGGGAATCGGGGGTGCCGTGCAGCAGCGAGAACACGATCGTGTCGTGCATGATCTCGAGACTCGCGTTGTTGCCGGCCATGAGGTTCGCCGTCGGGATGCCGAGCAGTTCGCCGAAGATGGCGCGCAGTTCCGGCAGGCCCGTCAGGCCGCCGTAGTTGCGGCAGTCGGTGCCGTCGCTGTCGCGGAAGTCACCGTCACCCGGCAGGGAGAGTAGGCCCTCCGACAGGTCCAACTGCTCGGGTGCCGGCTTGCCGCGCGTGAGATCGAGCTTCAGCTTCTCTGCCTTGAGCTGCTCGTACTTCGCGTTCTGACGCTCGAGTTCGGCGCGAAGTTCATCATGGCTCATCAACCCGATTTGGGTTTGTACAGGCATGCGGGCGGCCTTTCACCGACACGACCGGTCGGGGACGGGAAGATAGGGGACCCCGCGCACCCGGCAGAGCCCGTTGACCCTTGCTGCCTTCCGGCCCTGGGGGAGTTCACAGGATGCGCGCCGCGCGGGATCCGTCTACGAGTGTAACCAGATCCACCGATCGCGCAGTGACGCACCCCTCCCTCGGGCCCGTTTGGCATTCCGACCCCTCGAACCGGTATGCTCCCCAACGGAGGATTCGCCTAGTGGCCTATGGCGCTCGCCTGGAACGCGGGTTGGGTTAACGCCCTCAGGGGTTCAAATCCCCTATCCTCCGCCACGGGAAGCCCCCGGTGACTCAGTCACCGGGGGCTCTTCTCTTTCCTCACCTGCCGACGACAGGTCACATGCAGGGCCATACGTCCCACCAGGCAGACGGCGAAAGTGACCACCCCCACCTGCGGTGTATGTTGCTTAGCCATACCTCATCGGAGGCACCGGTGAGAGCGACGAGAGGTCCGACATGGCAAGAACCTGGAAGAGGATTGTGGGTGCGGCGTTCCTCGCGTCGGCACTGGTGGGGATCACCGCCTGCTCGAACGACTCCGACTCGGGCACCTCGAATCCCGCCGCCTCCGGCGCGCCGTCCGGTGAGATCACCGTCTACAACGCGCAGCACGAGTCGCTCACGCAGGAATGGGTCGACGGGTTCACCGCCGAGACCGGCGTCAAGGTCACGCTCCGCAACGGCTCGGATACCGAGCTCGCGAACCAGATCGTCGCCGAAGGCAAGGCGTCGCCGGCCGACGTCTTCCTCACCGAGAACTCGCCGGCGATGGCGCTCGTCGAGAACGCCGGGCAGTTCGCCGACGTCGACGCCGCGACGCTCGAGCAGGTTCCCACGCAGTTCCGGCCGTCCACCGGCAAGTGGACCGGCATCGCCGCTCGCTCGACGGTGTTCGTCTACAACAAGGACAAGCTGACCGCCGACCAGCTGCCGAAGTCGCTGCTCGACCTCCAGAACCCCGAGTGGAAGGGCCGCTGGGGCGCGTCGCCGTCCGGCGCCGACTTCCAGGCCATCGTCAGCGCGCTGCTCGAGCTCAAGGGCGAGGACGTCACCAAGCAGTGGCTGGCGGGCATGAAGGAGAACGCCGTCGTCTACAAGGGCAACAGCACGGTGATGAAGGCCGTCAACGCCGGCGAGATCGACGGCGGCATCATCTACCAGTACTACTGGTTCGGCGACCAGGCCAAGACCGGCGAGAACAGCAAGAACACCGAGCTGCACTACTTCAAGAACGAAGATCCGGGTGCCTTCGTCAGCATCTCGGGTGGCGGTGTGCTGCAGTCCAGCAAGAACGCGGAAGCGGCGCAGGCGTTCCTGAAGTACATCACCGGCAAGGCCGGCCAGGAGATCCTGCAGACCGGTACCTCGTTCGAGTACCCGGTGGGCAGCGGTGTCGCCGCCAACCCGAAGCTGGTGCCGCTCGCGGACCTGCAGGCACCCAACGTGGATCCGTCGAAGCTCAACAGCCAGAAGGTCACTCAGCTGATGACGGATGCCGGCCTTCTCTGACCGGCTCGGGGGGCGGGCACGGCCCCGCCCCCCGCTGGTTCTCGTTCTGATCGTGGCGGCCCTCGTGGCCGTCACGCTGATCCCCCTCGGTTACGTCGTCACCACCACCATCTCGACCGGGTGGGAGACTGCGTCCGCGCTGATCTTCCGCCCCCGCGTCGGCGAACTGCTGGTCAACACGGTCTCCCTCGTGGTCGTCACCATCCCGATCTGCGTCACGCTCGGCGTCGGCGCGGCCTGGCTCGTCGAACGCTCCACGGTGTTCGGATTCCGTTGGTGGGGACCGGTTCTCGCCGCCCCGCTGGCCGTCCCCGCCTTCGTCAACAGCTACGCGTGGGTGACGGTGATTCCCTCGCTGCACGGCCTGTGGTCGGGCGTCCTCGTCGCCACCCTCTCCTACTTCCCGCTGGTCGCGCTGCCCGTGGCCGCGACGCTGCGCCGACTCGACCCGGCGGTCGAGGAATCGGCCCGCGCGCTCGGGTCCAGCCCCTGGGCAGTGTTCTTCCGGGTGGTCGTGCCGCAGCTGCGGCTGCCCACGCTCGGCGGGGCACTGCTGATCGGCCTGCATCTGCTCGCCGAGTACGGCGCCTTCGCGATGCTGCGGTTCGACACGTTCACCACCGCGATCCTCGAGCAGTTCCAGTCCACGTTCAACGGTGTCGCCGGCAGCATGCTCGCCAGCGTGCTGGTGGTGTGCTGCCTGGTGCTGCTCGTCTCGGAGGCCGCGGCCCGCGGGTCCGCCCGGTACGCCCGCATCGGCTCCGGCGCGGCCCGGAGCGCACCACGGATCCGACTCCGGTGGAGCGCCGTGCCCGCGACGCTGGCGCTCGTCGCGCTGACGGTGCTGGCATTGGGCGTGCCGCTGTGGACCATCGTGCGCTGGCTGCGGATCGGCGGCAGCGAAGTGTGGCAGTCGGCGGCGCTGTGGCCGGCACTGACACAGACCCTCGCGTTCGGCCTGGTCGGCGCGCTGGCCGCGACGGCGCTCGCGTTCCCCGTCGCGTGGCTGGCGATCCGCTGGCCCGGCGTGTTCAGCAAGATCGTCGAGGGCACCAACTACGTGACGAGTTCGCTGCCGGGCATCGTGACCGCGCTGGCGCTGATCACCGTCACCATCCGCTATGCGAATCCGCTGTACCAGACCACGATCATGGTGATCGTCGCGTATGTGCTGATGTTCCTGCCGCGGTCGCTCGTGTCGCTGCGCGCCGGTCTCGCGCAGGTGCCGGTGGGCCTGGAGGAGGCGTCGGCGGCGCTCGGCAGGCCGCCGTGGACGACGTTCCTGCGCGTGACGCTGCGGCTGACCGCGCCGTCCGCCGCGGTCGGGGCCGCGTTGGTGTTCATGGCGATCGCGACGGAACTGACCGCGACGCTGCTGCTGGCCCCCAACGGCACCCGCACGCTGTCGACCCGATTCTGGTCGCTCACCAGCGAGCTCGACTACGCGGCCGCGGCGCCGTACGCGCTGCTGATGATCGCCCTCGCGTTGCCTATGACCTACCTGTTGTTCAGTCAATCCCGGAAGGCGGCCGGCGCATGAGCGAGATCGTGATCGACCAGGTGTCGAAGTCGTTCGGACCGACGGACGTGCTGCGCGGTGTGAGCCTCGGCGTGGAGCACGGCTCGATCACCGCGGTCGTGGGGTCGTCGGGCTGCGGCAAGACCACCCTGCTCCGGATCATCGCCGGATTCGAGCGCCCCGACGACGGGACGGTGTCGATCGCCGGTTCCGTCGTCGCCGGCCGCGACCAGATGGTGCCCGCGCACCGCCGACGCGTCGGATACGTCGCGCAGGACGGTGCGCTGTTCCCCCATCTCACGGTCGCCGGAAACATCGCGTACGGGCTCCCCGGCTCCCGGTTCGGGAGCCGCAGGGCATCCGACCGACGAGTCGCCGAACTGCTGGAGATGGTCTCGCTAGACGCGTCGTACGGGCGGCGGCGCCCCCACGAGCTGTCCGGTGGCCAGCAGCAGCGCGTCGCCCTGGCACGAGCGCTGGCCCGCGATCCGGAGGTGATGCTGCTCGACGAGCCGTTCAGCGCCCTCGACGCCGGACTGCGCGTGACGACCCGCAAATCGGTGGCGGCGACGCTCGGTGCGGCCGGCGTGACGACCCTGCTGGTCACCCACGACCAGGAAGAGGCACTGACGTTTGCCGGCCAGGTCGCGGTGATGCGTACCGGACGCTTCACACAGGTGGGCACGCCCGAACAGCTCTACCACTCCCCCGTCGACGACTTCACCGCCCGGTTCCTGGGCGAGTGCGTGGTGCTGCCGGCGGATGTCGCCGACGGTGTCGCGTCGTGCGCCCTGGGCCGGATCCCGGTACGCGACACCGATATCCACGGCCCGGCACGGCTGATGCTGCGGCCCGAGCAGATCGTCGCGACGGAAGTCGCCGGGGATTCCGGCGGCGGGACGGGCACGGTGACCCGCACCGAGTTCCTCGGCGCACCGTCGATGCTCGACATCACGCTCGACTCCGGCGCCGAGATCCAGGTCCGTCAGGCGAGCACCCGCACACCGGATGTCGGCGCCCGGGTGACCGTCGAGGTGTTCGGCGCAGCCCAGGCTTTCCCGCCCGGCGAGTGACGCTCACCCGCCCGGCGCGTTGGTCATCTTCTCGCCGGCGGGGTTGAGCGCCCACCACAGGTTGTCCATCCCCTGACCGGCCACCGAACCGGGCCGCGGATCGCCCGCGAACAGGTACAGCGGCATTCCGTTGACGGTGACCTGGTTGCCGCCCTGCGCCCCCGGGATGGTGCCGATGACGCCGGCGACGCCCAGCACCTCCGGCTTGGGCGTATCACTGGTCACCGGCGGCCACATCTGCAGGCAGACCGCGTCGCACGCGCTGGCGTTGGTACCGGGCTCGTCGCGGTCGTACGCGTACACCGTCATGTCGTCGGTATTCACCACGATCTGACCGATGCTCGACTCGCCCGTCGACAGCACGGGGCCCGCCGCGGGCACCGTCGTCGGCATCGGAGTGGTGCTGGGGGTCGGGCCCGAGTCGTTGTTGTCGGAGCATCCGACCAACGTGGCGCCCGCCGCCAATGCGGCGAGCGAGATAAGCACGGCTCTTCTCATGCCGGAACTCCTCTTCTCTGGTTCGGCCCAAGCCGGTTCGTGCGCGGGATGTCGGTGCCCGCTCCTACGCTGAGCGGCATGGGGTGGTATTCGCCGACCGCGGTCGCACCGGACCTGGCCGACGCGCTCGTGTGCGCGTGGTCCGCGCGCGCCGAGGGGCACCACCTTCTCGTGCCGGACGGCTGCATCGACGTGCTGTGGATCGCCGGTGCCGGTATCCGGGTGTGCGGCCCGGAGACATCGGCGTGGTCGTTCACGTTGCCGCCGGGCAGCGAGTCGTTCGGCATCCGGTTCCGGCCGGGCACGGCCCCGCACGTGCTCCGCACCTCCGCCGCACACATCCGTGACATCCGGGTCTCACTCGAGGACGTCCTCGGGTCCGCCTCCGAACGCGTGCTCGTCGATCGACTCGAGCACGCGGGCGACACCACCGAACGGCTGACGATCCTGCAGGACGCCGGTCGGCGGTGGCTCGTCTCGCTGCCCCAGCCCGACCCTCTCGCGGCCCGGATCACGTCCGCGCTGGCCACTCGCTCGTGGAGCGTCGAGGAGTTGGCGGACGCGTCGGCGATGACCAGCCGCCAGCTGCACCGCCGCTGCAACGACGCGTTCGGGTACGGGCCGTCGACGCTGCGATCGATCCTCCGTCTGCAGCGGTTCATGGCGTTGGCCCGGGCCGATCGCCGGCGGAGACTGGCGGCGCTCGCGACCGAGGCCGGATACAGCGACCAGGCGCACCTGTCGCGAGAGTGTCGCCGCATCGCGTCGCTCACGCCCACCGACCTGCTCGCCGGCGAGGCCCCCGACTGGCACGGTGACGCGTCGGTCCTCGATGTCCGATCGGTGCAAGACCGCACCGTCCCCGAGAACGGAGAATCGGCCGCATGACAATCACCGAAACCACACCGGACCTGTACCGACGTCTCGCCGCAGCGCTCACCGAGCGGGTCGACGCGGTGCCCACCAACCGCTGGGACAGCCCCTCGCCGTGCGACGGCTGGACCGCCCGCGACGTGGTCGACCACGTCGTCGGGACGCAGGCGAAGATGATGGGCGTCGTGGGACTGTCCATCCCGCCCGGCCCGTCCGCCACCACCGATCCGGCGGGCGCCTGGCGGCACACCCGGGATGCGGTCCAGGCGATCCTCGACGATCCCGCGAAGGCGGCGCTCGAATACGACGGTCGCTTCGGGCGCACCGATCTGGCCTCGACGATCCGCACCTTCTACTGCTTCGACCTCGTCGTTCACGGCTGGGACATCGCCCGCGCGGCAGAATTGGACACGACGATTCCGGAGCGGGACCTCGACATGGTCGACGCGATCATCGCGCAACTCGGCGACTCGCTGCACATGGACGGTGTTTGCGGCCCGGCCGTCGAGGTGCCCGCGGACGCCGATCGGCAGACGCGCAGCCTCGCGGCCCTGGGGCGCGAGGCCTGAGTGAACCGTCCGCCGCGGCGGCGTCATGTGTCGTCGCGGTGCCGGCCGGGGTCGTGTCGTTCTTCCTCGGGCGGCGGCTCACGGTCGCTGTCCGCCTCCCGATCACTGCTCTCGATCACCGCCGTCACCGCGCGGCCGGCGCTGCCCGGACCCACGTGGGCCTCCGCCCGTAGCCGTTCCACCATGTGCGGGTAGTGCAACTCGAATGCGGGCCGCTCCGAACGGATTCGGGGCAGCTCGGTGAAGTTGTGCCGCGGCGGCGGGCACGTCGTGGCCCACTCCAGGGAGTTGCCGTAACCCCACGGGTCGTCGGCCGCGGCGATGGTGCCGTAGCGGAAGCTCTTGAAGACGTTCCACAGGAACGGCAGGGTCGACGCACCCAGGATGAACGAACCGACCGTCGACACCGAGTTCAGCACGGTGAAACCGTCGGACGGCAGATAGTCGGCGTACCGGCGCGGCATGCCTTCTGCGCCGAGCCAGTGCTGCACGAGGAACGTGGTGTGGAAGCCGATGAACGTCAGCCAGAAGTGCCACCTCCCCAGTCGCTCGTCGAGGAACCGGCCCGTCATCTTGGGGAACCAGAAGTAGATGCCGGCATACGTGGCGAACACGATCGTGCCGAACAGGACGTAGTGGAAGTGCGCGATCACGAAATACGAGTCGGTGACGTGGAAGTCGATCGGCGGGCTCGCGAGCAGGACTCCCGACAGACCACCGAACAGGAACGTGACGATGAACCCGATCGAGAACAGCATGGCGGATTCGAACGTCAACTGGCCCCGCCACATCGTGCCGATCCAGTTGAAGAACTTCACGCCGGTCGGCACCGCGATGAGGAATGTCATGAACGAGAAGAACGGCAGCAGCACGGCACCCGTCGCATACATGTGGTGTGCCCACACCGCAACGGACAGAGCGGAAATCGCGATCGTTGCGTAGACCAGTCCCGTGTAACCGAAGATCGGCTTGCGCGAGAACACCGGCAGAATCTCGGAGATGATGCCGAAGAACGGCAGCGCGACGATGTACACCTCGGGGTGACCGAAGAACCAGAACAGGTGCTGCCACAACAGGGTTCCGCCGGTCGCGGGGTCGTAGACGTTCGCTCCCACCACGCGATCGGCGAACAGGCCCATCAGCGCCGAGGTGAGGATCGGGAACGCCACCAGGATCAGGATGCTGGTGATGAAGATGTTCCACGTGAAGATCGGCATCCGGAACATCGTCATGCCGGGCGCACGCAGACAGATCACCGTGGTGATCATGTTGACCGCACCGAGGATCGTGCCCAGACCGCTGAGGGCCAGGCCCATGATCCACAGGTTGCCGCCCATCCCGGGCGAATGGAGAACATCACTGAGCGGCGTGTAGCCCGTCCAACCGAAGTCGGCCGCACCGCCGGGGGTAATGAACCCGGCCGACGCGATGATGCCGCCGAACAGGAACGCCCAGTAGCTGAATGCGTTGAGCCGCGGAAACGCGACGTCGGGTGCACCGATCTGCAGCGGCAGGATGAAGTTCGCGAAACCGAACACGATCGGCGTCGCGTACAGCAGCAACATGATCGTGCCGTGCATCGTGAACAGCTGGTTGTACTGCTCGTTCGAGAGGAACTGCAGCCCCGGCAAGGCGAGTTCGGCACGCATCAGCAGCGCCAGCAGCCCACCGAACATGAAGAACGCGAACGACGTGATCAGGTACATGATCCCGATCACCTTGGGATCCGTCGTCGTGATCACGCGGTAGAAGACCGCGCCCTTACGGGCAAACCTGGCCGGATACGGCCGAACCGCAACAGGTTTCGACGCGACGGTTGCCACCGCTCCTCCTGACCGCGGGCCCCGCAATCGAGGCACACTCCTCGTCGAAGCGTGACCGGTCACGGTCTGCTCGGGACATCTGATCGGCAGGCGGCAACCGGCACAAGCTCAGCACTGTGGACGCTACGCCTTCCACCCGCGCTTGGCTACGGATCCGGCGGCCCCGGACCGAGTCCCGAACAGTCGCACCCACCTCGATAAGCTGCGGCAATGCCGAACGAGGTCGACGGATCAACGCATGCGGGACGATTCGCCCCCTCCCCCTCCGGCGACCTGCATCTGGGCAACCTGCGAACCGCACTGCTGGCCTGGCTGTTCGCGCGGTCCACGGGGCGCCGCTTCCTGGTCCGGGTCGAGGACCTGGACCGGGTGCGTCCGGGCGCCGAGGAACGCCAGCTCGACGATCTCGCGGCACTGGGTCTGGACTGGGACGGCGACGTCGTCCACCAGTCCGCGCGGCTGCCGCTGTACGACGCCGCGATCGCCCGACTGCAGCGCGCCGGACTGACCTACGAGTGTTTCTGCACTCGCAAGGAGATCCTGAAGGCGGCCTCGGCTCCGCACGCACCCGCCGGCGCCTATCCCGGAACGTGCCGCGACCTGAGTCCGTCCGAACGCGACGAGCGGCGGGCGACGGGACGGCCGCCGGCGCTGCGGCTGCGGGCCGGCACCGATTCGTTCACGGTGGAGGACGTCCTGCACGGCACCTACACCGGGACGGTCGACGACCTCGTCCTCCGGCGCGGCGACGGCGTCGCCGCCTACAACCTCGCGGTGGTGGTCGACGACGCCGCGCAGGGCATCGACCAGGTAGTGCGCGGCGACGACCTGCTGTCGTCGGCACCGCGGCAGGCGTACCTCGCGGGCCTCCTGGGCCTGCCCGCACCCGCGTACGCCCACGTGCCGTTGGCGCTGAACGCGGAGGGGAAGCGCCTGGCCAAGCGCGACGGCGCCGTCACCCTCGCAGACCAGGCGGGTCTGGGCCACACACCCCGAGACGTACTCGGCATGCTCGCCCGATCGCTGGGAATGACCGACGACGAGGAGTCGGTGACCCCGCAACAGCTTCTCGATCGGTGGGATCCGAAAGCCCTTTCGCTCGATCCCTGGGTTTACGGCATGTGAATCTCCGCCGACGGACCACCCAAACAGACCACTCGCGACGTAGGGTCACGGACGAGAAATTCATCTTCGCCGCGAGCAGTACCCCGACGACGAGAACCAAGGTGCACACATGACCAGTGGTGGACAGGACCCGAATCAGAACCCGGAGGGCGGCAACAACGAGCCGCAGCAGGGTGGAACGCCGCCTCCCCCGGGCAGCTACCCACCTCCGCCCGGTGGCACGCCTCCCCCGCCGCCCGGGAACTACCCTCCCCCGCCGGGTAGTTACCCGCCCCCGCCGGGTCCGGGAGGCGGCTATCCGCCCCCGCCCGGGAACTACCCACCGCCGCAGGGCGGCTATCCGCCGCCGCCCGGCGGGTACCCGCCGCCTCCGCCGGCCTACGACTCCGGGTACGGACGGCAACCTGCAGGACCGCCGCCCAGCGAGGTGAGCGTCGGCGCCGCCCTCTCGTACGGCTGGAACAAGTTCAAGGCCAATCCCGGTGCCTGGATCGGGATCCTGGTCGTGGCCTTCCTGATCACCATGCTGGTGTCGCTGCCGTTCAGCTTCGGCGGCAACCGTGAGTACGACAACTTCAGCGACCTGGCCTCGTCGTCGTTCAGCGCGTGGCAGATCATCGGCAATATCGTCACCGCGATCGTCGGCTACCTGATCTCGGCCGCCCTCATCCGCGGCGCGCTGCACGAGACCGACGGACGCCGTCCTGCCTTCGGATCGTTCTTCGAGTTCAAGAACGTCGGTGCGATCATCATCGCCAGCTTCCTGGTGGGCCTGATGACGAGCATCGGCCTGGTCCTCCTGGTCATCCCGGGCATCATCATCGCGTTCCTGACGTGGTGGACGCTCGAGTTCGTCGTCGACCAGGATCAGGATGCGATCACCGCGATCAAATCCAGCTTCCGGGCGATCTCGTCGAACTGGGCCCCTCTGCTGCTACTGGCGATCACGCTGTTCTTCCTGAACATCCTCGGCGCGCTCCTCTGCCTGGTCGGCCTGCTCGTGACCGTCCCGATGACGATCATCGCGTCGACATACGCGTACCGCGTAACGGTCGGGGGACGCGTAGCACCCTGACCATAAAAAACCGACCTCGCCGTATTGTGTTGATGCTCGACGCCTGACATGAACAACGAGGGGAAACATGAATACCGGCGACACTCACGATCCGAACAACTCCGGCGGCTTCGGCGGCCCGCCCATGCCGCCGCCCGGCGGCACACCGCCGTCCGGTCCGGGCTACCCCGGACCCGGCTACCCCGGACAGCCGCCCGGAGCCGGGTTCGGCGGATTCGCGCCGGCACCCCCGGCACCGGGACCTCTGGGCAGCCAGCCCGGCCCGATGCCGAGCAGTTTCTTCACCGCTCTGTTCGACTACAACTTCAACAGCTACGTCACCCCGAAGGTCGTCAAGGTCCTCTACATCCTCGTGACGATCTTCATCGGTCTGGGTTCGCTGTCGTTCGGCGTCTCGGGCTTCATGGGCGACAATCCCGGGGTCGGAATCATCACGCTGATCGTCGGTGCCCTGTTCTTCATCGTGATGCTCGCGCTGATCCGCATCACGCTCGAGTTCTACGTTGCGGTGATCAAGATTTCCGAGGACGTCAAGGAAATCAAGCGCCGCTGACCGCAGCCCTGTGCGCCGCGCACTTACCGCCCCGGGAGACCAGCCTCGCCGGGGCGGTAAGTGCGCAAAACGGGCGGACACGGGGTGCGGATCGCCGTCACACCACGCCTAATGTTTGGATGGCGCGGTGACAGAGCCAGTGCAGTCCCGATCCACCCTTTCCGAACCAGCGGCATTTGCCCACGTCAGCCGCGGTTACTACGCCACCATCGTGGCGTTGTTCACGATGACTCTGTTGATCTCGAATATCTGCGCGACCAAGGGGGTCGCGTTCTTCGTGGATCAGGACGTTACGTTCGGCCCGTTCCAGGTCCTGCCGATCATCACCGACGGCGGGTTCTTCCTGTTCCCGCTCGCGTACGTCCTCGGCGACGTCCTGAGCGAGGTGTACGGCTTCAAGGCCACCCGCCGCGCGATCTACATGGGCTTCGGTGCGCTGCTGCTGGCGGCGCTGAGCTTCTGGATCACCCAGCAGCTGCCAGCGGCCGACTTCTACGAGAACCAGGCCGCGTTCGACGCCGTCGTCGGCGTGGTGCCGCGGCTGCTGATCGCCGGGCTCGCCGGCTACCTCGTCGGGCAGTTGCTCAATTCCGCCGTCCTCGTGCTCATCAAGGAACGCACCCGGGAGCAGCACCTGTGGGCGCGGCTGATCGGTTCGACGGTGGTGGGCGAGTTCGCCGACACGGTCATCTTCTGCTCCATCGCGGCCGGAGCGATCGGCATCTCCACGTGGGACGACTTCATCAACTACGTGATCGTCGGCTTCGTGTGGAAGACCCTCGTCGAGATCGTCGTGATGCCCGTGACGTACCGCGTGATCGCGTTCGTGAAGAAGCGCGAACCGACCTACGCGCCGGTGGACGACGGCTTGCTGCCGTAGAACCGGCCCAGCATCTCGCGCTTGTACTCCTCGAAGTAGCCGCCCTCGATGCTCTCCCGGATCCGATCGACGAGCCGCACGGTGAACCGCTCGTTGTGGATGGTGCAGAGCGTCGAGGCCAGCATCTCCTTCGCCTTGAACAGGTGGTGGATGTACGCGCGCGTGTAGTTGGCGCACGTGTAGCAGTCGCACTCGTCGTCGATCGGGGTGAAGTCGCGACGGAACCGCGCCGTGTTGATGTTGAAGCGGCCGTCCGGGTGGTAGATCGCGGCGTTGCGGGCGACGCGGGACGGGTTGACGCAGTCGAACGTGTCGGCGCCGTTCTCGATCGCGACGAACATGTCGTCGGGCTCGCTGATGCCGAGCATGTGCCGCGGCTTGTGCTCGGGCAGTTCCTCGTTGACCCAGCGCACGATGGTGCCGAGATTCTGCTTCTCGAGCGCGCCGCCGATGCCGTAGCCGTCGAAACCGCGCCCGCTCACACCGGTGATGGACTCGAGCCCGCGGGCGGCCTGGCGGCGCAGGTCCTCGTACTGCGCACCCTGCACCACACCGAACAAAGCCTGGTACGGCCGGTGCGCGCGCTCGGCGGTGAGCTTCTCGTGCTCGGCGATGCACCGCACCGCCCACGCCTGCGTGCGCTCGACCGACTGCTCCTGGTAGCCGCGGGTGTTCAGCAGCGTCGTCAGCTCGTCGAACGCGAACATGATGTCGGCGCCCAACTGGTGCTGGATCTGCATCGACACCTCGGGGGTGAACCGGTGCGCCGAGCCGTCGAGGTGCGACTTGAACGTCACGCCGTCGTCGTCGACGTGCGCCAGACGCTCCTTGCCGGCCGCGATGACGTCGTCGGACTGCACACCGACGGCCTCCATCGCCAGCACCTTCTTGAAGCCGACACCGAGGGACATCACCTGGAAGCCGCCACTGTCGGTGAACGTCGGGCCGTCCCAGTTCATGAACTTCCCGAGCCCGCCGGCCTCGTCGACGATGTCGGGGCCGGGCTGCAGGTACAGGTGGTAGGCGTTGGCGAGCACCGCCTGCGCACCGAGGTCCTTGATGGCCTCGGGCAGCACGGCCTTGACGGTGGCCTTGGTGCCGACCGCGATGAACGCCGGGGTCCGGATGTCGCCGTGCGGGGTGTGGATGGTGCCGGTGCGGCCCAGCTTGTCGGGCAGGCGCGTGCCCACCGTGAAGAACGGATCGGGCGGGGTGGGCACTGCGTCGTTCGTCTGGCCAGGCACGGGGTCACTCACCTGGCCATACTGTCACAGCTCCGCGGGTGAGTTACGCGCGCTCGACCGCGGTGAGCAGCAGATACTCCCAGTCCATCGCGAACGCACCCGCGCCGACGTCGAACTGTCGGGCCAGGTCCACGAGATCGCGATCCAGCGCGGCGACCTTGTCGGGCTCGCCCGATATCGCCTTGTACACCGCGATCGTGGGACCGTAGTTGGCCTTGAAGTAGTCCCGGAACGCCTCGGGACCATCGAAGTGGTCGACCCGGACGGTGTCCCGGTGCGCGACGACGTCGGTGACCCGGTCCCCGAGAAGCTCGCGGACGTGAGTTTCGTCGCCCCACAGCGGCGGCGGCTGCGCGCCGGGCGGTGGCGGCGGCGCATACGGCTTCATGGCCGCGAACATCCGGCCGATGAACCCGGCGGGCGTCCAGCTGAGCAGCCCGATCGTGCCGCCGGGCCGACACACCCGGATCAACTCGTCGGCGCTGTTCTGGTGGTGCGGCGCGAACATCACCCCGAGGCACGACGTCACGACGTCGAACTCGTCGTCCGGGAACGGCAACGCCTCCGCGTCGCCGGCGCGCCACTCGAGTTGGGCACCGCGCTTGGCGGCCAGCTCGCGGCCCGCGTCGAACAGTTCGGGGGTCAGATCGGATGCCACGACGTCGGCGCCGGTCAGCGCCGCGGGAATCGCGACATTGCCGGTACCCGCACCGACGTCGAGGACCCGCTGCCCGCTGCGCACGCCGCACGCCCGGACCAGCACTGCCCCCAGATCAGGGATCACGTCCGCCGCGACCGCCGGATAGTCGCCCGACGCCCACATTGCACGATGTTTGGCCTTGAGCACGCGGTCTGCTTCCTTCGCTACCAGTGATTCAGTCATGGTTCGAGCCTGCGCCCCGACGGCATCGGGAACAAGGGCCCCCAGGGGTGGCCCGCGCGCACCCCGCGACGCGGATGCGACATGGCCCGAATCTGCCGTCCGAGGATTCCGGTCGGGACTGAGACAGGGGCCGGCCCGTTGTCCGGGCCGGCCCCTGTTGCTGTCCGGGGTGTGTGTTGCGGTCAGTGCTGATTGAGCGTTTCGCGCAGTTCGGCGAGCATGTCCCGGTACTCGGCGGAGCTCTCGGTGTCGATGGTGTCGCGGGGCCGGTCGAGTTCTACCTTCGTGTCGATCACAATGCGACCTTCACGCATCGCGACGACACGATCGGCGATCAGCAGCGCCTCGTTGAGGTCGTGGGTGACGAACACAACGGTCTGCCGTTCCTGGCTCCACACGTTGAGGAATTCGTCGCGCACGACGTCACGTGTCTGCGCGTCGAGGGCGGAGAACGGCTCGTCCATCAGGATCAGGGCGGGTTTCATCACCCAGGTCCGGGCCAGGGCGACCCGCTGGCGCATGCCCTGTGACAGCTGCCAGGGGTAGCGGTCGGCCGCCGACTCGAGGCCGACTCTGCGCAGCATGTCCATCGCGCGTTCGCGCCGCTCGGTCTTGTCGACGTGCGCGATCTCCATGCCCAGCTCGACGTTGCGCAGCGCAGTCCGCCACGGGTAGAGCGCGTCGCGGGCGAACATGTAGCCCATCTGCGAGCGCGCCTGGGCCGGGCTGGTGCCCAGCACCGACACCGAACCGGTGGTCGGCTGGATCAGTCCGCCCATCAGGTTCAGCGCGGTGGTCTTGCCGCAGCCGCTGTGCCCGACCAAGACCAGCAGCTCGCCCCGCTTGCCGGTGATCGACAGGTCCCGAACACCCGAGTAGGTGGTCGCACCCGGCGGGGTGTAATCCAGTGTCGCGGAGCGGATCTCGAATGCCGGATCCTCGATGGTGGTGGCGCCGGCGGCGCCCGTTGTCGTCACGTCCGTATGCGTCATCATGAGTCCTGAGGGGGTTGCCAACGGAGAATCGCCTTTTCGATCCGGCCCGACGCCGCATTGAACGCCGCCGCGATGATCGCCAGCACGATCAGCGCCGCATAGACGGTGCCGAGGTCGAAGGCGGCCGAGGACGCGGAGATCTGCTGGCCCAGGCCGGCCGTGGACGCGATCAGCTCCGCGCCGACCACGCCGAGCAGCGAGTAGATCAGGCCCAGTCGCAGGCCCGCGAAGATCGAGGGAACCGCCACCGGCAGCAGCACCTTGTAGAAGCGCTGCCACTTGTTTGCGCCCATCACCACCGACAGTCGCAGCAACTCCGGGTCAGCGCTGGCGACACCCGCACGGGTGTTGATGGTGATGATGAACACCACCAGCGTGAAGGCCAGCACGATCTTCGACGTCGACCCGATGCCGAAATAGATCACGAACACCGGGGCCAGCGCGATGCGCGGCATGGCGTTGATCGCGTCCAGGAACGGGGAGACCACCGCCTCCACACTCGGGGACAGCGCCAGACCGATGCCCACGGCGATGCCGATCACGGCACTGGCGACCAGCGCGATCAACGCCGCCGACACCGTCGACCACAGATCCGGCCAGAAGGTGCCCTTGTCCTGCCAGGCCACGAACGCCTTCCACACCAGCTGCGGGTTCGAGACCACCAGCTTGTTGCTGCCGGCGAAGTTGTAGCTGAGCTGCCACAGTCCCAGCAGCGCGGCCAGTAGCAGGATCTGCACCGCCAGCAGCGGCCCGCCCGACAGCTTGGCCTTCACACCGGTCGCGCCGACAACGACCTTCTTCTTTTTCTTGGCATCGGCGGCACGTTTGCCGCCCGCCGTCACGGCCGCGCCGGCGGCCGCAGTGGGGGCTGTCGAGGTCACACTCATCGCGGATCGCCGCCTGCACACGGCGCGTGGACGGTGTCGGCAAAGTCCGGCACCTGGGGAGCAGGCGAGCCTGCCAGCGGCGCCTGCGCCGCCCAGGAATCCTCGGTGATGGTGAAGGGCAGGTAGACGTCCTTGATGGACTCCCACAGCGCGGGCGCACCCTCGGGCGAGACGCCGACAAGCTCACCGAGCCACTTGGCCATCGTCGCCGCGTTCTGCGGGTCCCGCGAGTAGTCGTAGGCGTCCCACATGGCCTTGCAGTAGTTCAGCACGTCGTTGGGGCGCTGCTCGATCGTGTCGCACGACGCGGACGGATAACCCTGGACCAGCGGCGAGAGTGCGTTGCCGTCCCGGCCGACGATGTCGGTCACGCGGGTGACCTTCGACGGGGGCAGCTGCTCCTCCATCGTCGGCCCGTAGTACATGGCGTCGACCTGCTTGGCGTTGAAGGCCTGGATGGCGGTCGCGGGCGCGCCGACGGCCACGAACGTGACATCCTTCGCGGGGTCCAGGCCCGCCTCGTTCAGCAGCTCGGTGATCCACAGCTCCATGCCGGAGCCGCGGGAGGTGACGCCAATGGTCTTGCCCTGGAGGCTCTTCATGGTGGTGTCGGGATCGGTGGGGTCGCCCTTGATCTCCGTGCCGGGCTGCGCGATGACATCCAGCGTGTTGCCCAGGGTGGAGCCGAGCGCCTTCACGCAGGCGCCCTTGTCGACCGCCGGCCACAGCGTGCCGGGCACCATGGTGCCGACCGTGAGGTCATTGGAGATGACGGCGGCGGACTGCGCGGTGGTCAACGACGGAGGCATCAACTCGACATTGACGCCACGCTTGTCGAAGAACCCCTCGTTCTCGGCGACGACCGCGATCAGGTCGCCAGGCACACCCTGGGTGACGCCGACCTTCATCACGGAACCGTCTGCGGCCGAAGTGTTCCCGCCACATGCTCCCAGGGTGATCGCGCCGACAGCGGTTGCGGCGATCGCAACCGTCTTGGCCGCACGCGTGCGGAATGTGCTCATCTAAAGTCCTCTGATTGCTGAAGTTGGCGGAGGCGGGGATACACGCCGCGTCCTGCCCAACGAAGGCTTCCGCTGCTGGATTGTCAGGCGTGCTGGGTGAAGCCGACCTGGCCGGGGCGACGGTTCGGGGCGTAACCGAGCTCGGCGAGGGTCTCGTCGGCGTTCGCGTAGGTGGTG
>NZ_QQAT01000008.1:0-221754 GCF_003350365.1 Rhodococcus sp. AG1013
TCGACCCCCACGCCGGCCACATCCTCACCAACCGAGGGACGCCGACCACTTGGAGTGAACTCACGACAAGTCGTGTGTCACTACATACCGTCTAGGGCGTGTCTCCCGAATACGCGTAGTCGGTGCGCGACACCGTTCAGTGTGTCGCGCACCGAGTATCTGACCGATGAGCAGTGGTCGTTGATCGAACCGTCGCTTCCCTCGTCCGACGGATGTCGGGGCCGCTCGTTCCGGGACAATCGTCGGGTTGTCGAGGGCAGCGTCTACCGCTATCGGGCGGGGATCGCGTAGCGGGACGTGCCGACGGATTTTGTTCCGTGGCAGACGATCTGGAAGCGTCACCGCCGCTATGCCGGCGACGGGACCTGGGACACGATCTTGAATGCGCTACTTGCACACGCCGATGCGAATGGGCTGGTCGACTGGACCGTGTCGGTGGACTCGACGATTCGTCGAGCCTACACGCACGGCTCGGACCTCGCGCGCGACACAGAGCGATCTGTCGAATTACACGAACCTTTTCGCCGATCCGGCTGACCATGCTCTCGGACGTTCGCGGGGTGGGCTCGGCACGGAGATCCACCAGCTCGCCGACGGCCACGGCCGACCTCTTGTCCTACTGATCGGGCCAGGTCAGGCCTGCGCCACGCCAAATGTTCCCGATCATGATGAACGCGTTGTCGGTGCCCCGGATCGGGTCTGGTCGAGCCCGAGTGCTGTCACTGGAACTGATCCAGATTTGTGTGATCTGGAGGCCTCGTAAAGTGTGATTACCAGCTGGTCAACCTATCCAATCCGTATGCAGCCCAGCACGCTCCGCCATTCGTGAACACCCTTCCATCACGCTTTTCACCGCACCATCATCGAAACCGGCACCACCTCATACCGACTCAGTCACACGCGAACGCAGGGCTGACCCCCGCGAGTCAGGTCAGCGAACGTGCGAACTTGTCGACACGTTCGGCTACTTCGTCACACCAATGCGGTTCGAACTGCCCATGCGGCATGCCAGGGACAACATCAGCGGTGACGCCGAACCTCCTGGCAGTTCTTCGTGCTTCCTTGACCGTGAAGATCGCATCATTCTCACCGGCAATGACCGTCATCGGGATGGCGGGGATGTTCTTGCGTCGAGGAGGCAGTGCGAAGGTCATGTCGACGACGGCACGATACGAATCGTCTTGAACATGGCTGTGAATTTCGAGCACTCGCTCTTCGGTCGTTTCGGACCCGAGAACCCATTCACGAAAGTAATCCGGCCTTTCCAGGATCGGCATCAGGCTCAGCGTGAGATGACAGCGAAGCCACACCAGTGGATGGCGGCGAATCAAACGTATTGTGAACCCGCGAACCCCCGCCGCCGGCACCGGCGTGAGTAACACGGCGGCCGCAGCGGGGTGTCCCTTCGTCAAATACCGTTGAAGGACAAACCCGCCCATCGAGTGGCCGACAATCAGCGGCGGCGTGGGCAGAGAATCCGCGACCGAGCGGACATCGTCAACAAAGTTCTTGATGCTCGCCCAGCGGAGTTTGTCCCTGCCCTCACTCTTGCCGTGACCGCGCAGGCTCAGTGCATACACTTCCCAGCCGAGCTCGGTCAGCTTGTCGATGAACCCGTAATCCCAGCACCAAGCACCAACCCAAGCGCCGTGCACCAGCAGAATCGGCGGGCCGTTCGGAGTTCCGGCTGGTTTGCGATGAATCAGTTCGAGTTTCGGCACGATCTACCCTCCGTAACAGCAGCTTTCAACAAAAGCTGATCTGCAGAGTGCGACTTCGTCGAACACGGCGAATGTGTTCCTTTTGACGGACCGCTCACCGCTGGGTCCCCAGGTCGCATCACCACTCAACCACACGTCGGTGGTCTCGAATCAGAGCGTCATGTGGTCCTGAATGGGGTTGGCGCATGGTCCCCCCGGCCCCACGCGACGCCCTAGACCCTGCCAGCTCCGCCACGGCACTCGTACACCGCTGCCACTGAGTTGCCGCGTACACCCAGCGACTCCAATTAGCCACCATACCCCTCACAGCAGTCTCCATGAAGACCCCTGAACGGGGCCAATCTCCGCGTGAGGGAATCGTTCGCGGTGTCGATTGGTGAACCCAAACGGGCATTCTGGGTGAACACCCTATGGGTGGGTGAGCGCGTGAGCGCGAGAGAGAGGACCGTGCGAGAGATCGATGGACCGAACCGGGCGAACCACCTGTGAGAGCACCACCGATGGATAGAGGGACTCGACCTGGATGGAGAGGTGTTCACCAATGGCGCCGGCCCTGGACGGCAGACTTTGTGGCTAGACCGACCGATCGGTAGTCACACTTAACGAGGGCCCCTGATCACACAAATCTGGATGAGTTCCAGAGTGCAGGCCACTTGTCTTGTCACCACTGAATGCCGCAGTCCCCGAAAATACTTCGCGCAGGCGGCTCGGATCGGATGGCGTAAGGCAATGTCGAGGGCGTGGCGGCCCCGCTGGTCTCGGGTCGCCACATCGCCAACAGCGAAAGGATTGGCAAGGTGCACACGATCAGTGGGGTGTCGATGGGGACCAGAAGGTCGCCACTACGTGCACAGTGACGTCAGGGGACGACCACGTCCGTCGAGACCGGAATGCTCGGGTGGTCGGTCCGCATGGTGAGCCGAACACGTCCCGGGCCCGTACCCACATGCACGTATACCGGCCAGGCGCTCGTGTTGCTCGCAGGGATGTATCGACTCACTGTGCCGGTTTGACCGGTATCGAGGTTCTGCCAATCGATGATCGCAGTTGCGTTGCAGGCCAGGACAGTCGACCCCCACTCGCCCAAAGGTGAGAGGCCCTGCGTAACTCGCAGTTCGACGGAATGGACCGCCCCTGGAGCGCTGGAGTACTCCGACAGTGGTCCGTCGAACGCATTCCCGGAGGCGACCAGCATCCCTGGACAGATGCCGTCTCCCAGTGTCCACACCGGGGCCATCCCGACGTCTGTCATAGCGCACGTTCGTGGTCCCACATTCGACCACCCGAGCTGGCAAGGATCAGCGGCGCTGGCCACACCCGGCGCCGCAACGAACATGGCAGCGCCCATGAGCCCGGCAGCCGCGGCTGAAGTAAATCGATGTGAAATGTTCATGCTCCAAGCATCGCACGGTGTGCCGTGTTCAGTACGTATTGTGTGGATCCTGCTGTGCAGGAACCGTTCCGGCTTCTCTCGATAGGCGGAGGCTCGGCGAACTCGCGCGCCGCCGCCCGCTCCAACGACAACCGAAACATGCAGCGGATCGCCGATGCGGTGAACAGCACCAGCATCTGCTCGAGGAGTCCATCCGTGCGGGCTTCGACGACGGTTTGCCCGCTGAGGCAGATTGATTCGCTATGTGCTCGGTCGGTGACCACACTTTTCGGAGGCCCCTGACCACACGACGCCTGTCGACCCGATATGGCGTCGGACCTCACGACTTCCCGGTAGAGGTGGCCGAAAGTGGGACGACACCTCGCAGATAGGCAGTGAGGATGGATTCCAGGGGGGTGGTTCCGCGGATGACCGTTCGCGTGAACACCAAGGAATCCGTGAGCGAGATCAGCTCCTCGATCCGTTCGTCGGAACTGGGAAGGCCCGCGCTGGTGAGGAGTGACGAGGTCACCTCTCGGGTAACCGCATGGACTTCGGACTGCGTAGTCAACTTCCCCTGAAGCAGGGGAACGTCATCGAGTTCGAGGATGAGTGCGTAGCGGGCTTTCATGTCGTCGCGGCGGTCCGAGAGTCTCTCGACGAGTGCGCCGATCACGTCTGCAAGCTCGGTGATGTTCAGCTGGTGTTCGCCCTGAGGCGTTGCGGCCAGGGCGTCTGCGGCGTGCTTGGCGTCAGCTATCGCGCGTTCGGCGAGCGTGTCGACTACAAGTTCGAGTAGCGCGAGCCTGGTTCTTGCATGATGGGAGGTCGACCCCTGCGGGATCCCGGCTTCCCGGTCGACGGCTCGGTGTGTGAGCGCCCGAAGTCCGTCGCGGGAAATGATGCGGATGGCGCTGTTTGCGACCAGTTCTCGGCGTTCATCGGCGCCGGTTGCTCGTGTAGACACAACCACATGCTACAGGTGTAGCGTACTGGTCAGAATGTGCTACACCTGTAGCGCAACCTCGCGGTGAGGGTTGCTGCGCAGGGGTGGGATTCGGTGGCCTGGGTTTGGTCACCGAGCGCGTGCCGGCCCTGTAGAGCGACGTGAAGAGATGGTCCGGACGAGGAGGGCGCTCAATGATGATCGATTTCGTTCCCGACGAGACCCTGTATCCGTTCGAGTCGCGATGGTTCGACTCGTCTGTCGGTCGGGTGCACTACATCGATGAGGGATCCGGACCGCCGATTCTGTTCTGTCACGGCTCACCGACGTGGAGTTTCCTATACCGCCACATCGTGAAGGGCCTGCGTGACCAGTATCGGTGCATCGCCGTGGATCATCTGGGCTTCGGACTGTCCGAAAGGCCGGAGAATTTCGACTACAGGATCGCTGAGCATGCGACGGTCCTGGGCGAACTGATCGACCATCTGCAACTGGACGGCTTCGTCGTGATGGGGCACGACTGGGGCGGCCCCATCGGGCTGAGCGCGGCAACCGCGCGGGCAGATCGAGTCAGAGGGGTCGTGCTGGGCAACACGGTGTTCTGGCCGATCGATCCACTGGTCAATAGGGCATTCAGCGTGATCATGAGCAGCCGCCCCATGCAACGTCGCATACTCGGGCAGAACCTGCTTGTGGAGCGATTCCTGCTCGGGGAGCTGGGCCGCACGCTCACCGAGGCAGAGGCCGACCACTACCGCATGGTGCAACCCACCGACGAAGCGCGACGGGGGCTCACGTTCATGCCCAAGGAAATTCGCGCCGCACGCCCGTTATTGGACCAACTCGCCCAAGACGTACCCGCCCTGCTGGGACACAAGCCGACGCTGGCAGTGTGGGGGATGCGGGACATGATCTTCCGTCCGAAAGTGTGTATCCCGCGGATGCATGCCGCATTTGCCGATCTCGACGTCATCGAGCTACCCCGTGCGCGGCACTTCATCCAGGAGCGCGAGCCAGACGAGATCATCTCGGCAATCGCCAATCGGTTCCCGTGAACAGCGCGGAGGGTGCGAATGCGTGCGCCCGGGTGGCTCATGATGGCTGGATGGCGGCTGGCTGAGGAAGAGAACCGTGAGATGGAGTGGAGTGGATGGATGGATGGAGAGGTGTTCACCTGTAGCTGGTCCTGTTGTGCCGTCGGTTCATTGCGTGAACTGACGGATCGGTAATCACGCTTGGGAGTGGCCGCTGATCACGCCGAATCTGGACTGGTTCCACGGTTGGCGGCGGTCGGGTAGGCGGGGCCGTCGCGACAGGTTGCAGCTTCGCACCTCTGCCGGTGAAAAGCCGAGCACTCGCAAGCGTCGTCGGATCAGATGCCCCCCCACGGCAGGTAGCGTCGCTGTCGTGGGGACAGATCAAGCGCGGTCGTGGTGGGACGAATACAACGACGATATTCTCCGCGCACGCGAAACCGGTTGGGGACGGTACGAGCCGCTGCTGTCCCGACAGATGTGCGAGTTACTCGCCGACGTCGACGCGGCATTCGCGACCACCGGTGCAGCCACTCCTGGATGGCCGCACCCCTACAAGGATGGCCACGCTCCTGACGCGGCAGCGTACGAGAAAGTCACCAACCCGGAGAAGTTCCTGATCGTGGTGGCCAGAGCGCGAGCGTGGACGAAGGTTCTCCTCGACCGCGGCTGGGCGCGAGAAGCATCGCAAATAGATTGGGCGCTCCGCCCCTTTGATACAGGCGGTGCCGACACCGTCCTCGAGCCCGCAGCCGACGGAGCAGTCCCCCTGGTTCTGACGACGCACACACCGGTGGACAACGACCACATCGTCACCGTCACCGTTGCAGCGGGAGACCCTGCAATGAGGTTGGCATCGATTCCCGATTGTGGATGCGACGCGTGCGATCGCGGGTCCGCTGAACTGCTCAGAGATATGGACCGATGGGTGCTGTCCATCGTCGACGGTTCCCTCGCCGTTCACCTCACAGCCAACCGCTACTCGGTGCGCGCATCATTCGCCAATGAAGGTGGCACCGTTCAGAATGTTGCCGAACCCACATCGTTCACAGCAGCACCGTGGCCCCCGAACTGGGTGTCGCGCCCCGTCTGAAACCAGGTCGAAACTGCCGCTCGCAGGACCAGCGTTTCCATGATCGGTTGTGGCCCCAACGGATGGGTGGGCATCCAACCATCCAAAGGGGGGTCACCCTTTCATGCCCGTTGTGTTTCACCGACGGAGAGAGCGCGACAGTGGAAAGGTGTTCACCTATGGCGGTTTGTTCTGGGTTGCATGCGGATTGGATGGGTTGACCAGTCGGTAATCACACTTGACGAGGGCTTCTGATGACACAGATCTGGATGGGTGCCACTTGGTGCAGTAGCCGAGTGCCTGGCTCTGGGTTCAGTGTTCGCGGACAAGCTCGGGATGGCCCGTCTTCCACTTTGCTGACTCGCTCGTGCTGTGGGCACCTCAGCGGCGATGTGCTGCGTGGAAGCCGGACACGCACGGCACCACCTCTATCCGAGCGTGAGCATCGCCTCGGTGACCTCGCCGACCGCCGCATCGGGTATCGCGGTGGCGGCCTCTTCGAGGACGAGCAGCCGTGCCGTGGGGATCTCGCGCGCGATCGCCTGGCCGTTGCCGACGGGGAAGAACCGGTTGCGGCGGCCGTGGACGACGAGCGTGGGGACCTCGATCTCGGGCAGGCGCTCGCGCCAGCGGGGTTTGCAGCCGAGCCTGGAAAACACCAGGCCCATCTGGTTGGCCATCTGGACCGGGGGTGCGGTGCCGGGCGTGCGGTCCCAGATGCGCGCAGCGATTGCACGCGCGGCGACGGGGTCGTCGCCGAGGATCTCCGCGCCGGCGGCGGCGAACTCCGCGACCGCCTCGCGGTCGGTCCAATCGGGCATCGGGCGCGCGAACAGTCGGCTCATCGTCGCCTGGTCATGGTCGGGGAGGTCATCGTCGGGCGGGCCAGGGGCAACCGGGCGGGTGCCGACCAGGGTGAGCGCCGAGAAGGCGCCCGGATGGTCGAGCACGGCCACCTGGGCGACCATCCCACCGACGCCGATTCCCGCGAGGTGTGCAGGCCCGCCGCCGAGCGCGTCAGCAAGGGCCGCCGCGTCGGCGGCGAGGCCGCGCAGGGAGTAAGCGGGCGCCTCCGGATCCGTCGTCGTCGACTCGCCGCTATCGCGCAGGTCGTAGCGCACCACACGGCGTCCGCCGGCGGCGAGGCGCTCGCACAGCGCGTCTGGCCAGGAGAACATCGTCGTTCCGCCCGCGAGCAGAACGAGCGGCGCGCCGACGTCCCCGAGCGACTCGATGCCCAAGGCAATCCCATTGGCGTTGATAGTGGTCATCGGATCACCCTAAGACGTTGTAGATCGGGTGCGTCGCGGTCGATGTCGAGCTGGAGGTCGCGGCCGAGGACGACGGCGCCCGAGCGGGAGGTCCCCTCGCGCAGGATCCGGCGGTCGTCGGGGTAGTCGAAAAGCGCCCACGTGTGCAGGGCCTCGCCGCCGGTGCCCAGACCGTAGTCCGGGCTGGGATCGGGCCCGGTGACGAAGCCGTCCAGAGAGACCGAGATGTCGGCAACAATTCGAGTCATGCCAAGGCAGACCCGATCCGCCGCCCAAACTCATCGCTGACGCATGAATGGTATGGCGGATGCAACTCGATAGCACGACGCGTGTGGCGGCACGTCGGATGTACACCGGACGATCGCCCGCGACCATCTAAGAGGCGCATATGCACGGGTGAAAGCACATGGCTTCATTGGTGTTCGGGGTGGCCCGGTGAACGTTGGTCACGTCCATGCGTCCACGTTGCGCCGCCGCTTGGAGAGATGGCCCCACGGTGGCCGCCGGTGTGAGTAGTGGATGGATGATGGAGCGAGCGAGCGTGAGAGAGAAGAAGATCGCCAGCTGGCTGGAGAGAGATGGAAGAAGTGGAGGGGTGTTCACCAATGCCGGTTCATTCTGGCCTGCATGCGGATTGGATAGGTTGACCAGTCGGTAATCACACTTGAGGAGGGCTCCCGATCACACCAATCTGGATGAGTTCCAGGTTAGTGGCGTGCGGGTTGCCCCTAGGGGCGGTTCCACCGCGCAGTTGGGCGCTGAACGCATCCTGAAGTTGTGAACAGCGAGGGTGGCGGGGCCCGCCTACGTTCCGTCCTCCTGGCTAATCCCGAGTGCTCCGGTCGTCTAGAGCAGATTCTCCTGTTCCGTGTCTTGAAGACGCGCCTTGGTCGGGGCGACTGCTGATCTACGATTCGTGCATGCCTCGCGGTCCTGTCTTCGACCCGCTTGATCGAGAGCTCTTCGACACGCAACGGCAGCGCTTTGACTGGAGTCTGTTGCAGAACGGATCCGTGTACAGGTACGACACCCGATTCGGGCTCGACTGCGCTTCTCGGCGACTCGATGAACTCGGCTACCTGGTCCATCGGATCGATCTGCAGCACAGCATCACCGTCACCGACGTGCACACGGTGTTGGCCGGTGCACTGTCCTTCCCCGCTTTCTACGGCAAGAACCTCGATGCCTTCAACGACCTGATGTACGACGTCGGCGAGTTTCGATACGGCAGCGACCCGGATACCACCGGCACAGTCCTCGCCCTTGCCGGCTACGACGCCCTGGTGAACCTGGACCGTCACACGGCAGATGCGCTGCTGACGATTTTCGCGGAGCATGCGCGCCTGGCGGCGCTCTTCTCGCACCCGATGTTGTGCATCGTCGAATCGACCGCCCACGATCTCGGTCCCGTCAATGGACGACCGGTCCAAACGGGGAGCCTCTGGGACACACCACCGAGTTCCTGGCGGATCACAGCGAAGGAGATCGTCGAGTTTGAATTCGAAACGACCAACGCTGATGCCGCGGCGATGATCGAAGTCATCGCGTCCACGCTCGTGGAGCGGGTTGGTGGGTGGGCGAAGTGGCAGATCCTCGACCCGGTCCAACTCGATTCTGCTGATTCAGCTGAACATCCCGCAGAGCCGCAGCGACAGCGTTGTGATGTGGTCGTGTCGGTGGGAATACGCGGGGAGGGCGACCTCGGCGAGATCGACGAGGACGTCTATAGGGCGTTGCGTGATGCCGGCCTGAGAGTGGGTTTTTCAACGGGCGCAGGCTACCCTTTCGGCGCGGAGAGGGAGCGCGTCCTCGGTAAGTACAGCGAGCTGCGCGATAGCTCCGACGATCAGTAACCTGCCAGCATCCGCCCATGCTCAAGCCATACGCCGCGCGACAATGTTGCCCGCCGCGAAGGCCTCGTCGCACCCGTAAGGGGCGGTGATCGCGGCGCGGCTGGAATTTGGCGCTGACGCTGTCCCTGAACGCATATTGCTGTTCGGTGTGCCCAGTCCATCACGATGCCCCAGGGGATCTGCCGCCTGAAATCGTGCGCTCGGAGCTGTGGAAAGAGACGGCGCGGCGCGATGGAGTGGATGGGTGTTCACCAATGGCGATTCGTTCTGGGCTGCATGCAGATTAGATAGGTTGACCAGTCGGTGATCACACTTAACGAGGGCTCCAGATCACACGAATCTGGATGCGTTCCAGCTTGTGTGCGACGGTGGGCGAACCGTCCGAGTGACCTGTCAGGTCAGTGGATGGCCGTCGGCGCGCGACTTAGACTGGGCGGCAAGCGTTTCGGATAGGTTGACCGGGCGGTGATCACACGCAACGAATGCCCAGATCACAGCAAATCAGGACCGATTGCGTCGCCGCTGCTTCTTGTCGTCCGCCGACGATTCTTGACGGAGGGCCGGCCGCCCGGCCACAGTGCTCTCAAGCGATCCCGAGTCCGCGGCCGTCGTGCCGCGGTTCGTCGAGTGCTCGGGACATGAAATGCACAGGTTCACCGAACCAACCCAGTTCCCGCCGATTTCGACATCATCACTGTCTTCGTCGACGATGGACTCGTGATGCAGCCGAGTAGTGAATCCCTCTGGCGTCCGGGGGCCTCCACGACAGGGGTGTTTCCCCTGGACGATCCGCGTTGGAAGGATTTGTCGACCAGAGACGGTGATGCTGCGTGGGTGCCCGACTGGTTGCGCGCACTGGATGCGGATCCTGTAGACGGCGAGCGCTTCACCGCGCAGTGGCCCGCACTCGTTTCGGAAGGCACCACCTGGCCGGCCGCTGTCGCTGCTTTTCCATACCTGGTCAGCATCGCTCGGCGCGTGAGCGCCGAGCAGCGACTCGAATACGTCACCGTGCTCGGGCTCATCGTGAGTGACTCCACGCCCAGCATGTGGCAAGAGACGATCGCCGCCGTTTCGCCTCGGGACACGGGGCCTGATCCTCATGCCGAGGCTCTCGTCGAGGCGCGAAGGATCACCGCCGAGACTGCCACGCTTCCCCATCGGGACGAGCGCGACCTCCGCTACTTGCTCATGACCCTCGCCGCGCTCAACGGCCACTCGGAACTCGCGGCAGTAATTGACAACCTCGACGACGAAGAGACATGCTCGCGCTACGCAGCACATCTCTGGGGAGCGGGCGGGGGTGCCGACAGCTGATTCGTCCGCGCAGGCCGCACTCGTGTTCGTCGTGCGAGCCGCCGATGGCAGCGTCACGTTGCGCGGTGAGCTCGGGCCTATGCAGGCGTACTGGAGAGACGAGAGAGAGACGCGCCACGCCTATGAGCGTCTGACTAACTGAATGAATGTAGAGAGCGCGTGGAGTGGAGCGATGGGCAGCTGGAGGGGTGTTCACCAATGGCGGAGCGTGCTGGGCTGCATGCGGATTGGACAGGTTGACCGGTCGGTGGTCACACTTAACGGGGGCTCCTGATCACACGTCTGGATCAGTTCCAGTTGCTTTGGCCAGCCCTCTGGTCGAGGGTGGGCGCGGATTCCGAACGCCGGCGTGGCTGTCGCAGGCGCATCCAGGTCTTCTGGGCCGATCGCCCCAGTGTCACGTCGCCTGCTGCACGGCCTGGATCTCCGTTGCCTGTGACCAGATCGCCTGCCAGCGGCCGTCGCGGAGTTCGTAGCTGTCGGTGTGCCAATAGCGTGTCCGGGGAACGCGGTACGCGCCGAAGACGATCTCGAGCATAGCCCGATAGCGAATGATCGCCGCGTCTCCGAGCACACGAACCTCGATCTCGTCGGGTTCCCACAGTCGGTAGTCGATCTGGCCCGCGGCGATCGCGCCTAGATACTCGTCTCGGGTCAGCGCGGCACCGATGGGTGTGATGAGTTGGAAGTCGTGGCCGTGCATCGCCTGGGCGGCTTCGATGTCGGCGGCGACGAGCGCGCGTAGGCGTGCGGTCTCGGTAGTGCGGATGAGCTCCATCGTCGATCTCGTGTCTGCAGGTGAACTGGTGGAACCGTGGCTCTCGGGGTTCATGTGGTTCTCGGTCATGGGTGTTTCCTTTCGATTTGGGTGGAATGCTCGGCGCGTGCGGGGTGAAGCCCAGGCGGTCAGGGCTGGACGATCCCGGAGTTGATGAGGGAACGGCCAGTGTCGTGCAGGGTCGCCGACACGGGTCGGGGCTCCCAGCCGAGGAGCGAGCGCGCCTCGGTCGTGTCGACGCTGAGGTCGCGGCCGCGGGAACCGTCATGGCTAGCAGGTGGGCCTCGGCGACGTCTCGCACATCCGCAATGGAGAAGCCGAAACGGGGGATGCCCCGAATCGGCCGGACATGAGCGCAACGAGCAGTCCGAGCGAGGATCCGATCCGCGGGTGCAGGAGCGGGCCGAGGACAACGCCCGGCTTGGCGACGGCGAGCTCCGTGCCGTTCGATTCTGCGAAAACCCACGCGGCCTGCTCTGCAAGGGTTTTCGACCGGTCGTAGGCGGTGGCCCGCCGGTCGGCGACGTCGGTTCAGTCCTTCTCCGTGTACGGCGGACGGCTGGCCCCGCGGTTGGTGGCTGCGAACCGAGGAGGTCGGCATGACCCGGGCTACGCGGGCCCGGTGCGCCGCCACGAGGACGCGCAAGCTGCCCTCCCGGGCTGGATGGATGACCTCCTCGGCGTTCCGGGGCGCGGCCGCAGGGAAGCGCGAGGCGGTGTGGATGACGAAGGTGCAGTCGCGGACGGCGGCGCCGCATCCCGCGTCCGCGTTGAGGTCCGCCGTGACGATCTCGAGTCTCTCGGAGGGGACCCCGGCGGTGGCGGTGACGAGCGTACCGAGCGTCGCCCCGCGGGAGCGGTCGCGCACCGTCCCGCGGACCCCGGTATCCCGCCGCGAGGATCCGAGTGGCGATATGGCCGCCCAGGAATCCGGAGACTCCGGTCACCAGCACGGTCGCGCCCGTCGCTGGCTTCGCGATTTCGGTCATCGTGGCTGGCCCGACCTCTCGTTGATGCGGACGATTCCGCCCATGCATGGACACTCTGACAGTATTTGTCTAGGTGCACAAGTGGACGCCAATGGTCCAATCTGTCAGGCTGTCGTTTGTGGCTGACGACGAAAAGACCGGACGGATCCTCGATGCGTCCCTCGCTGTCTTCTGTCAGTACGGTTTCGGTAAGACGACCATGCAGGACATCGCCCGTGCGGCCGGGATGTCCCGCGCGGCGCTCTATCTCCACTTCAACAACAAGGAAGATCTCTTTCGCGCCGGATCCGAGCGCGCCCATCTTCAGGTCATGAGCGAGGTCGACGCCGCCCTGGCGGCCGATGGTGACGTCATCGACCGCATCGATGCTGCAATGACGGCCTACCTCTGCGGCCTCATGGAAGAGATCAGCGCCAGCGCGCACGGCGCGGAACTCTTCGACGCGGGCCTTGCTCTGACAGGCGAGATCAGCCGCAATACTCAGACCTGGCTCGTCGAGCGGCTGGGGGAGGTCCTCGACTCTGCCGCCACCGCGGGTGAGATCGACCTCTCCGGGGTCGAGGCGGCCCCAGCTGAGCTTGCTGCCATGATCCTCGCGACCGCGGACGGCATCAAGAACACGCAGGGCGGCGGTGCGGCGCTGCGCACGGGCGGCTCACTCTTGATGCGTGTGCTGCGGGCGGCGCTCATCCGCTGAGCTGCAGCGCTCGACAGATTTGCCTTGATTGCAGTCACCCTCTCGGTCCCGCTCAGTGCGTAGTCGCATTGGGTACGCGGCGCCCCGCCTGTCGTGCAAGGCATCTCATGGTCTTGCGGACGCCATCTCACGTCGGGGCCGTCGACGACGGCTTGACCTAGTTCCGCGCGTATCGCCTCGAGACGGTCGCATCCGCTCGCTGTGTGCATCAGGAATTCCGGGCCGATGATCTCGTGTCGCTCGACGGACAGGCGGAGGTCAGGGGCGTGGGGTTCGGAGTCCAACCAGTTCGTGGTCGCCGCGTACCAGTGTCCGGCCCGTCCGTCGCGACTGCGCCCGCACAATCCGCTATCTGAGTTGATGGATAGAGGAGTGGATGGACGCGCCCCGCCGCTGACAGAGAAGGGTATTCACCCATGGCGGTCTGGGGTGGCGTCATCTGGATTGGATAGGTTGACAGGTCGGTGATCACACCAAAGGCGCCCCTAATCACACAAATGTGGATGGGCCGAATGCCGATGCCAGCTGATCGCGGACGAGTCTGCGCGCAGTGGCAAGTTCTCGATGTCGGCCGGAACGATTTGATAGTGATGCTGACGCATGAGGAAGACGGCATGCGCGTCTGTCGGTCGGGACTCGGTCTGTATTGAACTCGGTCCGGTTCAGTGCTCCCGACGGATTCTGCGATGTGCCATGAACGAGCCTTGGTGGAGGACGACGCTCGACGATTGCCGCGACGACCCGATCGACGGCTTCAGTCGTCGTTCAGCAGTTCGTCGACAAACTTTCTCGCTGCGAGAGAGTCGCGATCACCGGTGAACGGGCGCGCGACCTCCTCGACTCTCTGCGCAGCCTCTGCCTGTGCCTTCTGAATTGTGTCCCGCAACAGGTTGCTCAGCTGGACGTCGCCGAGGCGTAGTGCCTGTGGCGTGAGACGGACGTCGGTGACTTTGGCCTGTGCGTCAACCGCGATACTGAGTTCACCGTTGCGAGAATTGGTTCGAACCTTGATCTCAGCCAGTGCTTCACGCAGTGACTTGTTCTTCCGCCGCCAGCTGGCAACAGCAGCACGCTGTGCAGCGTTCCACTCATCCAAGTACTCCATTGCAAACTCCTGAAAGAAGTATTTTCGTCCGACCAATCGTGCTTTCTCACGGGATGGTCGGACTTGGCGTTCGCGGGAATCGGCTAACGTCCGTGGTTCGTCGGTGTACTTTCCGAACTCAGGAACGAGCGACGCAGGTGATCTATATCCGAACGGTTCAACCTGACGTCGGCCTGAATTGGTCGGCGTCATTCATCGTAGAACCCAACCTGGTAATCCTGCGAATCGTCAAGCTTGAAGGTCTCGTCGATGTACTCCGCGAAGCTGGGGAGCGTTTCTGGTGGAATGTCGTAACCCCCCGCTTCGAGTGGGTACTTAACCCCGCCAATTTCCACGGTGTCGCCGAGGTTGAGTAGCTTCTTCAGCGTGGCCGTGTTCAATCCGGGCATGGCATAGTCACGAACTTGCAGCGCGGACTCCCTGTCGAAAGCCTCCAAATACCACATATGGTTCATCGCTCCGGTCTACGTTTCGGATCAGCTGGCTTTGTTTGCGCACCGGTGTCGGGATTATACTCGCCTTGATGCTTTCCGTTCTTGTCATATTTCTCGATCGCGCCGTGCTGATAGTCCCACTCGTACGTATTTCCCTTGTCGTCTTGCCATCTTTTTCGGTGGCCGAGTCGTTTCGCTGGCCGCGCATTAGGGAATCCCGACAGATTCTTCGGCGGCGTGACGTAGTTGTGTGCGCCTCCACCCCCGCCGCTAGTCGTGGTCGAGTTGAACGTGGTCGGGTTTGCTTCGAGCAAGGGTTGTAGGTCGGTGGCCACTCCACCGATTGCGACACCGGCGGCAACCGTCGCGCCTACTGCGGCCGCGGCCGCGGCGTCGAAGGTGATGAGGACCGTGACGATGGATGCTCCGGCTGCACTGCCGGCTGCACCTGCAGCGGCCGCCGCCCCGGTCCCGGCCGTGAAGAAGCCCGCGACGCCCCCGATGATGAGGCCTGCACCCAGGGCGCCGGCGAGGATTGCGAGGATCTTGTGGTGAGCGTCCTCTATCTTGTCGGCCCAGTCCTCACAAGACGACGCGAGACTCTCGTATTGGGCCGCCACTTGCTCGGTGTCGGTGAATACCAAGTCCATCTGTGCCAAAGCCTGAGGTATCTCGCCCGAGACGATGTCCTCGAGGAGGGGGAATGCCGATCCGGTCTCGTCTCCTGCGCTCCGGAGTCCTTTCGCGGCGGCACGCCACGCATCGCCGAGCGCCCGCAGCTTGTCGGGGTCTCCGTTGGGCCACGTGTGGCCTTGTAGCCAGCTGCTGACCAAGCCCCACCCGAACGGCTCGTCGGTGTCACCGCCGAACGCTCCCTTGAAGGTTGGCGACGTGCTGCTCGGGAGTTGTGGCGGCGGTCCGTCCGGGGGTTCCGGGGGATTCTTGTTGGCCTTCTCGACATTTTCGTGGTTGAGGGCGGTGAAGGCGAGGAGATCGTGCATCTTGCCGAATGCGTTGACGATGTCGGTCCCCGCGGCGATAGCGTCGAATGCCGCCGGATCGTAGCTCGCTGCCCAAGTGGCGCCCGCGCTGTCGCTCCCGGCGCAGCCCCAGTTCGCGTCGAGCACCGCCGCGAGAGTGATGGCCACTTCCTGCCCGCTGGCTTGTGCTGTTCCGTACAGTTCCGCCGCATCGGCCAGCAGTGAGGCGTCCATGGTGATCGGGGCCATCAAGGCCACATCCCCATGTTGTGCTCGACATTTGCAATGTACCTGTCATGCGCGCTCTGTGTGGCGGTCTCGAGTGCAGCCAAGGCGGTCTGCATATCCATCATTTCGCGGTGCCAGGTAGCGGCCTTACCTCGATGCGCATCGGCGGCATCTCCTTGCCAATCAACATGTAGCGCAGCAACTTCACGTTCAACCTCGGCGATGCGCTGCTCGAATTGTCGACCGATTCGGCGGGCTTTCTCGACAAGCGCGAGAATCTGTTCTGTGTTGGCGACGTAGCCTGCCATCAGGCGTCGAGCTCCAGCCTGAGACTGTCTGCTTCGCGCGCATTGCGGTTGTCGGCATTCGTGTAAGCGTCTGCTGCTTGGTGCAGCAACCCGGCGTCGCCGCTCAGCGCCACGGACACGCGTCGCGCCGAATCGACCCACTCCGCCCACAGCGCCGCATGGGTGTCAGCCGCATCGCCAGCCCAGTCGTCCTCCATGAGGTTCTCGGCCTCGCGGCGGAGATTCTCGACATCGTCCCAGAATTCGTCAGCCAATGTGGCCACCCGATTCGCGGTCGAATGCATCCGCTCCGGATCACTTCTCATCATCACCCCTGACCCGCCGGTAACGGGTGACCCCCACCCCGTCGCGAGATTACCAGCGCCTGTCCTGAGCTCAGTTGACTCGCGGGGTGTAGAGGTTCAGGCGGCGAGTGGGACCTGGTTGAGGGGCACATGTTCGACAGGAGCCAGGCGTCCGAGGTCGCGTTGGCTGCATCGGCGGTGGCAAGTGCGTTGAATCAAGCGGATGATCGCCAGTCGCAGTTTGTCGCGGTGGCCCAGAGCTGCCGGTCGAGGACGTTCTTCTGCGGCAGCGAGGAGAACGGCTCCATCGCCGTGTCAATGGAGAGGGAGGGATGGATGGAATGGTTGGAGAGATGGATGGAGGGATGTTCACCAATGGCGGAGCGTGGTGGGCTGCATGCGGATTGGATAGGTCTACCGGTCGGTAATCACGCTTAAGGAGGTCTCCAGATCACGGAAGTCTGGAAGAGTTCCAGACTTTGTAAGTCCGGGTGCGCTCGAGTCCGGTGTAGGCCACCTTTCCCGGACTGAATGCAGGACGGTTACCGGGACGCCTGCGCCGGCCGCTGGGCGAGGTCGTCCCGACGCTGTGCCGCGTGGAGGGCGGCGAGGTACGTAGCGGACCTGCCAGCACAGATCACCGCCTGCGCCCAGGAAACCGAGGCGCTGCGGCGTGCCGACATGCGGATCGGACAGATGATGGACCTGCGCTCGGTTCATCCTGTAAATCCCAGCCGGATCGTGTCCAGCTTCTGGGTACCCCGTGGGGCCATCGCCATCATTTCCAGGTCGGTGGGGGACTCTACGCCGAACTTCCGCAATGCCGCTGTGGTCTCCGCGGCGATCCGGCGGCCTGATTGGAATGCGGGTGGGTACGACCGCTCGAACGGCTCAGCTCCCGGCAGATGAATTTCCAGACCCGCACCTTCGTCGGAGAACCAACCTCGAATGAAGATTCCGGGCTCCTCGGCCACCCGAAATCCCCACAAAACCCCGGTCGCATACGGAGCGAGCAGCGCCAGGTCACGCGCCAGCGACGGGAACAATTCAGCGATGTAGTCGTCGAGCATCGACCACGTCACCGCGCGCCGTTCCGGGACCCACCAATCCCGGGTCCCGAAGCGAACTCCGTCGGCACCAGTCGTCACCCGCCAACTCTCCGGCGGGTTCCAGTCGTCACCCCACTTCCACTCCCAGTACTCCAACCCTTCGACGGACTCGGTCGGCGTTGCGGTGAAGGACAGCCCACCACCGGAGTTCGACAGCGTGTAGGTGACGTTCGCTCCGCGCCAGATCGCCTGCGCGTTAGGGCCTCCGACGACAGGCGGTGGACCGAGCAACTCGACGCACGACCGGAGTGCGGCAGCGTAGGCCTCCGGCACGACTCGCCACGACAGCGACTGGCGCAGAGTCAGTCGCCAGTACTCTCCGAAACCCCACCGGTCGGCATCCATGTAGTCCTCAGTCCGACTGGCATGCAACGAGGCCCGCACCGCGTCCCCGTTCAGTTCGGCTACCAGATCTTCTCGGAACAGGCGTCCCTCACTGATGTCGATCGGCCACCCGACCGCCTCGAACAACGGATCCAGATCGGAGCGGGACCACGACCCCAAGTGCGCGTTCGCGATTCGCGGTAGCACGGCGAGGAACGGCGCAAAATCAGTGCGCTGCTCATCCCGTTCCCGCCATGTTTCAACCGACCTGTGCGCTTCAGGGCTGAGCAGGCGGTAGTACGCGCCATCCGTCAGACAGTGCAGTTCGACAACCACCTGCGGCAACACCCAGACGAGACTTCCGGTTTCCCCGTAGATATCCGAATCAGGCTCGCTCCAAGCCTCGATCAGATCCATACGAAGGGCAGCGAACCCCGTCCGCAACGCGTCGCGCTCCGCATCGTCGACCGAGTTGTTGCTGATACCCGCGATATCAATTATCACGACATCGAGTTCGGTGGTCGTCGCCGAGTGCACCTTCGAACCACGCAACTCGATCGGGGCGAGCAGGCTTTGCAACTGCTCGATATCGCTGGCCGACCACGACCATTCGAATCGCTCCACCCCCCGCGCTACTCGCATCGCTTCAGCAACATCAAACACGGGCGATTCGCTCACACGGCGCGACGTTACCATCAGCCACCGATACCCTGACCATGCATAGAAGGACCCCGCGCTCGGCGAATTGCTCGACCAGCAACCGTAATCCCGCGCACCTCTATGCGATGGTGTGCGGGAGTTCCTGCCTCGCTCTCAAGATGCTGGCGATAGCGCGCGCGAGTGAGCGAAAGTGGCGCTGGGTGAGCGCTCCTACCAGCCCGACTCTGCGGCGCCGGGTCGTCCGCATCGGGAGAGTCCCCTGGAGTGGTGGGAATCGGTGAGGCTCTGACCAGCTGACCTTGCTGCGTGTCGCTGCCAGGTTCGGGGTGGGCCACCGCGTACTTGGTGCGTTTGCGGAGGAGATGGACCGAGACGTCTGGATAGTCATCGTCTCGTCGGAAGTAAGTCTGGATGGAGCTCTGGAGCCGATGACGGGAATCGAACCCGCGTATTCAGCTTGGGAAGCTGATGTTCTACCATTGAACTACATCGGCATGCAGGGGTTTTACCGTGATCCGAGGATCCGGCCCTGCAAGCGGCAACTGTAGCAGAAGCCTCCGCGTGCGTGTTCGATGCCACTGAGTGTCCTGGTGTCGGCCGGCGATCGCCGAGGTCCGCGCCCGTCACAATGGTCGCCCCGGTAGCCTCTTGCTGTGCTGCTCTCAGATCGTGACATCCGTGCCGAGATTTCCTCCGGACGACTGGGCATCGACCCGTTCGACCCCGAGATGGTGCAGCCCTCCAGTGTCGACGTCCGACTCGACGGACTGTTCCGCGTCTTCGACAACACCAAGTACACCCATATCGACCCTGCGCTCCGTCAGGACGAGTTGACGTCGCTGGTCGAGCCGACGGCGGGGGAGCCGTTCGTACTGCACCCGGGGGAGTTCGTCCTCGGATCCACCCTCGAGGTGTGCACCCTTCCCGACGATCTGGCCGGCCGGCTCGAGGGCAAGTCGAGTCTCGGACGCCTCGGCCTGCTCACCCACTCCACCGCAGGGTTCATCGATCCGGGGTTCAGCGGCCACATCACGCTCGAACTCTCGAACGTCGCCAACCTGCCGATCACGCTGTGGCCGGGCATGAAGATCGGCCAACTGTGCCTGCTGCGCCTCACCAGTGCTGCGGAGAACCCGTACGGCAGTTCGGTGGTCGGATCGAAGTATCAGGGTCAGCGCGGACCGACCCCGTCGAAGGCCTACCTGAACTTCGCCACGCATCCGGGCGGCCGTACGCGCTGACCCACGCCCTCGTCGTCCTCTTTCTGAGCGCCGTTGGGATAGTTGAACATTCAGGCATGTGGCGGCTAGGCGTCCGTCGTGTGGGCAGATTCGGCATTCTGCCCGCCATCGTCAAGATGTGATTTCCGACACATTGACATACCGTTTGGTTTGCGCCGCTGGGCGCCATCTCGGCCGCGGTGGTGAATCAATCAAGAGGATCTTCCGTGTCCGTGCGGGGCTGGTCATGCCGCCCCTGTGCGGAGGGAGGGCTTGCCGCGGGCGGCCGAGAAGGCTGCAATGAGGCACTGGGTGCGGATGGTCTTCGCAGGTCGATTCGGTTACCAGAGAGTAGTACCGCTGTACCAGTAGTTGCTAAAAGGTCAGTCTCCCCGTTAATTTCGGGTAGGGACTTTGTTCCCTGGTGTGCCGGCATTGTGGACGTTCGTCCAAATCCTTGAGTCCGTGAACCGGACGAATGCCCAACTCTTCCAGTCGGTCTCTTCGACTTTTGGCGAGCATCGGGCCGTGCTAGAACGATTCCGTACAGCTGAGGGTGCAGCGGCATTTCGCACCCGATGCGCATCTGTTCCAGGGGTGAATTCACGACTCGCGCAGGCTCTCCAGTCGGCGGGTCGGGGGATGATCCCGAGCCGGTGTCGTCGCCTTCGTGCGCCGGGCCGGGGGGACTGGGACAGGTGATGCGGACTGTGCGCCTCGACCGTGTCGAGCGCGGAGTTCGGGCTCGACAACAGATCGACCCGTCGGGGGTCATGTCATGTGAATGGTCGATGGAGGTGAAGGCGTGACGGCTTCGCGTTACCTGGAAACGGGAGCCGAGGTGGGGTTGGATGAAGGTCCCGCTCCGCTTCGACTAGTGGATGAAGCTTCTCCGCAACATAATTCGCGCAGCCTGTGGCAGCACTGCTACGTCAGTCGACTACGGATGGTCGACGCGGCCATCGTGGGATTGGCCGTCGCGGCAGCGCAGGTTGTTCGATTCGGAACGGCTACCGAGTCGGTAGCAGCCGGAACAACTTCCGGTCTCAGCTACACGATGATGTCCGTTGCGCTGGCTGGTCTGTGGATCGCGATGCTCGCGATCCACCGCACGCGGTCGACTCGTGTCATCGGCGCCGGCGCCGAGGAGTATCGCCGAATCGTCGCCGCGACGTTCCAACTCTTCGGGCTGATCGGCATGCTCAGCCTGTTGTTCCGTGTCGACATCGCCCGCGGATACCTGGCGATCGCCTTCCCTGCCGGACTCGCCGGACTGCTGGTCGGGCGATGGGTCATGCGGAAGGTCGTCACCTACAAGCGTGCCCAGGGCGACTGCCACACTTCCGTGCTCGTTGTCGGGAGCCAGCAATCCGTGCTGACGATGACGCGAAACTTCGAGCGTGAGTCTTCGTCCGGCTATCGCGTGGTCGGTGTCTGCATGCCCGGCTACGGCTACCGCGAGGACGAGCACGTCGTGGTCGACGGTCGCGAGATCCCGGTGCTCGGTAACGAGTACTCGGTGGTCGATGCACTGCGTGCCTGTGGTGCCGACACTGTGGTCGTGACCGCGACCGAACAGCTTGGTCACGACGGAATCCGCAGTCTTGTATGGGATCTGGAGCCCCTGAACGTCGACTTGGTTGTGGCACCGGGCGTCGTCGACGTCGCCGGACCGCGGCTGGTGATGCGTCCGGTCGCCGGCTTCCCGCTGATCCACGTCGAGAAGCCGCGGTACCACGGCGCGAAGCGCTTCGGGAAGACCGCATTCGACGCGTGCTTCGCGATGGCGGCGCTGATCCTGATCTCTCCGGTGATGCTCGTCGCGGCGATCGCGGTCAAGGCCACCAGCAAGGGACCGGTCCTCTACAAGTCGGAGCGCATCGGGCTCAACGGTCGACCGTTCCCGATGTTGAAGTTCCGCACCATGGTCGACGGCGCCGACAAGCAGGTGACAGCGCTGCTCGGCCAGAACGAGGGCGCCGGTGTCCTGTTCAAGATGAAGGACGATCCCCGCATCACGCCGGTCGGAAAGTTCCTGCGCAAGTACAGCCTCGACGAACTCCCGCAGTTCGTGAACGTGCTGCGCCGCGAGATGAGTGTCGTCGGCCCCCGCCCGCCGCTGCGGCGCGAGGTCGAGGCCTACGACGGCACCGTTCGCCGCCGCATGCTCGTCAAGCCGGGCCTGACCGGTCTGTGGCAGGTCAGTGGCCGCAGTGACCTGTCCTGGGACGAGACTGTGCGACTTGATCTTTCATACGTCGAGAACTGGTCGATGATGCAGGACATCCTGATCGTCGGCAAGACCGTCCGCGCCGTCACGGCCGGCAGCGGAGCGTACTGACCAACCGTCGCGGCTTCCGCGATCCCCGAATCCACCGGCAAATACCGGCGATCGTCCGACGCCGGTATTTGTCGATCACGAAACTCGAAGATTGAGGCAGATCATGAGCACTCCGATGGCGGTATTCGGTACCGGCTACCTGGGCGCGACACACGCCGCATGCATGGCAGAGCTTGGGCACCAGGTTCTCGGTGTGGACGTCGACGAATCGAAGCTGGCGAAGCTCGAGGCCGGCGAGGTCCCCTTCTACGAGCCCGGGCTCGAAGAAGTTCTCAAGCGCAACATCGAGGCTGGTCGGTTGCGGTTCACATCGTCGTACGAGGAAGCCGCGGAGTTTGCGGATGTGCACTTCGTCGGTGTCGGAACCCCGCAGAAAAAGGGCGAGTTCGCGGCAGACCTGTCGTACGTCGACGCGGTGATCGACACGCTGGCACCGCTTCTGAAGCGTCCTGCGGTGATCTTCGGCAAGTCGACGGTTCCCGTGGGTACGGCCGCGCGCCTCGGTGCGCGTGCCCGCGCGTTGGCTCCGGCCAAGGACGCGGTCGAGGTTGCGTGGAATCCGGAGTTCCTCCGTGAGGGATTCGCGGTGCAGGACACCCTCCATCCCGACCGTCTCGTTCTCGGACTCGATCGGGAGAAGCCTGGCCGCGCGGAAGAGGTTGCGCGGGAAGTCTATGCGCGTCTCCTCGACGAGAAGATTCCATTCCTTGTGACCGACTTGGCAACCGCCGAGCTGGTGAAGACCTCGGCGAACGCCTTCCTCGCGACGAAGATTTCGTTCATCAACGCGATGGCCGAGGTCTGTGAGGCTGTCGATGCCGACGTCACGGTCCTCGCGGACGCAATTGGTCACGATGCGCGGATCGGGCGGCGGTTCCTGAACGCAGGCCTCGGGTTCGGCGGTGGGTGTCTGCCCAAGGACATCCGCGCCTTCATGGCCCGCGCCGGTGAGCTCGGCGCGGATCACGCGCTGACCTTCCTTCGGGAGGTGGATGCGGTCAATATGCGTCGGCGCACGCGTATGGTCGAGATGGCGCGAGAGGCATGTGGCGGCAACCTTCTCGGTACACGGGTTGCGGTTCTCGGCGCGGCCTTCAAGCCGGAGTCCGACGACGTACGGGACTCTCCGGCGCTCAACGTAGCCGGCCAGATCCAGCTCCAGGGTGCAACCGTCACGGTGTACGACCCCAAGGCGATGGAGAACTCGCGGCGAATCTTCCCCACCCTGAACTATGCGGCTGACGTCAATGAGGCCGTCGAGGGTGCGGACGTGATCCTGGTGTTGACGGAATGGCAGCAGTTCCGGGATCTTCGGCCCGCCAGACTGAGCAAGTTGGTTCGGCAGCGCAGCATCATCGACGGGCGCAACTGCCTGCACCCAACCGCATGGCGAGACGCGGGTTGGAACTACCGAGGCATGGGGCGTCGCTGAGCGGTTCGTTGCGATCGGTCTTCTCCTGGAGTGAGCCCCCTTCGGAATGAACCGAGCATCGACTGGATCGATACGTACGCCATGAGCGGTGACGGCTCTTCCGCCGCCGAACACTGCGCGCCTCACTAAGGAGATTACCTGTGACAGAGAAGCATCCACTGGCTCAGCTCGTACCGCCTCAGGCGCGCGTGCTTTGGGTCGCGTCGTCGGGAGGGCACTTCTCGCAGCTGATGCGAATTGCGGATGCTGCTGACGCAGCTGACGATTCCGATTGGGTTACCTTCGCGAATCCACAGACGTTGGGTGCGCTCGACGGGAAGCGCGCGCACTTCGTGGACTACATCGCACCACGCGATGTGAAGAACGCGGCGAAGGCCGCGCGCTGGGCCGCCGGCCATCTCCGGAACGAGAAGTATGATCTCTGCATCAGTACCGGTGCGGCGCTGGCGGTCTCCGTCCTTCCTGTGGCAGCAGCCCGCGGCATCGAGACGGTATACGTGGAGAGCATTTCTCGTGTCGACGGACCGTCGCTCAGTGGGAGGATGCTGCAGCGTTTCCCGCGTATTCGCACGTTCACCCAGCACGAAGGATGGGCATCGACGAAGTGGCAGTGGAAGGGTTCGATTCTCGACAGCTGGGCCGCCGAGAATCGAGAGACGAGCCGCGAGCCGAAACGATTCTTCGTCACCCTCGGGACCATCCGTCCGTACCGATTCGACAGGGCGATCGACGCAATTCTCGCCGTGCTGCAGCCGGGGGACGAGGTTACCTGGCAGCTGGGCTGCAGCGAGCGCGATGACCTTCCCGGTTCAGTTCACCGTGAGGTGAAGCCCACGGAGTTCCGTAAGCTCGCGCAGGAAGCCGACGTGACTATCACGCACGCGGGTGTCGGTAGCATCCTCGAACTGCTCGACATGGGCATTACGCCGGCCATCGTTGTGCGCTCACAGGACAACGCAGAACATGTCGACAATCACCAACGGCAGATCGCCGCGGCGATGACATCTCGAGGGCTTGCGTTCGAATTGGATCTGGAGCAGCCGTCACGTGGAACCTTGGTGCGTGCTGCGGAGTTCGGCGCCATGAGTGTGTCCGCCTGATATGACGCTGGGGGCAGAGACCCGCTGCGCGGAACGAACTGATGGAGAGCGACAGAAATGACCGAGACTGACCTTCGGCCGAGGATCACGGTGCTCCACGCGTTGGGCAAACCGGACGGAACCACCCGGTATGTCGACCACATGATCGACAGCGCGCCAGAGGAACTGAAGGTTGAGACATTCTCCTGGACCGAAGCTCTGTTCGGTCGATACGATGTTTTCCACATTCACTGGCCCGAGAATCTGCTTCGAGGTCGGCGTCGCGGTGCCGGCGCGCTGAAGAAGCTGATGTTCCTGATGCTCGTGGCGCGCCTGCGGATCACGGGTCGTCCGATCGTCCGTACCGTCCACAATCTCGACCCGCATGAAGACGGCGGCGCGGCCGAGGGGGCACTTCTCAGTTTGTGTGACTCGGTCACGAACGGGTTCGTCCGGTTGAACACGACGACACAACTGCCCGAGGGCAGGTCGTCGACAACGATCCCACATGGACACTACAAAGATCGTCCCGAGTATCAATGTTCGGTCCCTCAGGATCCGACACGACTGCTGTATTTCGGGCTGATTCGCCCGTACAAGGGCGTCGACGATCTCTTGCAAGCTTTCGCTGAGTTGGAATCCGACGACCTGAGCCTTCGGGTGGTCGGAAAGCCTCAGGATGCGGGGCTCGCTGCCCAGATCCACCAGGCTACCGAATCCGACAACAACATCTCGTGCCGACTCGAATTCCTACCCGACACAGATCTGGGGGAGGAGATCGCCCAGGCCATGCTCGTGGTGTTGCCGTACCGGGAAATGCACAACTCAGGCTCCACGATTCTCGCCCTGTCCATGGCGCGCCCTGTCCTGGTGCCCTCGACTCCGGTGAATCGTGCCCTGAAAGACGAAGTGGGTCCCGGCTGGGTGTATCTCTACGATTCTCCCGCACTGGATTCGGAGACACTTCGCAGAATTCTGCACGAGGTGGACACAGATCGTCTGACGAGATCGGGAGAGCCGAACCTGTCCGATCGGGACTGGGGCACCGTGGGTGAGCGACACTATGCGCTGTATCGAGAACTGCTGACCGCGGGCGGCAGTAAGAGTCGCGCACGGGTATGACAGCCGATTCGATCACGGAACGGGAGCCGTCTCTGGGCGCCGTCGCAGCGCGCGGCGCGGCGGTGACGCTTGCCGGTCAAGCGGTCAAGTTCGGAATCCAGTTCGGCGGAATCATCGTTCTCGCCAGGCTTCTCTCCCCGGAGGCTTTCGGACTGGTAGCCATGGTGACAGCGGTCGTCGGAGTCGGCGAGGTACTGCGTGACTTCGGCTTGTCTTCAGCTGCAGTACAGGCGAAGTCGCTCACGCCAGGGCAGCGGAGCAATCTGTTCTGGATCAACTCCGCAATCGGAGCTGCGCTGTCGGTGGGTGTCGTTCTCTGCGCGCCCTTGATCGCCGGACTGTACGGGGAGCCTCGGCTCGAAGCTGTCGCGCGCGTACTTGCGGTCACGTTCCTTCTGAACGGGCTCACAACTCAGTTCCGTGCGAACATGACCCGGCAGTTGAAGTTCGGGAAGCTCGCGGTTGCCGATATCGTCGCCCAGGCATGTGGGCTCGGGGTCGGAATCGGAATGGCCCTCGGTGGGGCCGGCTATTGGGCCATCGTCGGACAGCAGGTGGCTCAGGCGGTTCTGACGCTCGCACTCACTGCAGTGCTCGGGAGGTGGGCGCCGGGCTGTCCGCAGCGACGTGAAGAGATGCGCGGGCTGCTGTCCTTCGGGTGGAATCTGATGGGCACTCAACTGCTGCAGTACACAAGTAAGAACATCGACTCGGTCATCGTGGGACACCAGTTCGGCGCAACGAGCCTCGGCTACTACAACCGTGCCGGGCAGATAGTCAACGGGCCGCTGAACCAACTGAACGTTCCGGCGTCGACAGTAGCGCTACCGATCCTCTCGCGGCTGCAGGACGATCGCCCGCGCTACCGCAACTTCATCTTGCGCGGACAGACCGCGCTGATGTCGCTGGTGGTCGCGGTGTTCTTGTTTCTGTCGGCCCTCGCGGAGCCGTTCGTGGAAATACTCCTCGGCACCGAATGGCTGGCATCGGTTGACATCTTTCGATTGATCGCGATAGGTGCGGCCTTCCAGGGTGCCAGCTACGCAACCTACTGGGTGTTCACCTCGAAAGGGCTCACGCGGTCGATGCTTCGATATGCGGTGGTCGCCCGTACGATTTCGATCGCGCTGTTGTTCGGTGGTGCTTGGTTCGGTGTCACCGGTGTCGCGGCGGCCTACGCGTTGGGAATCGCAATTACCTGGCCGCTGGGTCTGTACTGGACTTCCCGGATCTCGGACGCCCCCGTGTGGGAGATGTTCACCAATGGTCTGCGAACGCTGGCGGTGTACACGGCGGCCGCCGTGGTGGCGTACCTGGCAGCCAGGTCGCTCTCAAATCCAATAGCGGAGGTGGGCGTGGGTGCGGCCGCTATGGCGGGGGCAGCGGCGGTGATGGCGATCCTGATTCCACGATACCGGGCGGATCTCATTGCGATGAGAGAAATCGGCGGTCTTGTGAAGCGCAGGTTGTGAAATGGCGAACGTCTGGTCGTTTCGAGACCGTTCTGCTGTCGACGATGAACTGAAGGGGCTGGTCGGGTGATCTACTACTGGTGCGCGGGTCAAGACGACAATGTCGGTGACATCATTCTGCGTCGGAGGATGTTGCGCAGCCTTCAGGCTGCCGGCCCGAGCTGTGACATCTATGTAGGCAAGGCGACTCGTGACTTCATCGCAGCTCTCGGTGCTCGTCCGGAGGACAAGATCTATACCAGCTTCGTTCGCTTCATTGCAGTAGCCACGCTTCACAGCCTGCGAAAAGACTGGATGTTCGGATTCAATCCCGGAGAGATCAAGTGCAATCGCAAGCAGAGTGTCATGCATGCACTGCTCATCCCGATGATGCTGATCTCGCTCATCCACGGGAAGCGCTGTGTCCGTGTCGGTGTCGGTGTCGGGATGCACGAGTATCGCCAACTGTGGCGGAACCTGATCTGGGTGACTGTGCTTCTGGCAAAGGTCAACGTCTGGCGCGACGCGGCTTCGAGAGATGTGTTCGGAAAGGGAACCGTCGGCCCGGACTGGGCATTCGATGAGGCATTGGAACAGCCATCGGCGGACGAGGAGTCGTCGGGACGCGGGTTGCTTGCGGTCTCTCTTCGGGCGGATAGTCCAGCCACGAGTCCCGAATGGACCGAGGGCATTCGCGAGCTGGCGCGGGAACTTGGGTTGATACCGACTGTTGTGGTCCAGGTGAAGCGGGACTCGGCGAGAGCGCGTGAATTGGCAGCCGCACTCGAGTGCGAGATCGTCGATTGGATCGACGAGTCTCACACAGACCAGGAGAAGAGGTTGCGATACACGTATCGCAAGTGTGAGGTCGTGGTCAGCGATCGGCTACATGTACTGATCATGGCGCTGACCGAGGGGGCCGTTCCTCTGGGTTTGATGGAACACGAGGACGAGAAGGTTGCGAGACACTTCGCTGCCGCCGGGTTTGACGCCGTCAGTTGGGATGTGCGTGGCTGGGACACCCAGGAGATCGTCATTCGTGGTGCCGCCAGGGCACGCGAGCGGAACGAGATCGAGTTGAGCACCCGTATCGCACAGTCGCGCGTTCGCGCGCTCGATTCAGTAGTGAGGGCCTGATGAGTAACGACGGTCGGTCAGCGACTCTTCCGCACGGCGATCTGGAGGGCCGAAGCCTGGAACCCTCGCCGTCGATTCACTATCTGGTCGGGGGTTTCCGTATATCCCTGGGTGATCAGTCGAACACGCCTGGTCCACGGACTCACATTTTGAACTTTGTGCGGGGACTGTCCCAGATCGGAAGGCGAACCGAGCTGCTGACGGCGTCGTCCTTCCCGATGATGGGCCGATTCACTCAGATCAGGCAGTCCGACTATGCAGGCGCGGACGGATCCAAGATCTGGATCGCCGATGTCGTGCGGGGTGCTGCGGCGGTGTGGTGCGGTGTCAACGTTTTCGTCCGAACGGCGAGACAACCCGCGCCGCAACTCATCTACGAGCGAGTGGCCGTGTTGCAGACGCTGACGAGCTTCCACGCACGTAAGGGATCCGCCGTGCGCGTCGTTGAAGCGAACGGGATTCTGTCCAGAGAAACCGCGCAGGACAGGAAGGTCCTGAAGGCCGAGCGCATTGCGCGGTATCTCGAGCGGCGAGTATTGCGTCGATCCGACATCGTCGTTGCGGTCAGTGAGCGGTTGTGTGACGAACTCGTCGAGTTTGCACGGATCGATCGGGACAAGGTGTTGGTGGTTCCGAATGGCGTTGACGAGAGGTTGCTGGACTACCATCGTTCGGAGAGTGCCTGCCGTGTAATAGGATTCGTAGGGTCTGTGGTGAAATGGCAGAACCTGGACCAGTTGATTCTGTCCGTCGCTCGCGTGGCGAATGGGGCGAGCGAACCGGTCCGCCTCGAGATCATCGGAGACGGTGCTGAGCTCGGAAATCTGAAGCAGCTGGTGAAGGATGAAGGGCTGTCGGAGCTGGTCTCCTTTCATGGCCGGATGCCACAATCCGCCGCGTTCGAAGTGATGACGGCGTGGGACGTCGGGATCGCGGGTCACCAGAAGTCGTCCAGCCAGTCGATGTATCACAGCCCCCTCAAGCTGTACGAGTATGCGGCGCTCGGACTGAGCATCGTCTGCACCGAATCCGCCGACGCCGAGTCCTTGGCGCGTTCCGGGGCCGACATCCACATGTTCTCCGACACGGTCGAGTTCGAGGCAACACTGAAAGAACTGGTCGGCGGAGCCAGGCGCTCGAGCGGCGATATCGAGCTGAGTCGAGCAGCAGTTGTGCGCGATCATGCCTGGAGTACGCGTGCGACGGCGGTGCTTGATCGAGCCGGTCTCATCCCACAGAGTGACAAGCGGCCGGCGCGATGACGGTCCAGACCTTGGACATCCGCTCGGGCGATCGTCCAGCCGAACCCACGATCGGACCGGGCGTGGACGACACGCGGCCGGCCGTCAGGTGGGTCGGGCTGTTGCTGGGGGTGGCTGCCGCGGTTCCGGGCGTTCCGGCCCTCGTTCCGGTTCTGGGTATTCGGCCCTGGCACATGTTGGTCGCGGTTGCGATCCTCGTTGCCTGCACGCAGGCCGCCTCCGCCGCTGTGCCGCGGCTGCGTATTACCAGCCTCGATATCGTGGTACTTCTATACACGCTTGCCTCCGTGCTGGCGGAGTACACGAATTCCGGTGACCTCGGATACGGATTCGACCTGGTCGGTGCCGTGACTCCGCTGTTCTACCTTGTTGGCTACATCGCTGCCCGTCTCGTCATCGACAGCAGACAGAGTGCACGTGCCTTCTTGACCTCGTTCGCGGTCCCGGCTATACCCGCCGGAATTCTGTCGGTGCTCCAATTGGGATCGCCGGCCTTCTCCCTCATGGTGCTGAAGATCGCTCCAGGCCCGGGTCTTTCCGAACGCATCGTGGACGGGCGTCTGATCCGGGCAACCGGGCTGGTCGGACACTGGACTGGACTCGGCTTCTACTTCTGCACGGCACTTGCCGCATGCTGCTCGGCGGTCTTGCTCGCCGAGCGGGGACAACGACGGTTCACGCTGCCTCTCGCGGCGGCACTGTTTGCATCTGCCTTCGGAGCTCTCGCGTCGTTGACGTTGTCCGTGCTCGCGACGGTCGCGGTGATCGTCTTGGTGACGCTGTTCGTGATGGGGATCCGTATAAGTCGAGTCGTCGGCCTTGGCGCCGTAGTGTTACTCGGTTACATGCAGTTCGGCAGCTACCTGGACGAACGCTTCACGCAGCAAACCGCCTACCGCCCGGAGTATCTGCCCGGCTGGGTGCCGAACACGATCGCCTACAGGTGGAAAATCTGGACGCAACAGACGATTCCAGCCATCGAGGATCGCTTCTGGACCGGGTGGGGCTCGAGCGTCTACACGGGGCACTGGCGGCCGAGTCAGCTTGTTTGGGGATCGCCCGAGTCGCAATGGTTCGGCACCGCAGTAGCGTCGGGTGTCATAGTGGCGGTTCTGCTCGGTCTGACGCTGCTTGTCGCGCTTCGGTATGTCCTGAGGGGTACGGCCGAACGTCGTGCGCGGTGGAAGCTTCCGATCGGAGCTCTCGTGGTTTCGGCGTTGGTCGCATCGCTGACAGTGCCCGCGTTCACGAATCGTGGTCTGCCGATCGGCCTGTGGGTGTTGTTCGGAGTGGTCCTCGCGCTCGAATTCGCAGCCGATTCGGGAGGCACCGCTGATCGGGGCGGCACCCATCCAACAACGGTCTCGGAATGTGGAAAGGAGTCGTGCCAGTGAGTGTGACCGAAGCGCCGGCACTACCGGCGAAGGTCCAATCTGGGCGAGACTTTCGCGCAGACATCCAGGGCTTGCGGGCGGTCGCTGTCGGAGCAGTCGTCCTCTATCACGCTGGTGTGCCCTGGTTGACCGGCGGATACGTCGGTGTAGACGTGTTCTTTGTGATTTCCGGCTTCCTGATCGGCGGGCATCTGCTCGGCGAGCTCGATCGAACGAACAGCGTCTCGGTGATGCGGTTCTACGCGCGTCGCATACGTCGACTCATGCCGGCTTCGATCTTCGTCGTGCTGGTTACGCTGCTGCTGGCGCGAATATTCATACCGCCACTGGGGTTCGGTGACGTTTCCAAGGACGGAACAGCTGCGAGTCTTGCGGTTTCGAATCTGTGGTTCGCCGTGACGGGCACGGATTACCTGGCCAACGAGGCGCCGTCGGTCTTTCAACACTATTGGTCCCTTGGGCTGGAGGAGCAGTTCTACTTCGTATTCCCTCTGCTGGTCTTGGCGGCGTATCGCATCCTCCGCGGTAATCGACGCGGATTGATGGGCGTGATCTTGTCCGTCACGGCGGCATCATTTGTGCTGTGCGTCGTGTTGACCACGGTGAACCAGCCGGTCGCATTCTTCACGCTTCCCACACGTGCATGGGAACTCGGTGTGGGCGTCTGCTTGGCGGCGGTCGTCGGCCGATTGCGCGGACTCGGGCAGACCAGTGCCGCTGCACTCCAGTGGTTGGGGCTGGGAATCACCCTTACGGCGATCGTCTTCTTCGACCATGGCACGACCTTCCCCGGGGCGATGGCGGCGGTTCCGGTAGTCGGTGCGGCGATGTACATCGCGGGCGGATGTGGGCGACCTGCGGGGCGGCCAAGTTTGATCATGGAGAACGTGGCGATGCAGTTCGTCGGTCGAATTTCCTACTCTCTGTATCTGTGGCACTGGCCGCTCCTGATCGTCCCGGTCATGTACTCGGACCGCCAGTTGACCTGGCTGCAGGCCCTTGGGTTGGTTCTGCTGGCAGTCGTTGCTGCAGTTCTGACAGAGCGGTTCGTCGAGCGCCCATTTCGAGACGCACGTTGGATCGGCGCCTCGCTGGGACGCACGTATGGCTTTGGCGCGGCAACGGTGCTGGTTGCAGTTGTAGCCTGTGTCGCCGCGTCGACTCTTCCCAAGTTGTCGACCGATACCATTGCTACGGAGTGGATCGCGGGGACCCTGCCCGCCGATGTCGCAATACCGGCGGTGGTCCCCGCGAATCTCTCACCTTCCCTTGTGTCTTCGTCGAGTAGCGTGCCCGTGATCTACGCAAATGGGTGCCACGGCGACTTCTCGGCAACCGTGCCGCGCTCGGACTGCGTATTCGGCGACCGAGGTTCCGAACGATCGATCGTCCTCCTGGGGGACTCCCATGCGGCGCAGTGGTTCCCGGCACTCGAAGTAGTGGCATCCACCCACGGTTACCGGCTTGTCACGATGACGAAGTCTTCTTGCCCTGCCGCGGAGGTGACAGTTTGGAGCGATTCGTTGAACCGTCGCTACACGGAGTGCGAGACATGGCGGGAGAACGCTCTGACGATGATCGGCGAACTGGCTCCGGATTTTGTCATCGTGTCGAACTTCCAAGGCCAGAAGCCTGTCGGTGTCGCAGACGCCGACGAAGCCTTCGCCCGCGGGGTCGGTGCTCTACTGAACCAATTGCCGGCGGAGTCTGTTTCGGTTGTGCTCGGCGATACGCCGATGCACGACGTGGCGCCGCCGATCTGTCTTTCAGGTCACCTGTCTTCGACTGCTGAATGCGTCACGAGCGCCGAGCACGCGGTTGCGGCTCGATGGTCACAGAAGGTCGACGAATGGACGACGAAGTCGGGTGGGCGGTTTGTTGATCCCCTTCCCTGGTTGTGCCCGGGAGGTTTGTGCGTGCCGATCGTCGGGAATGTCTTGGTCTACCGTGACAGGCACCATTTGACGACGGAGGCATCGAACCTGCTGGCAGAGCAGTTGAAGAATGCTCTGTACCCGATCGGACTCGCCCACGGGCAGATTCACTGAGGACTGTCCGGATCCTGCTATCGACAACTACGAATGTCCAGATCGAGCGAGGGCTCTGCGATGAAGCTTTGGAGTGCGTATGCCGGTTGAAGTAGTGAACTGGAACCCGCGGAAGCGGCGTGTTCGTGGGCCGCTGGGAAGGGTGATTCCAAGAAGGCCACCTGTCAACAATTTTGGTGATCTTCTCGGTCCGCTGATCGTCGAGGAACTTCTTGCCCGTCAGGGAATCGATCCTGCCGGAACGTCGATCCGTCACCGATTGCTCAGTGTCGGTTCCATTCTTCGACTCGCGAACGACGGAGACGTCGTCTGGGGTTCGGGTGTCAACGGGAAGAGTCTCGACCTCGAGTACCAGTTCTCTGATCTCGATGTCAGGTCGGTGCGCGGGCCCCGAACGGCCGAATTCCTCCGTAGTCGGGGCATTTCGGTACCGGAGGTCTACGGCGATCCTGGACTCCTCGTAGGTGTTCTCTGGCCGCGTGAGAGTTTGGTGGCGCCGCGACTGTCCGCGGGCGTAACTCTCATTCCCAATCTGAACGACGTCGAGAAGTATCGAGGCCACCCGGACTTCTGGCATCCCTGTCGGCCGCTGTGGGACACGATCACACGGATCGCGAATAGTGAGTTCGTCATCGGAAGTTCCTTACATGCAGTTGTCCTCGCCGACTCGTTCGGAATCGAGGCACGGCTGATCGGCTCTGACCACGAACCACCCTTCAAGTACCAGGACTACTATCTCGGGAGTGGTCGCAGCGGCTACACGGCCGCGACGACCGTGGACGAGGCGCTGGCGATGGGAGGCGAGGAACCACTCGAGTGGGATCCCGCTGGCGTCTTGGGTGCGTTTCCGTACGAGCTGTGGGCGCCGTGAGTGAACGTGAGAAGGACTGCATCCGCGGTTCGACAACAAGACATCGAATGATGCTGCGCTAGTGCGCGATGAACCGGATCCTCCATCCGTCCCTGCGTGCGAGACGGAGGACTAGGCGTCTCCTCCTGGTCCTCGTTGTGTACGTAAGCGTCCTTGCGCCGGGAATTTTCGGGGCAAGGACTTACACATACGCAGGCTTCGATAGGTTGACCGACGTCGATGCCATTGTGGTGCTCGGAGGTGCGCACGATGGTCGCGAGAAGTACGCCATGGAGTTAGCGCTCCGTGGCTATTCCGATCATGTGGTTCTCTCGAATCCGTATCGACGGACTGATGTGCGGATGCGAGAGCTTTGTTCGACAGAACACGCCTCATTCGACACCACCTGTTTCGTTCCGGATCCGCCCACGACGCGTGGGGAGGCGACGGCGGTAGCGAGACTGGCATCAGAGAACGGGTGGGACAGCGTCATGGTCATCAGTTGGCGATACCACCTGCTGCGTGCACGGTACATCTTCGAAAAGTGCTTTTCAGGTGCGGTATTCGTGCGCCCGGTACCCCGGGAGTACAGGTACAGCATTCCACGCTGGGCGTACGAGTACCTCTACCAAACAGGAGGTTTCGTCAAAGAGACCTTGCTCGGCCATTGCTGAGGGTGTGTGTCGGAACTCAGCAGCTCGGAACGTCTATCCCGGCATCGGGTTGATCGAGGAGAGGTTGGATGGGCACCGATGCCGTTCCTGCCGTCGCTGGTTCGGTCAGTTCGTAGACGACCTCCGCGGTCTTGCCCTGTCCGATCGGGAACTGGATGTCGAATACCGGGTGTCCCAGTTCTGCTCCGGTGAAGGCGAAGGCCGGCTTACCGTCGACGGTGACCTTGTCGAGCTTTGCGCCGCGGGTTGCGACCAGCGACAGGTTCGTCAGGTTGGTTCCGGCGGGTGCGCCCATTGGGTTGTCGAACATTCCGGCTACATACTTCGTGTAGTCACCGTTCGGAAGCGTATTCGTCAGGCGCACTCTCACGGTGCTCTTCCGCACGCCGTCGGTGCACGACTCAGCGGTGTACGTGATCTCACGGCGGAGATAGTAGTCGAGCTTGTTGCCACCCAGGTTGTTGACGACCACGCCGGCGTAAGGGGCGTCGTCCTCAGGGACGATGTGCCCCAGTGCGGTACCGGCGAGGACGGTCTGTTCCTCGGGGTGTGAACTCCAGACTGCGATTCGTCGTTCGCTGGCCGCTCGTCCCAAGGCTTCGAGCAGCGCCTGCGGTCGGGAGATCTTCCCGGTCATCCGTTCGACCACCTTGGCAGCGACAGTCTGGAGATACGCCTTGCGCGCGGCATTGTCGTCACCGAATCGCGAGTATGCGATGGATTCAGTCAGCTCTACGACGTTCTCGGCGGTGACCTTCTCGCCGTCGGGCATCGTGATCGGTCCCACCACGTCGAGTACGTAGCTGAGTGCGACAGGATCGGTTGCGATGACTCCGTCGACCTGCTCACCGGATTCCTGTGCCCATAGGGATCGCCAGATCTGCGCGGCGTAAGGGAAATGTGAGCTGGCGTTACTGTTCCGGAAATCTGTTGTGGCACGACTCTGCCCGTACTGGCGCTCGAAGTCCGGACCGAGATCGATCGGTTGATTGCCGTTCAACGAGAGTTCCCGGTTGCTGGCGAGCTCATCAACGCGCACGGTGCCGTCTGCAGTACGCAGTTCGCCGAAACCACCGAGCAGCCCACCGGTGCCACGGGCCTCGGCGTTGGTCTGGAATCCTATGAAGTAGGTGCGGGGACCATCGGCGCCGAGCATCGCTGGGGCGATCTCCGCTGCGGTCGAGACGTTTCCGAGGAGGGTGGACAGATCCGATGTCTGCTGTTGGAGTTGTACGCGAGCGTCCTCGATGGGTCCGATGAACGTGCTGCCGACGCCTGCAGCGTCGGCAGCCAGCGCCTCGGCTGCGGTGGCAGTGTCGGCAAGGCTGGGCGCGGCGTCACGCAGGGCCTGCAGGTTGATTCGTGCTCCGTCGAGGATCAACTGGCTGGGTGCCATCGCCGATCCTGCCTGCGCTGCCGGGGTCAGGACATCAGAAGTGAGCCCCCGAACCACGTCGGATATCTGCCGGGTCGTGTCGAACGGACTGCCCAGCCACGGAATCGCTCCGGCGACACGCCAGCTGACCGAGTGGGCGGCGTCATAGGCCTGGTCTGCGTAGCGGTCCGCATCGGCCGCAGATCGTGTGCCTGTCTCCGAGTTACCCGCCAGTAGTGCATCTTTCGATTGCGTCGCGTGATCCGATGCTCGTTCAAGATTCAATCTGATCTGGGTTGCCTCGTACGCGAGATAGCAGCCCCAGGCACCGACGATCGCGACCGCGCACGTTGCGCCGATCGCGATGCGGCGTCGCCGCTTCCGCGCCGTTACCGCAGGTTGTGACGTCCGGCGGCGGCTTGTTCGACGGGCGGGCGCCGGATCGATCTCCGTCGTCCTTGATGCGGCTTCGGGCTCGGACTGCTCCACGTGGTGGACCCCCTTCGGTCGGCATGCTCTGGGCAGGCTAACCCGGATCGAGAATTGGTCGGGCGTTCAACTGGTGAATGGTGCACTCGCACAGTAAGTTATTCCTACCCGATCCAGGCAGGTTGGATCGGGTGGGTTCCGCTCGAGCGCGCTTGCGTGCCAGCGGTGGAGCTGTCGGGATACCTGCCGGATAAGAGGGGGTGCGCGCTTGCGTTCGTTTCCGCTTGCGCCATCACAGAGAGCGCTTCTGTTCGCTCAACAGCTGACGCCCGACACTGCCCTGACAGTCGCGCAGTATCTGGATCTGCGTGGGCCGCTCGATCGCCCGGCCTTCCTGGCCGCATGCGACCGTGCCGCCCGCGACATCGAATCCGGCACGGTTGTTCTCGTCGACGTAGACGGTGAACCGCACCAGCGGCCTGTCCTGGACATCGATGACGCGCCGAGGTTTCTGGATCTCGGTGGTGCGGACGATCCTCACACTGCGGCAATCGAGTGGATGACCGACCGAACGTCCCGACCGATCGACCCGTTCTCGGATCGGCTTGCGGAGATGACGCTCATCCGGCTGGGAAACGACCGGCATTATCTGCACTGTTTCGCACACCACCTCGTGATGGACGGCTCGGCCGCGCAAGTCCTGACCAAGCGCATCTCCGAGCTCTACACCGCGATGGTCAGCGGTGTGGAGCCGCCGCAATGTGCCTGCGCGCCGGTCGAAGAGCTGTACAGGAGTGTCGAGGCCTACTCCGGGAGCCGGCGCGAGGAACTCGACCGCGAGTACTGGCGTGAGCGACTGGCGGCGCTGCCGCAGGTCGTGTCACTGGCCGACCGGGTGGGGACGTTGTCAACACCTGCGCTGCGCACAGCCGGTGTTCTTCCGGAACGCTTTCTCGAGGCGCTGGACCACGCGGATTCCGCACCCGTGCCGGAAGTCCCCACGCTCGTTGCGTCGTTTGCCGCGTACGTGTCGCGGGTGACGGGCGTCGATGACATCGCTCTCAGCCTGCCGGTCTCTGCCCGTACCACCGCTTTGCTGCGCCGGTCAGCAGGATCGGTCTCGAACGTCGTGCCGCTGCGGGTGTTCGTAGATCCTGAGGGCACCGTCGAGGACCTGATCCGACGAGTCCAGTTGGAGATCACCGGTGCTTTGCGGCATCAGCGCTTCCGCTACGACGCGATGCTGGATGAGATGCCGGACTCCGCGGTCCACGGGTCCGGGTTGGGCGGGGTGTTCGGACCGGTCGTGAACATCATGCAGTTCCCTCGGCACTCGGTGTTCGGCGAGGCCGAAGGTGAACTGCATATTCTCTCGACCGGGCCTGTCGACGATCTGTCGCTGACCGTGTATCCAGGGTCGGGCGATCGCGCGACCCGAGTGGATTTCGAGGCCAATCCAGCGCGCTACTCGCAGGATTCACTGGAGCGACACCATTCCCGGTTCCTTGATTTCGCGGGGGAGTTCGTCTCCTCTGGGCACCGACGGGTGGGTGACCTTCCCCTCGGGCGACCCGGAGAGTCGGCGTCCGTCGAGCCTGTCCGCGGCGCCGACATCGGTGCTGAGATCACCTTGCTCCCCGAGGCGCTCACCCGTCACGCCGCGAGCGCGGAAGCCGCCCTCGTCAGCGGCGACACCACACTCACGTATCGGGACCTCGACGCCCGCTCGTCGGCGCTCGCTCGGCGGTTGATCTCGCTGGGCTGCGGTCCGGAAGGTGCCGTCGCGGTTGCACTTCCCCGATCCCCCGCCTCGGTACTCGCGCTGTGGGCAGTGGCGAAGACCGGTGCTGCGTACGTACCGGTCGACCCGGATCTTCCGTCGCTGCGCCTGACGCAACACCTCGATGGCATCGAGGTTGTCTTCGCCGAGCAGGATGTCGCGTTGCCGCCCGAGGTGATCCGCGTCGATATCGCGGCCGACGACTGGTCGACCGAACCGGTCACGGACGCGGATCGCGTCCGGCCTCTGCGGCCGGACAATCCGGCGTGGATCGTTCACACCTCCGGCTCGACCGGACGTCCGAAGCCCGTGGTGGTCTCCCACCGCGGGATCGCCGGACTGCTCTCGACGCTCCGTTCGCGATACGCGGTCACGGAGGACTCTCGTGTCCTGCACATCGCGTCTCCCACGTTCGATGCGTCTATCCAGGAGATCCTGACGGCTGCGGACGCCGGTGCTGTCCTGGTCGTGGCCGATCCGGATACCGTTGCGGGTGAGGCTCTCACGCGTCTGATGGGGGACCGCGCCGTCACCCATCTGGTTTCGGCACCGGCCGTGCTGGCGGCGACGTCCAGCGTGGGGCTGCCGCACCTGCGAATGTTGGACGCCGGCGGTGAGGCGCTCCCGATTCCCGTCGCACGTCGGTGGGCAGAGGGCCGCACGATGGTCAATGCGTACGGTCCCACCGAGACGACGATCCTCGCGTCGGTCAGCGGAGAACTCGATCCCGAGATCCTCACGCGGTTGCCGTCCGTGCCGATCGGGCGGCCTGTCGACGGAACGTCGCTGGTGGTGCTCGACCGGCGACTCCGGGTGGTGCCGCCGGGCGTCGTCGGCGAGCTCTATGTGATCGGTCCTGCCCTGGCACGGGGGTACGGTGCCCGTCCGGGGCTCACCGCCGAGCGCTTCGTCGCCTCGGTATTCGGGGGCGACCGGATGTATCGAACCGGCGACCTGGTGCGTTGGGGTGTCGACGGTCAACTCGAATTCGTCGGCCGAGCCGACAACCAGATCCAGATCCGCGGCATCCGTGTCGAGCCGGGTGACGTGGATGCCGCGCTCGTGACACACCCCGACGTCGACGGCGCCGCGACGGTACAACGTGACGGTCGGCTGCACTCCTACGTATCGGGCCGCTCCCCGACGGCGAGGGACCTGCACAAGTGGCTGACGGCTCGACTCCCGCGCCACATGGTTCCCGACAGGATCCTCGTCGTCGAGTTCCTGCCGCTCACCCCGGGCGGCAAGATCGACCGCTCGGCATTGGCCGCGATGGCGCCGCCCGCAGAGGACGCCGACGCGCGCGCGGTACACGGCCCGCTCGAGGCGTTGATCGCCGATGCGATGGGTGAGGTGCTGGGCGCCGAGGTTCGGGATGCGTCCGCCGACTTCTTTGTGCTCGGCGGCAATTCGCTCGATGCCACCCAGCTCGCCGGCCGCCTCGCATCCGCGACCGGTCGACGGATCACCGTCAAGGACGTCTTCGAGCAGCGCACGGTGGCCGGGCTGGCGGGGTCGGTGGCCGGCGTCGACGAGCGGACCGCGCTGGTCGGGGGTGCGACGGAGTCGAACTCGCTCGCGCCCGCTCAGCGGCGGCTGTGGCTACATGCGCAGACTCGACGCGACAGTACCGCCTATCACGTGCCGTTCGCGGTGGAGATGCGCGGACCGCTGTCAGGTGATTCCCTCACCTCGGCTCTACGGGACGTGATGGTTCGGCACTCCCCGCTGCGTACGGTGATCCACGACGGTGACCTCGGGCCGGAGCGGCACGTGTTGCCTGTCGAGGAGGCGTTCACGGTTCCGACCGTCGTCGACGTCACGTCAAGAGCCGAGTCCGATAGCGATGCAGCAGAATTCGTCAGCCGACCGTTCTCGCTCGCGTCGGACGTGCCGGTCCGATTCAGGCTCCAGCGATTCGACGCCGATCATCACGTACTCGTCGTCGTGGCTCACCACATCGCCCTCGACGGTCTGTCCTTCGGGCCCCTGGTGAACGACCTGGTGAGCGCCTACCGTGCACGGGCGGCGGGCGAGGAGCCGGCATGGGCGCCTCTGCCGGTCACATACACGGACTATGCGCAGTGGCATCAGACTGTGCTCGACTCCGGCGTCCGGGACGACGACCTCGACCACTGGACGTCGGCGCTGGCCGGTGCCGCGGACGTTCCGGGCCTTCCCCTCGACCGGACCCGGGGCCCGCTGGCCGGCTCTGCCGGACGCATCACCACTACGCTCGGCGCCGAGGTGCGAAACGCTCTCCACCGCACAGCCCGACAGCACGACACGACCGTCTTCATGCTCGTGCACGCCGCCCTCGCCGTGGTCCTGTCGGCTCTGACCGGATCCCGCGACACCGTGGTCGGAACCGTGGACGCGGGACGTGGAGATCCCGCCCTGGACGCGCTGGTCGGCATGTTCGTCGGCACGATCGCGTTGCGTGCCCAGGTCACTCCCGAGGAGACCTTCGACCGATTGCTCGACGCGGTCCGCGCCGACGACATCGAGGCATTCGTGCACAGCGCGACTCCGTTCGACAGCGTGCAGGAGCTTCTGGGCGCGGGCGTTTCGTTTCAGGCGGTGCTCACCTACGAGCACTTCGACGATCCGGTGATGCGGGTGTCGGATCTGAACTTCGTCGGACGCGAGCTGACAGGGACTGACGCGCGATTCGACCTTGAAGTCGCCATCCGGGAGCGGCCGGGCACCGAGGTGGAACTGTGCCTCACCTACGACGAGAGCATCCTGGACGGCGGAACCGTCCGCGGGTGGGCGGCGCTGTTGCGTGAAGTGCTCGAGTCTGCGGTGGCGGACCCGACGGCGCGGATTGCCGACCTGCTTCCCGCGGGGCCCGTCGACCGGGGGCCGTCGAACTACGCCGTTGCCACGTTGCGCGAGGTGCTCGGAGGTCCGACGCGGATCTGTGACGAGGAGGGCAAGCTCGTCGACATCGGTTCGGTGGCGGAGGCACTGGCACGCCGTCTCGCGCGGCTCGGTGTCGGTCCCGAGGACTTCGTCGGCGTCCTCCTGCCACGCTCGATCGACGCGATGACCGCCGTGTTGGCCGTCGCTCGGACCGGTGCGGCGTTCGTACCTGTCGACCCGGCCCAGCCGCGGCGACGCATCGAGGCCATCCTCGCGGACGCGGGTACACGATTCGTTGTTGCCGATCGGAGTGCGGTTCTGCCGCAATGGGTCACGCGGATCGATCCCCAGGCGGACAACTCGGTCGCACCGTCGAACAGCGAGTACCGGTTCGTTCCCCCGCATCCGGACAATCCGGCGTACGCGATCTACACCTCGGGGACGACGGGCGCGCCCAAGGGTGTCGTCGTGACGCACCGCGGCCTGGCGCCGCTCGCGACGGCGCTGCGCCGGGAGTTCGCCGTGACCGAGAACTCCCGGGTGTTGATCGGTGCATCGCCGTCGTTCGACGCATCCGTCCTCGAGTATCTGATGGGGTTCGGGACCCGGGCGACCGTCGTGCTCCTGCCGCCGGGAGCATTCGGCGGCCCCGCACTGGCGGAAGTTCTCGAGTCGCAACGCATCACGCACTGGTTCACCACTCCCTCCGTCGCGTCGGGTATCCCGCCCGAAGGACTCGACCAACTACGTGTGGTCGGGCTCGGCGGTGAGGCGTGCGCCGCGGACGTCGCCGTCCGGTGGGGCGCGGGTCGGACCCTTCTGAATCTCTACGGTCCCACCGAGGTGACCGTCGTCGCGACCATCGGTCGACTCGACGACAACGGCGGTTCCACCCCGATCGGCGCGCCGATCGATGGAATGACGGCAGCGGTGTTGGATCGTGGGTTGCGAGCGGTTGCGGTCGGTGTGGTCGGTGAGCTGTACCTGTCCGGTCCGGGACTCGCTCGCGGATACCTGGGGCAGCCCGCTCGGACCGCGGAACGTTTCGTGGCCTCGGTGTTCGGCCCCGGCCGGATGTACCGCACCGGCGATCTGGTCCGGCGGCGTCCGGACGGGCAACTCGAGTTCGTGGGACGTGTCGATGATCAGGTCCAGATCCGTGGTATCCGTGTCGAATTGGGTGAGATCGAGACCGCGATTGCCGGGCATTCCGACGTGGAAGCCGCTGTCGTTGCCCTGCATGAGGGAATCGTCGTCGCCTACGTGCACGGCTCCGGCCTCATCGACACCGAACAGGTGCGCCGATACGCCGCCGACCGACTGCCCCGGCACATGGTGCCGGGCATCGTCCAAGTCCTCGACGCAGTGCCGCTCACGACGGCCGGAAAGATCGACCGGTCCGCGTTGCCGAGTCCCGCCCGTCCGTCGACGTCCGACACGGGCCTCCGCGGGCCGGCGGAGGAGATGGTCGGCCGTGTTGTGCAGGAGGTTCTCTCGGCCGAAGCAGTGGGCCGGGACACGGACTTCTTTGCACTTGGGGGCGACTCCCTGTCGGCCACTCGACTGGTCGCACGCCTCGGCAGCGTACTCGGCAAGCGGGTAGATGTCCGCGATGTTTTCGAGAATCCCACTGTCGCAGAACTTGCGGCCACTCTGTGGGGCCGGGACGATCTGCCGGAGTTCCCGACGGCGCCGGCGTCGTCGGGACCCGCGCCGCTGGCCCCCGCGCAGCAGAGGATGTGGCTGCTGAACCGCGTCGACCGGTCCGGTAGTGACAACATCGCATTCGCATTGGACTTCGAGGGCGACCTCGACACGGTTGCTCTGCGCCGGGCCATCGGCGATGTGCTGGAGCGGCACCCGGCTCTACGGACCGTGATCTCCGACAACGGCGACGGCCCGGTACAGATCGTGGAGGCCCCGGCGCCCGTCCCGGCGGTCGTCGACACTCCGGGCGGGTGTGAATCGGAACTGGACGCGCTCGCCTCGTCGGAGTTCGACCTCGCGATGGAACATCCAGTGCGCCTGCAGTTGTACCGACTCGACGGGAACCATCACACGCTCGCCGTGGTGGCCCACCACATCGCGGTGGACGGGTTGTCGGCGGTGCTGCTCTCCCGTGATCTGGCCCATTCCTACACCGCGCGCCGCGCAGGCCAGGCGCCCCACTGGCCGTCCCTCGAGATCCAGTTCGCCGACTATGCCCGCTGGCACCGGACCGTGCTCGGTGACCCCGCCGCCCCGGAGAGTCGCGCGCATCGGGATCTCTCCTACTGGCGATCTGTTCTGGACGCGGATGCACCGCCCCTCGCGTTGCCCAGCGACCGGCCGCGTGGCGGGCCGATCGAGACTGCAACTTCCGGCACCGTGCGGTTCGAGGTGCCGGCGAACCTGCAGGCGGCGTTGGAAAAGATCGCACGCGAATATGACTCGACCCTGTTCATGGTGCTGCACGCGGCGCTGGCCGTGCTGCTCGGCAAGTTGGCCGGTACAGACGACATCAGTGTCGGATCGCCGGTCTCCGGGCGTACCGATCCTCGCCTGGACGAGGTGGTGGGAATGCTCGTCGGAACCGTCACCCTGCGAACCCGTGTCGATCCGCACCGGTCCTTCGCCGATCTGCTCGCCCGTACCCGCCGCGTCGACATCGATGCCTTTGCCCATGCGGACCTGCCGTTCGACGAAGTCGTCGCTCACCTGACGCGGCGTCCCCCGACCGCCCATCATCCGCTCTTCCAGGTGATGCTCGCGTACGAGAACTTCGTGCCGGACGAGGTCGAGCTGCCCGGTCTGCAGGTGACGACCCGTGAACTGTCCAGTGAGCGAACCCGGTTCGATCTCGAGGTCCGGCTGCGGGCGCGGGACGCGGACATGGGGGAGGCGGCGGGACTCGACGGTAGCCTCACGTACCCGCGTGCACTGTTCGACCACGAGTCCGTAGCAAGGTGGGCGCCGTGGCTGCTTCGGATCTTGGAAGCGGTCTCGGACGATCCGACGATCGTCGTCGGTTCGATCGACCTGAGCGCACGTCCGATGGACGCGCGTCGCCCCCTGCTCGGCGCGGACGCTGACCATTTGCAGGCCGGGATCACCACCGCGGCAGGCTCGTTGGGGGAGCTCTTCGCACAACGGGCTGCCGAGTCTCCAGATGCGATCGCGATCGTATGCGGTGACGATCGCATGACCTACGCCGACCTCGACTCGCGTTCGAGGGCCTTCGCCCGCCGCCTCGTGCGCGAGGGAATCGGGGCGGAGGACGTCGTCGCGATTGCGCTGCCCCGCTCACCCGACCTGATCGTCGCGATGCTGGCCGCGGTCCGCGTGGGCGCGGCCTACCTCCCACTCGACGTCACCCAGCCGCCCGAGCGCCTGAACGCGCTGATCCGCCAGGCGCAGGCTGCGCTTGTGGTGTGCCACGACGGGTTCGCCGCCCCGGAGCGCTCGATCACCCTCGACATGGACTTCGCAGCAAGCGAACTGGATCGATGCGGAAGTATCGATGTGGCATGCGACCCCGACCGCACCGCCTACGTGATCTACACGAGCGGGTCGACCGGAACACCGAAGGGTGTCGCGGTGACCCACGCGAACGTGCTCGCGCTCCTGACCAACACATACGCGGGGTTGGGCTTCGGTCCTTCCGACGTGTGGACGATGTTCCACTCGCCGTCCTTCGACTTCTCTGCGTGGGAGATCTGGGGGCCGTTGACCACCGGGGGACGCGTCGTCGTGGTCGATCACTTCGTGGCCCGCAGCCCCGAGGAGTTCCGGAAGCTGCTCGTCGCTGAGCGGGTGACCGTGCTGAACCAGACGCCGACCGCGTTCGGCCAGTTGGCCGAGGTGAGCGGAGACCCGGCGGACCTGTCGCTGCGTCTGCTGATCTTCGGCGGTGAGCCGCTGGACGGGGACCGCGTTCGTGGCTGGCTCGAGCGACATCGGAACCTTCGAGCGGTCAACATGTTCGGCATCACCGAGACCACCGTGCACGCCACGTGGACGGAGGTCCGATCGGCGCCGGCAGGTCGAAGTGTGATCGGTGTTCCACTGCCCGGTACCGGCGTGCAACTGCTCGACCGGCTCCTCCGGCCGGTGCCGCGCGGCGCGATCGGCGAGATGTACGTCTCCGGACCGCAGGTCGCTCGCGGCTACCGGGGACGGGCGGGTCTGAGTGCCGTCCGGTTCGTGGCGGATGTCGACGGCAAACTCCGGTATCGGACGGGTGACCTGGCTCGGCTACGCAACGACGGGATGCTCGAGTACCGGGGCCGGGCGGACGGTCAGCTCCAGATTCGCGGTCACCGCATCGAGCCAGGCGAGATCCGGGCGGCACTGTCCAGGCTCCCGGAGATCGTCGATTCCGCGATCGACGTGCGGGACGGTCGGCTGGTCGCGTACGTGGTGGGTGCGGTGCCCCGAGTCGGGCGGCAGGACCCGGATATCGACTCACGCACGGTGATCCGTGCATTGCGAACGATCCTGCCGGACTACATGGTTCCCGCGGTGGTGGTAGCGGTCCACCACTTGCCGTCGAGTGCCAACGGCAAGGTCGATCTCGCGGCGCTGCCGACACCGTCGGTACCCGCCCCTGCTGCGGAGACAGCTACCGGGCCACGGGGTCCGTTCGAGGAAATCGTTGCGGGTGTCTACCGCGAACTGCTCGGCGCCGACCGAGTGGGACGTGGCGACGACTTCTTCGAGTTCGGTGGTAACTCGTTGCTGGCAACCAGGCTCGCCGGTCGACTCGCTGCGATCACCGGGGCCGACGTCGGAGTGCGGGACGTGTTCGAGGCGACCACGGTGGCCGAACTCGCCCTGGTCGTCGAGGAACGGGTGGGTGGGGGTGCACGGTGCGAAGGTCCTCGGCCGTCCACGCCGGCAGCGACGACCGGTCCGCTGTCGCCCGCGCAAAGGCGACTCTGGTTCCAGCAGAACTTTGCTCCGGACTCCGCGATGTACAACCTTCCGTTCCTGCTGCACTTCGACGGTGAACTGGTCGAGGACGCGCTGGCGTGCGCGCTCCACGATGTGATCGAACGGCATCGGATCCTGCGCACGGTGTATCCGACCGTCGCGAGCGGACCGGTCCAGCAGGTGCTCGACGTCCCCGACCTCGACCTCGGTCCCGTCGCGATTGCGCCGGACATGTTGTCGGACACGGCTCGAGCCTTCGCGACCGCGCCGTTCGACGTGGCAACCGAGCCGCCGATTCGCGCGCGTCTCTACCGGACCGGTCCCATCCGCCACACGCTGGCTGTCGTCGTTCACCACATCGCCGCCGACGAATGGTCGCTCACACCCCTGCTTCGAGACCTCGCGCAGGCGTATCGGTCCCGGGCAGCCGGGCACGTACCGCAGTTGCCGGTCCCGGCCATCGAGTACATCGACTACGCCCGTTGGCAGACCTCGGCCGGCGAGGACGGACTGGAGTACTGGTCGGCGGCACTGGACGGTGTCCCGGACGAGTGCACCCTCCCGAACGATCGTCCGCGATCCGGCACGAGCTCGACGCGCTCGGCCACCGTCGGGGTGCGACTGGGGACCGAACTGGCGACCCGGGTTGTGGCCACGGCTCGCCGACATCGCGCGACGAGTTTCATGGTCCTGCACGCGGTTCTGGCCGCGGTGCTGGCACGGCACAACGGCTCCGCGGACGTCGTGATCGGTACGGCGGTGGCGGGCCGGGGAGATCCGAGATTCGACGACGTGGTCGGAATGTTCGCCTCGACGGTGGTCCTGCGGACCGATGTCGACGGGGACGGTTCGTTCGCGAGTTTGCTCGAACACGTCCGGCGCCGCGACGTCGAGGCGTTCGCCCACGCCGACACCCCGTTCGAGACGATCGTCGAACGGCTCGCCCCGCTCCGGGATTCCGCTCGCCATCCGCTGTTTCAGGTGGCGCTGTCGATGCGCCGTCCCGAGACGGTGCGGATCGACCTCTCGGGGCTGGTGGTCACGGCCGAGCCCGCGGCGCAGGACACCGTCCAGTTCGATCTCCAGTTGACGGTCACCGAGACCCCGGGTGCCCTCGAACTCGAATTCGCCTATCGGAGTGATCTCTACGATCACGACACCGTCACCGCGTTCGCCGAGCGGTTCGAGATGTTCCTCGACGCCGTGACGGACGATCCCGCGAAGGTGGTCGGAGACGTCGACCTGCTGACCGATGTCGAGCGGGCATCACTGGTGCCGGCCTCGGGGGAAGCCGGCACGCCGGTCGGTCTGTGGGCACTGCTGTCCGACGGGGCCCGCCGTGGCGGCAGCAGGGCAGCGGTCGTGGCGCCAGGCATCGAAGTCTCCTATCGCGATCTCGTCGATCGCGCGGAGGGCCTGGCGGCAGCCCTGGGCGCCCGGGGCGCGGGGCCGGGGGTACCCGTCGCATGTGCGCTGCCGCGGTCGTTCGAGTCGGTGCTCGCGGTGTGGGCGATCTCCCGGACCGGAGCCGCCCCGGTGATGGTCGATCCCACTCACCCGATCCACCGGATCGCCGCGATGCTCGAGCAGTCCCGGGCGCGCCTCGGTGTCACTGCGGCCGATCTCGTGGCGGAGCTACCCGGAGACACGCAGTGGATCGACGTCGCGGCCGTCGGCGACACCGACGTTCCACTGCCCGAGGTGCTTCCGGATCAGCCGGCGTACGTCGTGTTCACCTCGGGCTCGACCGGGCGACCGAAGGGAGTGGTGCTCACGTCCCGAGGCCTCGGCGCGCTGGCAGCCGACCTGCGCGACGTGTTCGCGGCAAGTCCGCAGTCGCGTGTGCTCCACGTGGCGTCTCCGGGATTCGATGCGGCCCTACTGGAGATGTTGGTTGCGGGCGCCGCAGGGGCGCCGTTGGTGGTGGCGCCGGTCGAGGCCTACGGCGGTTCCGGGCTGGCCGATCTGCTCCGACGCGAGCGGATCACCCACGCCTGCATGACACCGTCGGTCCTCGCAACGGTGGGTCCACGGGACCTGCCGGACCTCGAGGCACTGATGCTCGGAGGCGAGCGAGTCATGCCGGATCTCGTGCGGCATTGGGGGCCCGAATGCCGCCTCTACAACGGCTACGGCCCCGCCGAATCGACGGTGTTCGCGACCTTCGCCGGCCCACTCGGTCCCGGGGATCCGGCGGTGATCGGCAGCCCCGCCCGAGGGATCGACGCGGTAGTTCTCGACGTGCGACTGCGGCCGGTGCCGCCGGGGGTGACCGGCGAACTGTATCTGGCCGGTGATCGCGTCGCACACGGATACGCGGGCGCACCTGTGACAACGTCGGCGAGATTCGTTGCGGGAGAGAACGGTCGACGCTGGTACCGGACCGGTGACCTCGTTCGGTGGGTGAGCGGCGCGCGCGGACCGGTCCTGGAGTTCTGCGGACGTAACGACCATCAGGTGAAGATCCGTGGGATCCGGATCGAACCGGCGGAGATCGACGCCGTCCTCACCCGGAGCGGGGCGGTGTCGGCCGCCGCGACGGTCGCACGGGTTGGGACGACGGGATCGCCGGTCCTGGTCTCGTACGTCGTTCCCGCCGATGCCGACGTCACCGAGCTGCGCCGCAACCTGGCCGCGGCGTTGCCGTCGTACATGGTGCCCGCGTCGGTTGTCGGCGTCGCCGAGATCCCTCTCACCGCGAACGGGAAGATCGACGTCGAACGGTTGCCGGAACCTGTGCTCGACTCGGCCACCGGACCGGTAACCACGACGGAGGAACTCGTCGCCGACGCCTTCTCGGCCGCGCTCGGCGCCCGAGTCGGTCGGACCGACGACTTCTTCTCCGTCGGCGGCGACTCGCTGCTGGCCACCAGCGTGGTCGCACAATTGCGTGCTTCCACCCATACGGATGTCCCGCTGCGGTTGCTCTTCGCTGCCCCGACCGTCGCCGAACTCGCCGCGGAATTGGATCGGAGCCGGTTCGCCGAGATCGACCCCGGCCCGGTCGCCGTCTCGCGGCCGGATCGGATTCCCCTGAGCCGTAGCCAGAGCCGCATGTGGGCACTGCGCGGAGTCAGCAGGGAGGAGGCGTACCGGCTGCCGGCTCGTGTGGTGTTCCGGGGGCCGCTCGACGTGGATGCATTGGACGCCGCGCTCGCCGACGTCCTGGTGCGGCACGAGTCCCTGCGGACGTCGTTCGCCGTCGACGCTGACGGGCCGCACGCGATCGTCGCGGCGGCGGAGGACGTCGTTCGGCCGTTGAGGAGTGCCGCGTCCGATCAGCCTCCGGGAGCACTGGACGTGCGCCTGCGTGAGGACGGCGCCGACCGGCACGTCCTGGAGGTGACGATCGACCACCTCGCCGCCGACGGCACCTCGGTCGCGGTGCTGCTCGCCGACCTGAGAGAGGCGTACCGGGCCCGCCACGCAGGTGCCCCTCCCCGCTGGGATCCGTTGCCGCTGCAGTACGCCGACTACGCGGTCTGGGAGCGTGCGCGGGTCACGGACGGCGCGGATCTCGGGTTCTGGCAGCGGGAACTCGATGGCTTCGATCCGGTCGTGCTGCCGATCGAGGCGGGGAGCGCCGCACCGGGAACTGGCGCGACCGTGGAGTTCGCGCTCGACGAGGACACTGCGCGGGCGATCACGGAGCTCGCGACGGCCCATCACGCTACCGAGTTCATGGTGATCCACGCCGCGCTCGCTGCGCTCCTGTCACGGCTCTGCGGTGGCGCCGACGTGGGAGTGGTCGCGGTGGTGGCAGGCCGCAGATACCCGCAACTCGACTCCCTCGTCGGGCTGTTCGTCGACACCGTCGTGCTGCGCACCCGGGTGGAGTCGGACATGCCGTTCGGCGCGCTGCTCGCACAGGCTCGAGACACCGATGTCGCGGCATTCGACCGGGCCGCGGTCCCGATCGAGGAAGTTCTCACCGCCGCCGGGGCCCGGATGCCGCAGGTAGCGGTCGCCCTCCAGGACTTCACCCCGCCGATCGTGCGGATCGGCGACCTCGAAATCGAATCCCACGAACTCGCCGAGGACGCGGCGAAGTTCGATCTCCAGTTCACGCTGTCACGAAGCGGGGCAGCAGGATTCCACGGCACCCTGGTCTACGACGCCTCGAAGTTCGGCGCCGAGACAGCACGAAGCCTTGTGGACCAGTTCGTCCGTGCTCTCACCGGCGCAGCAACACGGCCCGACGTCACTGTGCAGGACTTGCCGATCGCGGTCACCGATGTCGTCCACGGCTGCGCGGCGGATGCACCGCGGACCCTGGCCGGGTTGCTGCGCAGTACCGCGGCCGCGCATCCGGACTGTGTAGCAGTCGTCGACGGTTCCGCCGCCGTGACGTACCGAGAGCTCGACGAGCAGTCCGACGAGTTGGCCCGACGCTTGATCGAGGATCACGGTGTAGGACCCGAGGATGTGGTGGCCCTCGATCCCGAACGGTCGTTGGGCAGGCTCCGCATGCTGTGGGCAGTCACCAAGACCGGGGCGGCGTTCGGGCCGACGGATGCGTACGTCGCCGCGCCGGTCCCCGCACCCAGACAGTCGCAGTCGGTCGATTCGCCCGCATACGTCATCTCGACCTCGGGCTCGACCGGTGAACCCAAGCTCGTTGCCGTGACGCATCGCGGCCTGGCGGCCCTGGCATCGGCGGCGCGAGGACGGTACCGCGTGGGTCCGGGCGATCGGGTACTGCACGGATACAACCCGGCGTTCGATGCGGCCGTGCTCGAGATTCTGCTCGCGCACACTTCGGGCGCGACACTGGTCGTCGCGCCGCCGGACGTGTACGCCGGCCCCGCGCTGCACGGGCTGCTGCGGCAACATCGCGTGACCCACTTCCTCTCCACCCCATCGGTACTCGCGACGATTCGATCCGACGATCTGGACGACCTGCGGGTGGTGGCCAGCGGCGGTGAGAGTCTCCCCGCGGAGATCGCTGATCGGTGGCGGGCGGGCCGCACGATGCTCGACGCCTACGGGCCCACCGAATGCACTGTCGTCGCCACCCTCGGTGAGGTCGACGGTTGCACCGGTATCGGCACACCGATACCGGGAACCTCGGTCGCGGTCCTGGATACGCGGCTACGCCCCGTCGCGGTCGGTGGCGTCGGCGAGCTGTACCTCGCCGGCGGCGGTCTCGCCCGTGGCTACCTCGGCGCGCAGGCGCTGACCGCAGCGAGCTTCGTTGCATCGGTGTTCGGCCCGGGCCGTATGTACCGCACCGGAGACCGCGTCCAGGTGCTCGCCGATGGGCGGATGGTGTTCCTCGGGCGTGTCGATCGGCAGGTCAAGGTCCGCGGGGTCCGGGTAGAGCCGGAGCAGGTAGAGGCGGCGCTCATGCGCTGCAGCGGTGTTCGTCATGCGGCCGTCGTCGTGCGCGGACCAGTCCTCGTCGCATTCGTCGCGGGGGCAGGTATCGATGCCGCAGCCGTCCTCGCTCGCATCGCGGGTGAGTTGCCACCGGGGTTGGTGCCGTCTCGCCTGCACGTACTGGACAGCCTGCCGACCACACCGAACGGCAAGCTCGACCACGCGGCACTGTCGACGATGGCGGACAGTCTCGCGGCGACCACCTCAGATCGATCACTCACGTCGACCGAGGTGCTGGTCGCGGCCGTCGTGCGGGACGTCCTCGGTCACGACGTCGACATCGACACCGGCTTCTTCGCGCTCGGTGGCCACTCTCTCGGCGCAGTCGAGGTAGCCGCCCGTCTCGCCGACGCGCTGCACCGCGACGTGCCGCCTCGAGCGGTTCTCGAATCGGTGACGCTGGCGGCGCTCGCCGGTCTGCTCGATCTCTCCGAGCTCGATGTCCGACCTCCGCTGACAGCGGCCGGCCCCGAACCTGCGCCCATGGCGCCCGCACAACGACGCCTGTGGATGCTGCACCGCGCGGACCCGGCGAGCTATGTCATGCCGATCACGTTGCGGCTGAACGGCTCCCTCGTTGCGGACGCACTCGGGGCGGCGCTGGCCGATGTCGTCGAACGCCACGAGCCGCTCCGGACCGTCTACCCCGACGAACATACTCAACGGGTGTTGAGCGCCGATCGGTTCGTGATCGACTACACGGTTGCATCCGTCGATCCTGACGACGTGGACCACCGGGTGCGCGAACTTGTCGAGCGTCCTCTCGATCTCGTGGAACATGCTGCTCTGCGTGCGGGTCTGTTCCAGGTGGACGACACGGAGTGGGTCCTCGCGATCGCCGTGCACCATATCGCTCTGGACGGCGCGTCGGCCGTACCGCTTCTGCGTGACCTCGAGTGCGCGTACGCTGCACGACTCGCCGGTACGGCGCCGCCGTGGACGCCGCTTCCGCTGCGCTACAGCGATTTCGCGCATTGGCAGACGAAGATGCTCGGCGATGTCCGCGATCCGGACACTGTCGGTGGTCGTCAACTCGCGTACTGGGCGCACACCCTCGCGGGAGCGCCTGACACGCCGCTGGATCTACCGACCGATCGCCCTCGACCCGACGTCCCTACACACCGCGGCGGCGTCGTACACGCCGAAATCGGTCCGGATCTGCACGCGGCAGTGACCGATCTGGCGCGTACCCACGGGGTCAGCGCATTCATGGTCCTGCACGCCGCCCTCGCCGCGCTCCTTGCACGACTCGGCGGCCGCGACGACGTCACGGTCGGTACCGTCGTCGCCGGTCGGACCGACGCTCGACTCGCCCCTCTCGTCGGGATGTTCGTGGGTACGCTCGCCCTGCGGACCCGGGTCGATCCGACCGAACCGTTCGCGGATCTCGTCCGACGGGTGCGCGACGTGGACCTCGCGGCCTTGGCCCACGGAGACGTGCCCTTCGACGATGTCGTGGCCTGCATCGCGCCCACTCGTACTGCCGCACACCACCCGATCTTCCAAGTGCTGCTGGCACACTCGACGGCGACACCGGAATTGCCGAGCCTGCCCGGCGTGGAGGTGGCAGACCTCGCGGCGGGTGCGCCGACGGCGCAGTTCGATCTCGCGTGGGATGTCGTGGAGTCACCGGATGGATCGGGTATCGACGTGCGCTTGGTGTTTGCCACCGACCTGTTCGACTGCGGAACCGCCGACATGTTGCTCACATCCTGGGTGCGCCTGCTGGCTCATGCCACGGCCGACGCGGCCACCCCGGTGGGTGATCTCGAGCTCGCGCTCGACCCGTCCGTCGCGGACGGGAGCTCGGCCCCGGTCGCCCGCACCCTGCGCGAGATACTGGCGGGGTCGGTTCGCACATATCCCGACCGAATCGCGCTCCGGGCCGGTGACCGGCAGTGGACGTACGCCCAACTGGACGTCGCGGCGGCCCAGCGAGCCGACCTCCTGCGAGCCGAGGGCGTCCGCGCGGGTGACGTCGTCCCGATCCGAGCGGTACGCGGCCCGGACTGGGTGCTCGACGTGTGGGCGATCACCCGAATCGGAGCGGCCTGGGTGCCGGTCGATCCGAAGCTCCCGGACGACAGGCGCCGGCGGGTGCTCGACAGCGCGCGCGGATCGACGGACGGGTCGCTGGCCTACCTGCTGTACACGTCGGGGACGACCGGGGAGCCCAAGGGTGTCGCGGTAACGCACGAGGGACTGTCGGCGCTCGTCGATCTACAGGCCGATCGACTGCTCGTCACCCACGAATCCGTTGTTCTGCAGGCGGCTTCGCCGATCTTCGACGCGTCGGTGTTCGAACTGCTCGCGGCGCACGCGCACGGGGCGACCTTGGTGTGTGCACCGGAGTTCGCCTACGCGGGCGCAGACTTGCAGGCGGTGGTCGAGGACGAGGCCGTCACCCACCTGAACCTGACGCCTACCGTCCTCGCGACGCTGGAACCGGCCGGATTCACTCGGAGCCTGACCGTGGTATCGGCAGGCGAGAGGTTGCCGGTCCCGTTGGCGCACAGTTGGTCCCGGCACCATCTTTGCAACGGTTACGGGCCCACCGAGTGCACAGTCGGCGTCACGTGCAGCGACGTGTTGGGGACCGGAGCAGTGAACATCGGGGCGCCCCTGGCCGGCGCGCGTCTGCGAGTTCTGGACGGGCGACTGCATCCGGTTCCGGTGGGTGTCGTCGGTGAACTCTACGTCGGTGGCACGGGGCTCGCGCAGGGATACCACCGGCTGCCCGGTACGTCGGCCGGCCGATTCGTCGCCGACCCGTTCGGTGCACCGGGGGCGCGGATCTACCGGACCGGGGACCTGGTGCGCCTGCGCAGTGACGGCACCCTCGAGTACATCGGCCGCGGTGACGACCAGGTCCAGATCAACGGCGTGCGTGTGGAACCCGCCGAGATCGACACTGCACTACTGGCGCACCCGGCGGTGGTTGCGGCAGTCACTCTGCCGAGGTGTCGACCGACGGGCGAGACGGTGCTGGTGTCGTACGTGTCGACCCGGCGTGGAGGCACCCTCGAACCGCGATTCCCGCGTGCGCACCTCGAGCGCGTGCTGCCCCGCCATCTGCTTCCCGCAGCGGTAACCGTGATTGCCGAAATGCCGGTGTCGGCAGGTGGAAAGATCGACCGGAGCGCGCTGCCGGAACCGGTTTTCGACGACGGATACGTGAGCGGTGCCGAGCCGGAGGGGATCATCGAGCGGCGCGTGGCCGCCGAGATGGCGGACGTGATCGGGTTGTCCGGTGCTCCCCGAGATCGCAGCTTCTTCGAACTCGGCGGAACATCCATGGGCGCCGTCCGCTTGGTGACGCGGCTACGGGAACGGTACGGCTACGACGTTGCGCTCGCCGCACTCTTCGCCGATCCAACGGTCGCCGGCACGGCCCGGCAGATCGAATCCGGAAGCGAGGATCCGGATCCGTTGGCGACGCTCGTGCGCCTGAACCGGCCCGAGAACCCCGATGCGGCACCGCTCTTCTGCGTTCACCCCGTCAGCGGGCTCGCCTGGTGCTACGCGGGACTGGCCGACGAGTTGCGCGACAGGCCGCTGTACGGATTGCAGGCAACCAACGAAAGCGTCGACAGCCTGGAGGGACTGGCGCGCCGGTACATCGCGCAGGTGCGAGCGGTGCAGTCGCAGGGGCCGTACCACTTGCTCGGCTGGTCTTTGGGCGGCAACATCGCGCATGAGATGGCGGTGCAGTTGCGCGCGGCGGGAGAAGAGGTGGCGGCACTGGTACTGCTCGATTCGCTCCCGCCGGAGTCCGTTCCGTCGAACGCCGCCGTGGATGCGGTTGGCGCGATCGATGACGTCCCGGGACTCGACCCCGGTGTTGTTCAGCACGTGGTTCGGACCGGCGCAGCGTTGGAAGCCGCGGCCCGTGGGCACCGTTCGGGAGCCTTCGACGGCGACGTCGTGTTGTTCGTCGCGGCACACGAATCGGAGGAACGGGGAAATCTGCGTGGTCTGTGGAGTCCCTACGTTCGGGGCGACGTGACGGAGCATCGCGTGCCGTGTGCGCACGCGGAGATGACCTCGACGGATTCGCTCCGGCGCGTCGCGCACCTTCTCGCCGAGCTGGACGGAGGTGCGCCGTGATACGAACTCGCGCATAGGGTATCCGCAAGTGTTGTACCGAAAACAGGACGGGGAATCGGGGATATGGAAGTACAGGACTACCTACGGATCGTGCAGACACGGTGGAGGATCATCGCGCTGACAACACTGGTCGGCATACTCGTCGCGCTCGGAGCCTCGCTGATGTCGACACCGATGTACCAGGCATCGTCCAGGCTGTTCGTCTCCACCTCCTCAGGTGCGTCGGTCAACGAGGTCTACCAAGGCAACCTGTTCTCGCAACAGCGTGTCGCTTCCTATACCAAACTGTTGACCGGTTCCACGCTCGCCCAGCGCACGCTCGACAAGCTGGGGAAGTCCGACCTCACTGCGGAGCAACTGGCCAAGAAGGTCAAGGCAACCTCGACGCCGGACACCGTCCTGATAGACACCAAGGTGACGGATGCATCTCCCGAGGTCGCGCGCGACCTCGTGAATGCACTGTCGGACGAGTTCGTTCTCATGGCAGAGGAACTCGAGAGCATGGAGGTCGGGAAGCCTCCGATGGCCCGCGTCGTGGTGGAGCAGCACGCGTCGACTCCGTCCACTCCTGTGAGCCCCAAGACAAAGCGCAACCTGGCACTGGGCTTCGTCGTCGGACTTCTCGGCGGCATCGCCCTCGCCGTCCTGCGCGACCGCCTGGACAACACCGTGAAGAGCCGTGAGGTGCTCGACGAGCTTGCCGGGGTCGGCCTGGTGGGTACGGTGCCGTTCGACAAGGATCGGGAAGAGAAGGCGGCCATCGCTTTCCAGGACGGGTATTCGGGCAGCGCCGAGGCGTTCCGTGAGCTGCGCACGAATCTGCAGTTCCTCGAGGTGGACAACCCGCCCCGTGTCATTGCGATCACCAGTTCGCTTCCGGGAGAGGGAAAGACGACGACGGCGATCAATCTGTCGCTCGCGATTGCGGAGGCCGGCTACTCGGTGGCTCTCGTGGACGCGGATCTGCGCCGCCCGCGTATCGCCAAGTATCTCGATCTGATCGGGTCGGTAGGTATGAGCACGGTGCTGGCCGGGCAGGCCGACATCGACGACGTGTTGCAGTCGACGCCGTTCCCGAACGTCTCGGTACTCGCGTCCGGTCCGCTGCCGCCGAATCCGAGCGAGTTGCTCGGCTCCACGCATGCCGAGAAGTTGTTCGCGGATCTGCGCTCGCGTTTCGACTTCGTCATCATCGATGCCTCGCCGCTTCTGCCGGTGACGGACGCGGCCGTTCTCGCGGTCAAGGTGGACGGCGCGTTGGTCGTGGTGAAGCACGGGCAGACCAAGCGCGAGCAGGTCTCGCGGGCTATCGGCAATCTGCGCAGCGTGGGTGCGACCGTCCTCGGCACGATCCTGACGATGACGCCGGCCAAGGGCAAGGGGGCGTACGAGTACAAGTACTACTACGACTCGGATGCGCCGGTGCAGAAGGTGGAAGATGCCCCGGCGAAGGTCGATCCCGCGCCGCTAGTCGCGCAGGCGGGGCAGAAGGTCGAGTAGGGCCTCGTCGATCTGACTGCCGACGTCCCCGAACACGATCGCGCTGCGGCCGATCGGGTCGGGGACGTCGACGTTGTCGGGTCGGGGGACCTGACCGCGGACCGCTGCGAGGTCGGCGACGGTGGCCGATCCGGTCGCGCGCGCCAGATGGGTCGCCTCGAGCAGCGTGAACGTCCGCTTGAGCTGGCGCGGTGCCGTGCGAAGCACGGCGTCGCGGTGGGACTCGGTCATCGTCAGGATCAGGTCGGCGGTTCCCGCGATCGCCGGGTTCAGCTGGCGCGCCGCGAAGCCGTCCGGCGTGCCGCCGAGGTTCGAAAGAATCTGTGCTGCCGTCGGTTCCATCGGGCCGCCGACTACCGCGCGGGTCCCTGCGCTGGATGCGGCCAGATCGGTCCGCCCGGTGCGGGCCGACCAGGCGGCGGTGAGCCGCTCTGCGGTGGGGGAGCGGCAGATGTTGCCGGTGCAGACGAACAGCAGTTGCATGGGGTGAGTGTAGGGCGGCTGTATAGACTCGGCTCGTCCAGCACGCGGCTCGCGCGGCGACCGTTTGCGACCACGATCGAAGGCGGCTCATGGGTGGGGTTCTGGGAGTTTCGGTGGGGGCCGGATTCGTTCGTCTGGTGCGATCCGATTCCCCGGACGGATCCGGTGAGTTCGAGTACCAGGCGATCGAGGTCGGTGGGCAGATCGCGGAGGATCTGGCGGCGCAATCGGTCGGCGTGATCCTCGCGGAGGCGGCCGAGTCGGGATCGGCCGTCGGCGTGGGTATCTCCTACAGCGACGAGGGCCAGGCCGCTGCGCTCGACGTGGCGATGCGACGGCAGGGTGTCACCGGCTTTCGCCTCGTCCCCGAGGTGACCGCGGTACTCGAGCAGTTGCGCGGTGTCGGCGATATGGCGGAGTTCCGGACGGTCGTGCTCTACGACCTCGGTAGTTCGGGGTTGACCGTCAGCGTGGTCGACCGGTCGACCGGAGTGGTCGCGGCAACGGAGCGCACCGACGTCCTGTGCGGCGACGACCTGATCGGACTACCACGTGAAACATTCGACAGCGTCGCGGTTCCCGCGGTCCAGCGTTCGGCAGACCTGGTGGCCGAACTGATCGTGCAGTCCGGGCACAGGCCCGACGCCGTCGTGCTTCTCGGTGGCGGAGCCCATCTGCCCGTGGTGCGGGCCGTGCTCGAGTGGAGGCTCGGTCTGCCGATCGTGGCGCCGCACGCGCCGGAACTGGCCGCTGCCCGCGGCGCCGCGTTGCTTGCGGCGCCGGTGTCGGCGGCCGGGCCCGCTCGTCCACGGCCGTCCACCGCGCGCGGGCGGCACCGGCAGGCGGTCTCGCGGCGTCAGGTCAGCGGTGCCGGTATCGCCGGGGCCGCGCTCGTCGTCATCGCCGTCGTCGGGTTCGGACTGGGCTACGGCAGAACCCTTTTCGGTCCGGATGCGGCAGCCACCGCCGACACACCCACCTTGGTACCGCCGAGTTCGTCGACGACGGTCCAGACCTCGCTCCCGTCACCCCCGCCGCCGTCCGAAGCGCCGACGACGCCGCCGTCCGAGCAGGGCGCGTCGCAGCCGGTCGGGGGCGGTGGGGGCGCCCCGGCCCCACCTCCACCGGCCCAGCCCCGTCCGGCGGATCCACCACCCTGGTGGGAGATCCCGGAGCTACCCGGGATCCCGCCGCTCCCGCCGCTGCCGCAGCTCCCGCAGTTGCCGTTGCCTCCGGTGGAACTGCCACCCTTGCTGCCCCTCCCGCGGCTCTGACGGGCGGTCGGTCAGCGCGCGTGACGCCCGCCTGTACGCCGCCGCGGTGACGGAGCGGCGAGCCGGGGCCGGGCGAGGAGCGCGGCGATCCCGGTTGTCAGGGGCACGGAGAGCGCGAGTGCGATGCCGCCGACCGACGATCGGACGATCTCGATCGCCACGGCGTCACCGGTCAGGACGTCGCTGACGGGTCCACCCGCGACGCTGAACAGCAGCAGGAGCGGAAGCGCACCGCCGGCGTACGCGAGCACCAGGGTGTAGACCGTGCTGGCGATGTGGTCGCGTCCCACCCGCATTGCGGAGGTGAAGACGGTTCGCCGGGAAGCGGCCTCGTCCATCGACGCGATCTCGAATGCCGCCGACGCCTGCGTGATCGTGACGTCGTTCAGCACACCGAGCGAGCCGATGATGAAGCCGGCCAGGAGGAGTCCGGTGATGCTGACCTGCTGGATGTAGGCCTGCACGTTGGTGTTCTGTTCCTCGGACAGTCCCGTCAGATGCGTCATCCGAATCGCGATGACGGACAGGACGGCTGCGACGAGCATCGAGGCGAGCGTGCCGAGCAGCGCCGCGCTGGTGCGTAGATTCACGCCGTGCGCCAGGTAGAGCACGGCGTACAGGATCACCGCGCCCGAGACGAGTGCGACGGGCATCGCCGGCTTTCCGTCGAGCAGTGCCGGCAGCGTGAAAACGACGAGGACGCCGAAGGTGATCCCGAGTCCGAGGAGCGCCCGCGCACCCCGCCACCGGGCAACCGCGACGATCGCGACGGCGAACGCCGCGACGACGAGGAGCAGGGGAAGCCCGCGGGAGTAGTCGTTGAACGAGTAGATCGGGGTGCCGGACGAATCCGTCTGCCGGACAAGCCGGATGTGCTCACCGACGCTCAGATTCGGTTGCCCCGGACCGGGCACGATCTCGAGCAGCGTCCGGGTTCCCTCGTTGGGGCCGGAGTCGATCGTCACCAGGCTGCGTCGGCAATCGAACGAACTACCGGTCGGGGGAGGTGTGGGATCGCCCGGAAACGCCCGGCCCGCAGACGGGCTGCCGCACGGTGTGATGTCCTGTGCGACGACGGTGCCGGCCTCGGTGGTGACGGCTCCACCGCCCGCGTTCTGGAACGGCAGCGGGATCTCGATGTGCTGCTTGCCCGGCCACAGGATCGCGGCCGCCGCGACGACGGCGATTGCGATCGCGACGAGCAGTCCGACCACAACGCGTGCAGCGGTCGGGCCCACCGGGAGCGGGCCTTCGAAATGGCCGTGGCCGTGGCCATGACCGTGGAGGGCTTCGGATGTCATCGGATCGGCCTCTGCACCGGATCAGGCTAGCGGTGGCGGTGGCAAGCGACGGTGGCGGGGAGCAGGGGGGGTCGTCCCCGCCACCGATACCTCGTCGCCCAGGGGGGAGGGGGCAAGACGAGGCGCTTACGGACACTCAGAGGTGCCAATCGGTCAATCTACCCATACCGGGGCGATCCCGCAGGGTTGAGGGAAAATAGCGTGTCGGCCCACCATGCGATCACCTGGATCACGTTCGGATGCAGGTGCTTCCGAGGTATCGGGTGCACCTGCATCCGGGCCGGGCGGACAGGTCCGACGGGCTACTGCTTGTAGCTGGACAGGAAGTTGCCGAACCGCTCGATCGCCACCGCGAGATCCCGCGCCCACGGCAACGTCACGATGCGCAGGTGGTCGTGATCGGGCCAGTTGAAACCGGTGCCCTGGACCATGAGGATCTTCTCCTGCAGCAGCAGATCCTGCACCAACTTCTCGTCGTCGTGGATCTCGTAGACGTTCGGATCCAGCCGGGGGAACGCATACAGCGCGCCGCGCGGCTTGACGCACGAGACGCCGGGAATCATGTTGAGCCGCTCCCACGCGACGTCACGCTGCTCGAGCAACCGGCCGCCCGGCAGGATCAGATCCTCGATGCTCTGGTGCCCGCCGAGCGCAACCTGGATGGCGTGCTGACCCGGAACATTGGGGCACAGGCGGGTGGACGCCAGCAGATCCAGACCCTCCAGGAACCCGGCAGCGTGGTCCTTCGGGCCGGTGATGGCGACCCAGCCGGAGCGGTAGCCCGCGACGCGGTACGCCTTCGAAAGCCCGTTGAACGTCAGGCACAGCATGTCGGGCGCGAGCGTGGCCAGCGAGATGTGCTTGGCGTCGTCGTAGAGGATCTTGTCGTAGATCTCGTCAGACAGCAGCAGCAGCTGATGCTTGCGGGCCAGGTCGACGAGCTGCGAGAGCACCTCCGCCGAATAGACGGCGCCCGTCGGGTTGTTGGGGTTGATGACCAGCAGCGCCTTGGTCTTCTCGGTGATCTTGGACTCGATGTCCGCGATGTCCGGGTTCCAGTCGTTCTGCTCGTCGCACAGATAGTGCACCGGGGTGCCGCCCGACAGGCTCGTCATCGCGGTCCACAGCGGGTAGTCCGGAGCCGGGATCAGGACCTCGTCACCGTCGTCGAGCAGTGCCTGCATCGTCATCGTGATGAGTTCGGAGACGCCGTTGCCGAGGTAGATGTCGTCGACGTCGAGCTCCGGGAAGCCGGGCACCAATTCGTACCGCGTGACGATCGCGCGCCGTGCGGACAGGATGCCCTTGGACTCCGAGTAGCCCTGCGCGTACGGCAGAGCCGCGATCATGTCGCGCATGATCACATCGGGTGCCTCGAATCCGAACGGGGCTGGATTGCCGATGTTGAGCTTGAGGATTCGGTGCCCCTCGGACTCCAGTCGCGCCGCGTGCGCATGCACCGGCCCGCGGATTTCGTACAGCACGTTCTGCAGTTTGGTGGACTGCTCGAGAGCGCGCTGCGGCCGACGGTTGCGGACGGAATCTGGAGTGCTCACGCAACCATGATTCCACTCGCGCGCAAACGGAAATCGGCCGCCCACGAGCGGCCACTCCGGAGCGGCGCCGAAATCGGACATGTTCGGCCTGGTGGGGGCGCTGATCGTGGGTGTCGGGACGCGCGCGGGAAAGGTCCGTCGAGGCCCGTGGACGTGACGGACGCCGCCGCGCTCACGACGCCGACCACGCCCGCCACCGAACGTCGCCGATCGCCACGACCGGACCGGCGGGGCGCATCGATCGGTACTGCGGATACTTCGCGACCAGCGCGTCGATCGCGGACCGGCCCTCGCTGCTGTCACCGGACAGGATCCGTGCGGCGCCGTCGACGCGGACCCACCACAGTCGCGTCCAATCGTGGTCGTAGTGGTCGACGATCAGGCTGACGCGTCCGGTCGCGGTGATGTTCGCGAGCCGACGCAGCCGGCGGGTGCTCTTCGGCTTGTCGTCGACCGCGGTGTAGATCGTCTCTCCGAGCACCGCGAATACCACCGGCACCACGTGCGGGTCGCCGGCCTCGGTCACCGTCGCCATGCGGGCGATCGGGGCGTCGGTGAACCGCGAGGGCAGCTGCGCGGGCATGAGGAAACGGTACGTCGCGCGGCGGTGTCCCCGCGATATTCCTGGCTAGGGTGTGCGCATGACATCTGCCGCTCGAACCGTCGCCCCCTACGGCTCGTGGACGTCGCCCATCGCGGCTGCCGACCTGGCGGCCAGCGGTCACCCGGTGGACGGAGGCCGGTTCGTCGGAGATCAGGTGTGGTGGTCGGAGCAGCGCCCCACCGAGGGCGGCCGGACCGCGATCCGCCGGCTCGGACCCGACGGTGAACCGGCCGACGTCCTGCCGATCCCGTGGAACGCGCGCACCCGCGTCCACGAATACGGTGGCGGAGCCTGGACGGTGGCCCGCGACTCGGTGCTGGTGTTCGCCGAGTTCAGCGACCAGCGGCTGTACCGGTTCGACCCACGCGTCGACGCTGCGCCGGTGCCGATCACCCCGATGTCGCCCACCCCGTCCTCGGACCGCTACGGGGATCTCACCATCGTCGGCGACGAGGTGTGGTGTGTGCGCGAGGTCCACCGCGGCCCGTCGCCGATGCGCGACATCTGCGCGATCCCCCTCGACGGATCGGCCGCCGGCGACCCGGCCGCGGTGCGCTCGATCGTCGGCGGCTCGGACTTCCTCGCCTACCCACGGTTGTCCCCGGACCGGACCCGGCTGGCCTGGATCGCCTGGAATCACCCGCAGATGCCTTGGGACGGAACCGAACTGCGTGTGCTGACGCTCTCGACCGGTCGGGTCGACGTTCTGCTCGGCGACGCCGAGGAATCCGTCCTGCAACCCGAATGGGTCGACGACGCGACACTGCACGTGATCAGCGACCGCAGTGGCTGGTGGAACCTCCACCGCGTTGCGCTCGGTGACGGCACCGTGACACCCATCTGCCCGACGGACGCCGACTTCGGCGCCCCGCTGTGGCAGCTCGGTGCCCGCTGGTACGCCGACCTCGGCGACGGCACCCTGCTGACCACTCGCACGGTCGGCACCGACACCCTCGCCGTGCTCGATCCCGCCACCGGTGCGCTCCACGACATCCCGCTCGACGGCATCTCCTCGGTGCAGATCGCGGACGTCGACGGACGGCGGATCCTGTTGCGGTGCGGCGGAGCCCGCGTCGCCTCCGGGCTGAGACTGCTCGACCCGGACAGCGGCGAGCTCACCGACGTGCGAATGTCGGTCGACGACCTGCCGGACGTCGCCTACCTGCCCGAGGCGCAGTCCCTGACCTTCCAAGGCCCCGAACGCGAGGTCCACGCGATCGCCTACGCGCCGCGGAACCCGAACTACGAGGCGCCCGACGGCGAACTGCCGCCGTACGTCGCGCTCGTGCACGGTGGCCCCACCGCGCACGTCGCACCGGCCGTGCACCTGGTGTACGCGTACTTCACAAGCCGCGGTATCGGCGTCGTCGACGTCAACTACGGCGGCTCGAGCGGGTTCGGACGTGAATACCGCAACCGACTGCGCGGACAGTGGGGAATCGTCGACGTCGAGGACACCGTCGCCGCCGTGCGGGGGCTCGCCGACGCCGGTCTGGCCGATCCCGCGCGTCTCGCGATCGAGGGCGGCTCGGCCGGCGGCTGGACCGTGCTGTCCGCCCTGACCACGTCGGACGTGTTCGCCTGCGGCGTCTCGTATTACGGCGTCGCCGAACTGGTCGAGTTCGTGAAGGAGACCCACGACTTCGAGTCCCGCTACATCGACGGCCTCATCGGACCGCTGCCCGAGGCCGCCGACCTGTACGCGCGGCGGGCGCCGGTCAACAACGTCGACGGGCTCTCCTGCCCGGTGCTGCTGCAGGGCCTGTCCGACCCGATCGTCCCGCCGTCCCAGGCCGAGCGATTCCGTAGCGCGCTGCTGCGCAAGGGCATCCCTCACGCGTACCTCGCGTACGACGGCGAGTCCCACGGATTCCGGAAGCTCGAGACGATCGTCAGCGCTCGGGAAGCGGAGCTGTCGTTCTACGGGCAGGTGCTCGGCTTCGAGACACCGGACGTGCCGCGCCTGGAGCTGTGGCGGCCGTAGGGCGCTCACGGGCGGGGCACCGGTTCAGTTCGTCCACGAGGGCCGGGGCGTGCCCGGCCGACTGCTTCCAGGATGCGCTCGACGATGACGCGAGGAGTCGCCAGTTCATCCCACACCCAGCGCACCACTTCCCATCCGGCGCCGCGGATCGCGTCCTCGCGTAGCTTTTCCGCCCACAGCACATCCTCCGGGACTCGGCCGTCGGGAGCGAGACGGCCGTACTTCGACCTCCCGTCGAATTCACCGACGACTCCCTGTTCGGTGAACAGGAAGTCGACGCGACCGAGGAATCTTCCGTTGGACGAGTAGAGCTTCGGCTGGCAGTCCGGGATCGGGAGTTGCTCGCGGATCATCAACACCCGGCTGCGCGATTCGCCGACGGACTCGGATCGCCCGTCGAGCAGTTGGAGGACGCCGGCAACCTTGCGACGCGAGGTTCGGGGATCCGTGGCCGCCAGGTCACCGGCGGAGCACCGCCCTGAATGGAGTGCATGATCGCCCGCTACGAGCGCTTGCTCGAACGGGAGTGTCCGCGCCAAGTCCACTATCGTGCGAGCGGCCGTCGTCACTCGCAGACCGGCCACTGACGTCGACTCGTCGGGGAGCAGTGACGTGCAGTGCACGTGTCGAAGCGCGGTGCGGCTGCCGCCGGACTGGCGGTTGCGAGTGAGGTGGACGGCGGCAAGCGGGGTGTTCCACAGATCGATGCCGTGCACGATCGCGGCTGACTGGTGGCTCAGTATCGCGTCGCGTGACGCGGACTCGAGTGTGGCGACGGACCGTACGCGGTGGCGTTCGCGAGCACTCAGCTCTGCAAATGTTTCCGCTGACAGGTAGGAGCCGCGCCGGAGCCGGTGCCAGGAACCGTTCCGGCACAGATGCTGCAGATTCCAGTCCGTCGCGCCACGCTGCAGTGCTTCGGAGCGCCGGATGATGAGTGGGTCCATGGAGCTGGGGACAAACACCATTGCCGCAGGGGTTGTCGCGCTGTCGCAAGGGCTGTCAGCGCGGAATCGCCATGCGGTGCTCGCACAAGCCCTGCGGCAGCTGGCGTCGGGAGCGCGGAAACGAAAGCGCCCCCACCGCGAACGGTGGGGGCGCTTGTCGTCAGGCGACTACTTCTTGCGGCCCGGTGCCTTGGCGCCGGCCTTGAAGCCCAGCGCGCCGGGCTTGGCCTGCGGCGGCGGAGGCGTGTTCGACGCATCCTGCTGGGGCGCGGCCTCGGCCTGCGGCTCGGCAGGTGCCTCGGGCTCAGGCTCCGCGACTGGCTCCGGGGCAGCAGGTGCCGCCGGTGCCGGGGCGGCCTTGCGGGCGCCCGGTGCCTTCGCGCCGGCCTTGAAGCCCAGTCCGCCCGCCTTGGGCTGCGGTGCCGGCTTGGCCTCGGCAGCCGGTGCGGCCGGAGCCTCGGGTGCGGTAGCCGCGGGAGCCTCGGCTACGGGCGCAGCCGGTGCCGGTGTAGCGGCCTTGGCGCCGGGAGCCTTGGCGGCGCCCCTCATCTGCAGGCCCTTGCCTCCGGGCGCCTTGGCGCCGGACTTCATGCCGAGTCCGCCGGGCTTGGCGGTCGGTGCGGTGGGAGCCGCCGGTGCCTCCGCAGCCGGAGCAGCCGGAGCAGCCGGAGCGGCCGAATCGGCAGGAGCGGAGGGTGCCGGTGCGGCAGCCTTCGCGCCGGGTGCCTTCGCGGCGCCCTTCATCTGCAGGCCCTTGCCGCCCGGTGCCTTGGCCCCGCCCTTCATGCCCAGGCCGCCGGGCTTGGCGACCGGCGCCGCAGGTGCCTCGGCAGCCGGTGCAGCAGCCTCGGCGGCCGGAGCGGCAGCCTCGGCCTTGGCGCCGGGTGCCTTGGCGGCGCCCTTCATCTGCAGACCCTTGCCGCCGGGAGCCTTCGCGCCCGGTGCCTTACCGAGACCCTTCATCTGCAGGCCCTTACCGGCCGCGGGAGCGGCGGCGGCAGCGGCCGGTGCCGTCTCGGCGGCCGGAGCCTCGGGTTCGGCGGCGGGAGCAGCAGCGGCGGCCGCGGGTACAGTGACAGCCGCGGCGGCGACCGGCGTCTTCTCGCGCGGCTCGACCTTGATGTTCGCGGTGAGCTGTGCAGGATCGAGTCGCGTGACCGAGCTCAGCATCAGCTGTGCGACGTCGACGACCTCGACGCCCTCGCCCTGGCCCTGCTCCTGTCGGGCGGTGACGCCGTCGGTGAGCATTACGCGGCAGAACGGGCAGCCTGTCGCGATCTTCTTGGGCGAGGTGGTGAGGGCCTCGTCGACGCGATCGATGTTGATGCGCTTGCCGAGCTGCTCCTCCATCCACATGCGGGCACCACCGGCGCCACAGCACATGGACCGCTCGCCGTGACGCGGCATCTCCTTGAGATTCGCGCCCGACGCCTCCATCAGCTCACGCGGTGCGTCGTACACCTTGTTGTGACGGCCCAGGTAGCACGGGTCGTGGTAGGTGACGTCCTCGTCGAGCTTGGCGACGGGGATCAGCTTCTTCGCGCGCACCAGGCGGTTGAGCAGCTGCGTGTGGTGGACCACCTCGTAGACGCCGCCGACCTGCGGGTACTCGTTGCCGAGCGCGTTGAAGCAGTGCGCACACGTGACGACGATCTTGCGCTTGGTGTCCGGGGTGCCGTCGAAGACCGTGTTCAGCAGCTCGATGTTCTGCATCGCGAGCTGCTGGAACAGGAACTCGTTGCCCGCGCGGCGAGCCGAGTCGCCGGTGCAGGTCTCCTCGGCGCCGAGGACCATGAACTTCACGCCGGCGGTCGCGAGCAGCTCGGCGACGGCCTTGGTGGTCTTCTTCGCGCGGTCCTCGTAGGCGCCGGCGCAGCCGACCCAGAACAGGTACTCGTAGTCCTCGAAGGAGTCCGCGTCCTGGCCGTAGACCGGGATCTCGAAGTCCATCTCGTTGATCCAGTTGAGCCGGTCCTTGGAGTTCTGGCCCCACGGGTTGCCCTTGTTCTCGAGGTTCTTGAACAGACCCGCGAGCTCGGACGGGAACTCCGACTCGATCAGCACCTGGTAGCGGCGCATGTCGATGATGTGGTCGACGTGCTCGATGTCGACCGGGCACTGCTCGACGCACGCGCCACACGTGGTGCACGACCACAGGGTCTCGGGGTCGATGATGCCGCCCAGTTCACCCTCGACCGTCTCGCCGACGAGCGGGCGCTCGGCCTCGGCACGCGCGGCTTCGGGGATCTTCGCGAGGGCAGCCTCGTTCGGCTTGCCGTCGGCGTCGACCAGGCCGACCTCGTCGCCACCCATGTCCTTGCGGCCACCGGCCAGCAGGTACGGGGCCTTGGTGTAGCCGTGGTCGCGCAGCGACATGATCAGCAGCTTCGGCGAGAGCGGCTTGCCGGTGTTCCACGCGGGGCACTGGCTCTGGCAGCGGCCACACTCGGTACAGGTCGTGAAGTCCAGCCAGCCCTTCCAGGAGAAGTCCTCGATCCGGCCGGCGCCGAGGGTGTCGGTGTCCGGGTCGACGTTCTCCATGTCCAGGGCGCGGCCCTTCGACATCATCGGCTTGGCGGCACCGAGAGCGACGTCGCCGTCGTCCTCACGCTTGAAGTAGATGTTCGGAAAGGCCGAGAAGCGGTGCCAGGCGACGCCCCACGTGATGTTGCGGCCGACCACGAAGAGCCAGATCATGCCGGACATCAGCTTGACGAACGCGAAGACCGAGACCATGACGGCGCTGGCGGGCAGCAGGTTGGCCACCTGCATCGTGAAGAAGTCGGTCCACGGGTTGGAGTGACCGGTCATCGCGATGCGGCCGGCCTTCACCATGATCATGCCGAGGCCCTCGATGAGCACGACGATCTCGACGAAGTACGCGGGGCCGAACTTCGAGCCACTGAAACGGGAGAGGCGCGCCGGGATCCGCGGGTGGTTGAGCTGGCGGATCACGATCAGCGTCAGGATGCCGACGACGGTGCCGATGCCCAGGATCTCGTCCCACAGGTGCCACACCCAGGTGTTGCCGAACAGCGGCCAGTGGAACTCGGGGTTGAACGTCTGGCCGTAGGCCTCGAACCACAGCAGCGCACCGCCGAGGAAGCCGATCATCACCAGCCAGTGCGCCCAGCCCACGGTGCGGAACTTCTGCATCCGGGTGTGCGCGATGAACTCGACGATCATCTGCTTGAAGCGAGGGAAGAAGGGTCGCCAGCGGTCGGGCGCCGGCTGACCGATCTGCACGGTCTTCGCCATGGTCCAGGCCCCACTCAGGAATGAGGCCCAGCAGACAAGGCTCAGCAGCGCGCCGACGGTGCCCAACGTAATCGTCAGGGCATTCATGTCGATGCCTTTCGTTTCGGGGCAGCACGCGTGCCGCCTGGGGTCAGCCCACAGATCCTAGCGCCCTACAAGTTACCCGCTGGTAACTTGTGAGCACTACCTGTCGGTAACATAGCGCGTACCGTCGTTTCCTGCATCTTTGTCTGTGAAGAACCTTCCCGGGGGCACGCAGACGTCCGGTTCGAAGGGGTGCGGGGCGGGCTGGGCCCCGGCCGTTCGGGTCGGATTCAGTTAACGGTATGCGGTGCCGGTGTGACGTATGTCGTGTAGGTAGACCTAACTCGCGCGGGTGGGTGTGAATCCCAAAAGCAATTTGGACGTTTGTTCATTTAATATTCGATATGAATTAGTGACAATTCCGTGTTGTGTCGGGTTATGATTCGCCGCGAATCGGAGGGCTTCTCGCGGCTCATTTGCGCAGGTGGGAGAGCGCCGGGAGCGCTTCGAGGGTTCGAATACCTATTCGGTCGGAGAGCCACTCGTGGCAGTCACAGAACGGAAATGACAGCCTTATGAAGTTCACGAAGCTTGCCGCAACGTCGGCATTGGTGATCGCCGCAATGGGCGTCGGTGCGGGCACGTCGTACGCCGCGCCTGCGCAGGATGCGGTCGGGTACGAGGCACACATCGACGGCCGCTCGGTCGTCACCGTCCTCGACGCCGGCGGATTCCACGTGACGTCCGACGGAAAGTTCGTCGAGATCAAGAACGACGCCGGCACCGTCCTGCAGGCGCTGCCGCTGTCGTACCGGATCGGCGATCGCGAGTTCTCGATCGCACCCGTGATCGAGGGCCGGCAGTTGGCCCTCACTCCCGAGACCGATCCGGCGAAGTCCACGCCGGTCGATGTCGCGGGTCCGGCACTGCCGCCGATGCCGATCGACCTCTCGATGCTCGACAAGTTGGTCGAGGGCGTCGACTCCGCGGTCACCGTCGGCACCATCGTTGGAACGCTTGTCGGGGCTGTAGCAGGCTGCGCGATCGGTGGAGCGCCGCTGGCGCTGACTGGGCTCGGAATTCCAGCCAGCGTTCTTACGTGCCTCGGTGGAGCGGCTGCCGCCGCTCCGGTCGGCGGAATGATCGGCACGATCCTCGCCGCCGGGCCCGTCCTCGCCTACAACGGATGGCAGGTGTTCCAGACGATGAACCCCGCACCGGCGCCGGCGGCGTGACCTGACGCACCGGGACAGAGGAGAAGGAGCCCACTTCCGTGAGGAAGTGGGCTCCTTCTCTATGTGCGTTCGGACGGGCTAGGACGTCCGGATGCGGAGGCCGGGGTTGTCGCGGAGGATCGCGTTGATCGGGGTGGCGAACAGTTCCGGGGTCTGGCCCATGACGGAGCTGACGAAGCCCGCGACCTCGCACAGGCCGTACTCGCCGACGGTCGACGCGCTCGAGATGCCGAGGGCGAGGGTGCCGGTGAGGATGGTGCCGCCGCTGTCACCCTGGAGTGCGCAGAGGTTGGTGGCGAACCCGCCGGCGAGCATGCGGGCACCGACCTTGACGTTCTGGTTGGTTTCGGTGACGACCCCGCAGTTGAAGCCCGAGGTGTTGCCGGCCTTGCAGACGGGCGCGCCGACGACCGGGTCGGCGGTGCCGGTGATGGCGACCGGGGCCGCTCCGGGAACCCGCACGCCGTTGTTCTCGAACCGCTGCGCGGATTCGGGGGTGGGGCGGATCACCGAGTAGTCGAGGCGGTCGAGGCTGGTCTTCTCGAAGGTTCCGATCATGGGCCCGGCCGAACCACCCGCCGACGCATACGCCGTCGACGCGTCCGCCGTTCCGGCGACGTCGCGGCTGGGGTCGCAGTGTCCGGCGCTGATGTTGACGGGTGCACCGTTGCGGTCGATCGCGTTGAATCCGAGCGAGCAACGCAGCCCGATGCCGCCGCCGGCCGCCACATACGGGTCGCCGCCGAGGAAGGCGTCGGGCGCGTACTGGCCAGCGGCCGGACCCGGTGCCGGCGGCTGCAGCGAACCGAGTGCGGGACCGAGCGCGACCCGTGCAGCACCCTGCAGGAACGGGGGCAGGAGGTCGAACAGGTCGCCTGCGGCGTCATCGGCGCGCAGCACCAGGGTGTTGCCGGCGATGTCCACAGTGATACCGCGCACCAGATCGGCGATCTCCCGCGGCAGCGTGTCGATCCACTTGCTCAGCGCGGCGCGGTCGGACTGCAGTTGGATCTCGCTGCGGTCGACGTCCCTGCTCGTGAACCCGGCCTGCTCGACGGCTGCCCGCGCGGCGTCGCGGCCCTCGCCGGCGAGCCCGACGATCGGAGTGCCGGACGGGTCGATCCACGCGCCCGCGAACGCGTCGGGGAACTCGTAGCGGGCGAGCGCGGCGAACTCCGCGAGCTTCTGCCCGAGCTCGGACCGTTCGAGGTACTGATCCGGGGTGAGCTGCAGATCTCGCTGCAGCGCGTCGACGAGTTCGATCGGGAGATGCGCCGCCTGATCCGATACGCCCGACGTGGACGACGATTCGGCTGGATCGGCCTGGGCGGCCGCGGTTGCGGGGCCGAGGAGTAGGAGCGCGGCAGAACCGAACACCGCGGCGCGACGTGCGAGCGAGCTTCGCATGTGGGCCTTTCTATTGTGTGCCCTGCGCGCAGGATCCAGACGCGCGCAGAGATGAGCGCCCGGTGTCAGTGGATGCCCCCGAGCCGCGTACGACTATATGGGTTCGGTACTGCCGTGCCCACACGATCTGCGTAATTCGTGGGTGGGTCGTTCGTCAGTGGTCGGCGGCGCCGGTGCGCACGGACAGCCCCGCGCCGAGACCTCCGCCCGAGGACGCATTCGCCGAGTCGAGCACGTTCCGAATCGGAATCCCGAGGTTCGATGTGCCGCCGTCGAATGCGAGGACGAGGTTGGCCTCGGCGCAGTTCGGGGCGTCGGTGCTGTTGGATCCGCTCGTGATGCCCAGTGCGAGCGTGCCGGTGACGATTGCGCCGCCGCTGTCACCCGCGAGTGTGCAGGCGGTGCCGGCGAAGCCGCGCACGATCCGACTGTCGTTGGTATCTGTCACCAGTTCGGCCTGGACGTGGTCGGCCGAGACGACGCCGCACGTGAACGACGACGTCTGCCCGGACTTGCAGATCGGCGCGCCCACGACGGGGACGGCTGTGCCGGTCACGGTGAGGGTGCTGCCGCCGGCGCCGCGGACGACCGGGCGGTCGAGTCCGGCCTTGACGCCGGCGTCGTTGATGCGGATCAGGGAGTAGTCGAGTGCGTCCGCGTTCCCGACCTCGGAGCGCGCGAAGTCGCCTACCCGAAGGCTGTCCTTCATGTTCGCGCGGTTCGGCAGGTACACGCCCGCTCCGGCGCCCGGTGCCGGGTCGCAGTGGCCTGCGCTGATGTTGATCGCGTTGCCGTTCCGGTCGACACCGTTGAATCCGAAGGAGCAGACCCCGATTTCGCCCGGCCCCGCGTTCGCGAGCGGCCCGGAAGATGTCACGTAGGTGTCGCCACCCATCGGTGCGCGCTCGACCGGAACGGGTCCGAATGCCTTGAGTTGGACCTTGACGTTCGCGATGTGGGTCGGCAGGTCGAGGGCCCGCCCGGCGGGGCTGTTCGCGATGTCGACGACGATCTGGTTGTTCAGGACGTCGATCGACGCGGCACCGATCTGCGACGCGATCTCGCGGGGCAGATCCGAGACCCACCGGTTGAAGTCGGCGAGGGAACTCTCGAGTCCCTCTGCGGAGACGGGTGCCAGGCGTGTGCGATAGCCGTCGCGCGCTGCGATCTGCGCCGCCTCGGTCGTGGTGACGGCGACGATGGGGTGGCCGTCGAGTCCCATCCATGCGCCCGCGAAGTCGTGGGGGCGCTCGGCGCGGAAGTCCTCGGCATACGAACCGAGTTCCTGCGCGCGGGCGGCGCGGTCCAGGTACTCCTGCGGGCTGATCTTCAGGTCTCGTGTGATCGCCTCGGCCAGTTCGGCGGGCAGTTCGTCGGCCGACAACTGTGTCACCGAGGACGTGGGGGAGGTCTCGGGGGCGGCCTGCGCGGCCGCGGTGAAGGGTCCGAGGAGCAGTAGCGCAGACGATCCTGCGACGGCGACGCGGCGGGCCAACGAATGGACTGCGGCGCGCGGCGCCAGCGAGGTACGCATTGAATTCCTTCGGGGTCTTCGGGATCAGCCACCAACAATAGGGCAAGTTGCGGTGGGAGCGCCCGGGAACAAAGTCCCGAAGTTCACGATCCCGACGACTCGGAGACTCCGTGGCCGAGTGCACGCAACATCGACAGCAGCTCCGAGCGGGAGTGGGCCCCGAGCCGCCGCCGGATCCGCGCCACGTGGTGTTCCACAGTCTTGGGGGCGATGTAGAGGCGCGCCCCGATCTCGCGGTGGGTCAGCCCCAGCAGCAGCAGTTCGGCCACGTCGGCCTCGCGATCGGTGAGGGCACCGGTGGCGGGCTCGGGGGTGCTCGGCTCGGCGCCGACGGGTGGCGCCGCCGACGCGTCCCGGAGCGACCGGGCCACCTGCAGCAGCGTCGTCGCCCCCCGGGTGTCCGAGACCCGCAGCGCGGCTTCGCCCGCCAGCCGTGCGCCGTCCCACGGCAGCCCGATCCGCTCGAGCGCCCGCGCCGCGGATTCGACCTCCGCCGCCTCTGCCTCTTCGCGGAGCACGCGGAGCCAGACGCGCCCTGCCGCCGCGAGTCCCGCGGCGTACGAACTCACCTCGGCCGACGCGGCGAGGGCCCGCGCGTGCGGCAGCAGCTTCGCCGGGTTCTCGCCGAGAATCGCGGCCTGCACGCCGTACCAGTGCAGCGACGCTCCCCACAGTGCGGGCTCTCCGAGGCGGGCCAGTAGTTCCTGTGCTTGTTCGACGAGGTGCGTGATGCGCGGCTCGTCGCCGAGTCGTACTGCCGCGAGCCAGAGTTCACCGAGCGGCAGAAGGCTCAACAGGTCCACCGAGTATCCCGCCACGACCGGCTGGGCGTCGGCCCACTGACGTTGCAGCGCACCGAGATCGCCGTGTCGCCGGGCGAGTCCCACTCGGAGTCCGTGGACGAACAGGGCCTCCCGATGGTGCAGGGGCCGGTCGGTCGGCAGCGTGTCGACGAGCGCGGCGGCACCGGCGAGATCGCCTCCGACCATCGCCGTCCACGCGGCCAGCACACGATGCCGGAGTTGGGTGACACTGCCCGGCGGATCGGACTCCAGGGCCCGACCGAGTACGGACTCCGCGTGTGCGAGTTCGCCGGAGTGCAGGCACAGCAGGGCGGTGACCGCGGTCGCGCTGTCGGGCAGCAGTCGGGTGTGCGCGCTGGTGGACAGCAGCGACATCGCGCGGGTCAACGAGTTCATCGCGACCGCACCGGAACCCGCGATCGACTGCGCGAGCCCCTCCGCGACCAGGGCGATGCCCGCGGCTCCTGACGTGGGCGGACCCTGCGACCCGACGGCGAGGGCGGCGGCGGCCGCGTCGGGTCGCCCGGCCGCGAGGAGCACCGCCGCGGAGACCGCGGTGTCGGCGCCGACCCGCGTCGGCCCCAACCATTCGTAGAGGTCGGCGCTGCGGCCGATCGCACCACGGTAGGCGGCGACGCTGGCGGAGATGCGAACGGCAGCAGTCAGTTCCGGAGGATCGAGGGAATCGGCGCGGGTCAGCAGCGAGTCCGCGATCCGTTCCGCGGTGTCGAGGTCTCCGCTCAGGGCACTGACCTCGCAGTGGCGCACCGCGAGGCGGCCGGCGTCGGCGCCGGCTCTGACGGCGGCGGTGTACAGGTCGGCCGCCGCGGTCGGCTCCGCGGCATCGGCACAGGTGCACACGAACTCGGCCAGTCGTGGATCCTCCAGCCCGGCCTCGACGAGGGCCACGGCGGTCTCCGCGTCCAGCGTCCCGGCGTCCAGTCGGGTGGCGAGCAGACGCAGCTGCAGATCGCGCACCCGGGTGACCCCGGTCGCGATGGCGACGTGTGGGCGCACGAAGGGCAGTACGGAGCCGGCCCGGGTGACGAAGGCGCTCGCTCGGATGCGGTCGGCAAGGTCCTGTCCCCGCCGCGGATCGACCTCGAGGGCGGTGCCGATGTCGCTCGCGTCGATCCCGGAACTGTACGAACACAGGGCAAGTGCGGCGAGCATTTCGGCATCGAGGTGGCGCAGTGTGGTCTGCAGGTGTGTGGCCGCTGCGGCGCGGACGACGTCGTCGTCGCCCGGGGCGGTTGCCGCGGCGGACAACCCGGCGTCGACGCCCGCGAGCACGCCGCCTGTCGAATCGTCCAGCGTCCGGGTGAGCGTCGGGGTGGGCGAGATGCCTCGCCGTCGGGCGCGTTCGGAGATCTCGAACGTGGTCAGTGCGCGCAGGTCGACCACCGCGCCGAGGGACTGCACAGCCGTGACGAGCGAGCGCAGGATCGGGTCGTGGGGGCGCGGTTCGGTCGCGACGACGATGGTGCGGTCGCCGCGTCGCACGAGCTCGAGCAGGGCGGCGCGCTCGTCGTCGGGCAGCATGTGCGCACCGTCGAGCAGTAATGCGCCGCTGTGAAGTTCGGCTGCGGCCACGGTGGCGTGCACGTCACCGCCGCGGGTGTCCAGCAGTGTTCGGGCTGCGGCGAGGAGGAGCGACTTTCCGCTGCCCGAGTTGCCTCGGAGCAGGACGCAGCCGGGAGCCGCGACATCGACGGCGTCGAGGAATTCGCGGGCGCCGGGGACACCCGCGACGAGGTCGTCCGGCGCCGTGTCGACGGCCTGTACGGTCCGCATCGACTACTTTCCGATCAGTGCGCCGGTCAACGGATCGACGACCGCTCCGACGAGGCCGCCCACGCCGGTCCCGATGCCGGTCACGGCAGCGCCGAGTCCTTGTCCGATTCCATTGGCCGCCTTGGCGAATCCCTCGCCCACCTCGCCGGGGGTGGGAGCGTTGATTCCGGGATTCGGCGGGACGAATTCGGGAGCGGGGGGTGTGTAGGCGGGCGGAGCCGCGGTGTCTCCGGTGCCGGTGTTTTCCGGAGCAGGGGTTCCCGGTGCTGCCGCCGGTGAGTTAGGGGCCGAGGACCGGGCGGCGGGCTGCCCGTCGGTGGCGCCGCCGACGACGCCGGCTCGATTCGCACTGGCGGTTGCCGTTGTCGCACCGCCGTTCCCGCCGCCGATGGCGCTGACGGTCGACACCTCCGATGGGGTTCCGCCGTTCGCCACGCCGTCCGCTGTCAGGGCGCCACCGTTCGGCGTGGACGCCGGTGCGCCCGGGGTGGACGTCACCACTGGCGTCGGCGACGTGTTCGCCGCCGTGCCGATCGACAGGCCGCCGGCGGTGAGGATTCCCACCGCGGCTGCCGCCGATGCGATGATCGCGATGCGGCGTCGGGTGCTCGACCCGTTGGGGGCGGAGTGCATTCGCGACGGGAAGCTCGCCGTGACGGGTGCGCGGTAGACGCCGTCGGCGGCACGATTGTCCCGGTCCACGGGGGTCGGAACGGCTGCGGCACCCGACGACGCGGTGTCGCCTGCCAGATACGCGGCACCGATCGCCGCGGTGAGCGCGGGGACCGGGGCGGCGACCACGGTGAGCCCCAGTTCGGACGACACGAGTTCCGCCGCCAGCGGGATCGCGCCACCGCCACCCGCGAGCAGGACGTGGGTGACGTCGGAGACCTCGATCTCGGCCGAGCGGAGGGCCTCCCGGATCAGCTCGACCGAACTCGACAGGGGTCGGCGGATCAGATCCTCGAGCTCGGACCGGACGAGTCGTACGTCGGTCGTGACGCCGGGCAGGGCGACCGGGATGGCCGTCTCGGTGTCGGTGGACAGCTTTTCCTTGGCCGTGGCGCAGTCGGCCCGCAGCACCGACAGGGCGGCGATGGTCGCGGGGTCGAAGGGGTCGAGGTCGCCCGTCTTGTCCGCGATCGCGTCGAGCACGTAGCGGGTGATCAGCTGGTCGAAGTGGGCGCCGCTGAAGTCTTCCGAGCGGAGCGGCTTGCCGAGGATCGCCGACTCGGCGCCGGTGCGCACCACCGTGATGTCGAGCGCGGAGGCGCCCAGGTCGAAGACGACGATCACTCCGTCGTCCGGGCGCCCACGTGCGGCTTCGAGCCACCGCGCGCAGGCTGCGGCCTCCGAGACCAGTCCGGCCGTGGACAGCCCGGAACGGTCGAGCGCCGATTCGAGGGCCCGGACGGTGTACTTACTCCATGCCGTCGGATGGGTGACCACCACCGTCGCGGGGGTTTCCGGCGCGGCCAGGCACGCCACGGCGGACGCGAAGAGATCCGCCCCGGCATGGATGCGGCCGGCATCGTCGAGCAGCCCGACCGGGTCGCCGACCCGCTCGACGAAACCCGACAGATGTGCTCGTCCGGCGTCGTCGCCCGGCTCCGGGAACACGGCCGTTCCGTCCGACAACAGGTGCAGGATCGTCGGTCGGGACGACGTGACGGCGTCCGCCTCATCGGTGAAGGTTCCGTCCGCTGCGATCGATGCAGTGCCCGAATTGGTCGTTCCGACAGCAATTCCGAGCACGGCGCCCATGCGCTTCTCCCATACGTTCGGGGCGGATTGCGGCACCGCCGGTGGTATGGCGATTGTCGGCGCGAGCACGACGATCGTTACGGGAACCCCGCGATCTCGCCCCAGGTCGAGGGCGATCCCCCTAATCGTCCACAATCCCCTAGGGCGGGCTGTTCGAATCCCCCTGTCCGCGTTCGGGGGGATGCGCCCCGTTCCCGTTCGTCTCCCGGATTCGTAGCGTGTTAACCAATCTCGCCGCAGTGTCCGTTCCGGAACCGCGGTGGCCGGCCTACCGACCGTCAGGAGTTACCTCATGGCCAGCAACGCAGTTCTCGACTTCATCCTCCGGCTTCTCCGCGACGAGGACGCCGCCGCCGCCTACTGCGCGAACCCCCAGGCCGCGCTCAGTGCGGCGGGAATCGGCGATGTGTGCCACGCCGACATCGTCGCCGTCGCCCCGATGGCGGCCGAGTCTGGTCTGTTCGGCAGTGCGGGCGCCGATCTGGGTGCGATCCTGGCGGCCGGAACGGGCGCGGCGGGCTCGCTCGGCGCGGCCGCCGGCGGCGGCGGACTAGGCCTGGGAGGTGGTCTGGGTCTGGGTGGTGGCGCGGGCCTCGGTCTCGGCGCTGGTGCGGGACTGGGCCTCGGCGCGGCGGTGGGCGGCGGATTCGCCGGTGACCTCGACCTCGGCGGCGACCTGGTGGCGGCGCTGGGTGCCGCCCTTGCGGTCGGCGGATCGATCGGCGCGCAGCTCGGTGCGGCTCTCGGCGCCGCGTTGGAAGCCGCCGTCGGCCTCGGTGGCGGGCTGGGCGGCGGTCTGGACCTCGGCAGCCTGACGAATGTCGGCGGCTCGCTGGATCTGGGGGGTGCGCTGGCGGCCGCTCTGAATGGGGCGCTAGGTGGCGTCGTGGATGTGAACGGGTCGCTGGTGACCGACCTCGGTGCAGCCCTGGGTGCCGCGCTCGAGGGCGTGACCAGCTTCGACCTCGGCGGACTCCTGTCGGTGGACGGCGGGTTGAGCGCCGCGCTGGAGAGTGCTTTCGCGATCGGCGGCGAGCTCGGTGGGGAGCTGGGTGCCGCCCTCGGCGGACTCTTCGGTGCGGCAATCGAGGCCGGTGCCGAGCTCGGTGGGGGGCTCGGTGCCGGCTTCGAGAGCGCGCTCGAGGCGGCGCTGTCGCTCGGCGGCAGCCTGGGCGGCGCACTGGACGGTGACATCGCCGGCCAGTTGGGCACGGCGCTGAGCGGACTGCTCGAGTCGGCCCTGTCGATCGGGGGATCCGTCGGCGGCGACCTGGGAGCGGCCCTGGGCGGGGCGCTGGAACTCGGCGGCGCGCTGGATATCGCGAGCGCCCTGAATCTCGGCAGCTTCCTCGATCTCGGCGCGTCGCTCGGCAGCGTGATCGGTGGCTCGCTGGGCGTGGACGGTGCGCTGACCGCGGACCTCGGTGCCGCGCTGGGCGCCGCGCTGGCCGGTGCCGGCAGCGTGGACCTCGGTGGTCTGCTCGAGGTCGGCGGCGGCCTGACGGCGGCGCTCGAGAGTGCCTTCGGGATCGGTGGAGCGATCGGTACCGACCTGGGTGCCGCCCTCGGCGGGGCCCTCGACGGTGGACTCGGCGGCGGCATCGACCTCGGCAGTCTGATCGGGTCCGGTGGGGACCTGGGTGCCGCGATCAGCGGGGCCCTGGGCGGTGCGCTCGACGTCGACGGTGCCCTCACCGCGGCGCTCGGGACCGCACTCAACAATGCCCTGGCCCTCGGCGGCAGCCTGGAAATCGGCGCCGAGGCGGACCTCGGTGGGCTGCTCGAGGGCGCGTTCGGTGTCGGCGGCTCGGCGGACGCCGATCTCGGTGCAGCGCTCGGTGGTCTGCTCGGCGGTGGGCTCGAGTCGGTCGGCTCGCTCGAGGGTTTGCTGGGTGCCGGAAGCTCGGCCGGTGGCGATCTGGGTGCGGCCCTCGGAGCTGGGCTCGGTGCCGGCCTCGGGGGTGACCTGGGGGCGAGCCTGTCGGGCGCGCTCGGATCGGTTTCGGATCTGGGTGAGCAGGTCGGTGCCGGTCTCGGCGCCGCGGGACAGATCGACGGCGGCTTCGGCTCGACCGGTAACGCCGACGGTGGACTCGGTGCCGGTCTTGCCGGCGCCTCCGACATCGCGGGCAATCTCACGACGGACCTCGACTCGGCACTGCAGGGCGCGCTCGACGCGGCCGGCAGCCTCACCGGTGGTCTGTCCGAAGCGGTGACGGGCAATGCGTGGTCGTCGATCGACACCGACGCGTTCGGCTCGGCCCACTCGGATGCCGGACTGTTCGCGAACGGTGTCGGTGAGGTGGAGGGCCAGGCGGGCTCCGTCGCCGATCCGACACCCGCGCACGTCGATCTCGGAGACCATCTGCTGCCGTGACGCCCGGACACGACCTGTAACGAACGGGGCCCCGTACGCGCTAATGCGAACGGGGCCCCGGTTCGTATCCAGCGGAGCGGCGGATCAGTCAGCGCGTGCACAGCGGTGCGGGCGTAGGTCGGAACACAGAAGCGGGGCAGCGAAACCCATGGACAACGCGACCTCGGACACGGCGGAATCGGCGAAGTCGCCGACGCGGAACCGCGCGGTGCCGGCGCACGAGGCCGCGCTGACGGCACTGCTGGACCGCACCACCGGGATCGCGGCGGCCGCGGGCCGGACGGATCTGGTGGATCGTCTGGACCTGGTGCGCACGCGGGTGGTCGACCCCCGGTTCCGCGTCGTGGTGGTGGGACAGCTCAAACAGGGCAAGAGCCAGTTCGTCAACTCGCTGCTCAACCTCGCGGTGTGCTCGGTGGGGGACGACGAGACCACCGCGGTACCGACGGTCGTGCAGAACTCCGAGCGGGCCTTCGCCGAGCTTGTCGTGGCCGAGCCCGGTGGCGAGCCGCGGCGGGTCGAGGTTCCACTCGCGGAACTGGATTCGGTCAGTCCGTCGACTCCGCGCGCGGAGGGACGCGAGGTGCTGCGTCTCGAGGTCAACGTGCCGAGCCCGCTGCTGGCGGACGGTCTGGTGTTCGTCGACACCCCCGGCGTCGGTGGGCACGGAAATCCGCACGCGGCAGCCACTCTGGGACTGTTGCCGGCCGCCGACGCGGTTCTCGTGCTCTCCGACGCGAGCCAGGAGTTCACCGAGCCGGAGCTCGCGTTCCTGCGCCAGGTGACCGGGCTGTGTCCCGCGGTCGCGTGCCTGATCACCAAGACCGATCTGTATCCGCACTGGCGGCGGATCGTCGACGCCGACCGAGCGCACCTGCAGCGCGCGGGCATCGACGTCCCGCTGGTGCCGATCTCGTCGGTGCTGCGTTCGCACGCCCTGCGCCTCGACGACCGGTCCCTGCACGACGAGTCCGGCTTCGACGCCCTGTACGCGTTCCTGCGGGGGCGGGTGATCGAGCACGCCGAGGGCGGGTTGCGTCGCGCGGTGTCCCACGACGTCCACTCCGTGGTCGAGCACCTCATGCTCGCACTCGGCAGCGAGCTTGCCGCGCTGCGTGATCCGACGAAGGGCGCGGCCGCGGTGGCCGAACTGCAGCGGGCCAAGACGGCCACCGAGGAGCTGCACAAGAAGACGTCGCGATGGCAGCAGACCCTCGCCGACGGGATCGCGGATCTGGCGTCGGACATTGATCACGACCTGCGGGACCGGCTGCGGCAGGTGACCCGTGAGGCCGAACGTGCGGTCGACGAGGGCGATCCCGGCAAGGAGTGGGGCGAGCTGGGCGAGTGGCTCGAGGAGCAGATCGCGCAGTCGGTGGGCGACAACTTCGTGTGGGCGCACGACCGTGCCCTGTGGCTCGCGGAGGTGGTGGCCGAGCACTTCGCGGACGCGGGTGCGGTGGAGATGCCGCAGCTCGACGTCGCCGATCTCGACGGTGTGCTCGAACCGGTGGTCGCGCTGGCGGACCTCGAGTCGGGGCGGATCGGCATCACCCAGAAGGTGCTGGTCGGAATGCGCGGATCGTACGGTGGCGTACTGATGTTCGGCCTCATCACGACGCTGATGGGGATGACGCTGCTCAACCCCATCTCGGTGGGTGCCGGAGTTCTGCTCGGCACCAAGGCATATCGCGACGACCGGGACGCCCGGGTGGTCAAGCGGCGGGCCGACGCGAAGGTGGCGATCCGACGCTTCACCGACGACGTCAGTTTCCAGGTCGGCAAGGAGTCCAAGGACCGGCTCCGGTTGATCCAGCGGTTGCTGCGCGACCACTTCACGGGGATCGCGGAGCAGACGCTGCGGTCGCTCGGTGACTCGTTGCGCGCGGCACAGGACGCGGCCACCGTCGAGTCGACCGCGCGCGCCGGCCGCGCCGCCGAGGTGGAGCGGCAGATGCAAGTGCTCGCCGAACTGAAGGATCGTGCGGCACAGTTGCTTCCCGTCGAGGCCGGGGTGGACGAGGAGGTGCCGGCGTGACGGCGTCGATGTCGTTCGAGCGGGCGCGCGCCCTGATCGTGTCGGCACGCGAGATCTACGCAGACAACCCCGTCGCGCGGGCGCAACTGAACGAGTGCGCGTCCCGGCTCGAGCAGCCGTTGCGCGTCGCGCTCGCCGGTTCCGTCAAGGCGGGCAAGTCCACGCTGCTCAATGCGTTTGTCGGACAGGACATCGCCCCGACCGACGCGACGGAGTGCACCCGCGTCGTCACCTGGTACCGCGGCGGCACGACGCCGACGGTCACCGCCCGCTACGACGGCGCCGAATCCGCCAATGTGGCCGTGCAGCGGCACGCGGGACGCCTGACGTTCGACCTCGGCGACCTCACGGCGGACCGTGTCGACCGCCTCGACGTGGAATGGCCGGCCAGCGCGCTCGCCCAGACGACGATCATCGACACCCCCGGTACGTCGTCGCTGTCGAAGGACGTCTCCGCCCGCACCCTCGAGATGCTGACCCCCGAGAACGCGGTGTCCGGCGCCGACGCGGTGGTGTACCTGCTGCGCAGCCTCAGTGCGTCGGATGTCCAGTTCCTGGGCCGGATCGGTGCCCACGTGGGCGGCGAGTCCGGGCCGCTCGGCGTCGTCGGGGTGGTCTCGCGCGCCGACGAGGTGGGGGCGGGCCGGGCCGACGCGATGCTGTCCGCGAAGGAGATGGCGGCCCGGTTCACGGCGGAACTCGAGCTCACCGGACTGTGTCAGGCGGTCGTTCCGGTGGCGGGCCTCTTGGCGCTGGGCGCGCGGACGTTGCGGCAGAGCGAGTTCGCGGCATTCGAGGCGCTCGCGCGGGTGCCGGGGGAGGATCTGCAGCTGGCGATGCTGTCCGCCGACCGGTTCGTCCGCGACGACGCCCTGCTGCCCGTGGACGCGGCGATGCGCCGTCAACTCGCGGACCGGTTCGGCCTGTTCGGGATTCGGCTCGCGGTGATGCTGATCCGGCTCGGGGTGCAGGATTCGCCCAGCCTCGCCGCCGAGTTGGTGGCCCGCAGCGGGCTCGACGAACTGCGACAGGTGATCGACGTGCAGTTCGGCCAGCGAGCCGATCAACTCAAGACGCACTCCGCGCTCGTCGCGCTCGAACGGGTCCTCGAAGCGCACCCCACCCCGCAGACGCCGCGCATGATCGACGAGGCCGGACGGCTACTCGCGGACGTCCACGGCTTCCAGGAGTTGCGCATGCTCGGCCGGCTCCGCAGCGCCGAAACCGGCCTGTCGGGCGACGATCTGACCGAACTGCAGCGGCTCATCGGTGGTTTCGGCATCGATCCCGCACAGCGGCTCGGGCTGGCGGCCGACGCCTCGCTCGAGGAGGCGCGGGTCGTGGCGCTCGCAGCGGTGCACGAGTGGCGTGAGCGGGCGGCGCATCCCCTGGTCGACCAGTTCACCGCCCGGGCCTGTCGCGTCGCCGCCCGCAGTGCGGAGGGAGTGCTGACCGAACTGGGCGGGACCGGCGGGGTCGGTGGATTCGCCGGGGCGATGCGGCTCGACATCGACGCGGGGGCGGTGCGCGTGGCGCCGGTCGCGTCTACTCCTCGTCGCTGATCGGTCGCAGGAAGCTGCCGGCGATGTCGAGCGCGGGGCCGGAACTCTCGCCCGAGACCACCAGCACCGCGAACGCGACGTTGCCGCGGATCCCGACGAACCATCCGTGGGCGTGCGTGCCGTCGCCGAATTCGGCGGTCCCGGTCTTGCCCATGAGCCCGGAGATGTCGGAGAGGCTCGTGGCGGTGCCGCTGCGCACCGTCTCGGTCATCATTGATTTCAGGTCCCGCACATGGTCGGGGTCGAGCGGCCCCGGTGTGTGGTCGGCGGTCGCGGGCTCCCCGCCGATCAACTGGGGTAGAGGGGCCCGGCCCCCGGCGATCGCCGCCGCGACCATCGCCATCCCGAAGGGGCTCGCCAGGTCCTCGCCCTGGCCGATCGCGGCCTCGACGCGCTGCGCGGGCGTCTGCGCCGACGGCACCGAACCGGTGACGGTCGTCAGTCCCGGTGTCAGGTAGTCGACGCCCAGCCCGAACTCGCGTGCCTGCACCTGAAGTGCGTCGGCGGGCAGCCCGACGGCCAGTCTGCCCATCGTCGTGTTGCACGAGTGGGCGAACGCCGAGTGCAGCGGGACGCGGCCCAGATCGAACTCGTTCTCGTTGGGGATGACGCGGCCCTCGATATTCGCGGTGCCCGGGCAGTCGACGGTGCTGTCGGCGTTGACCGCGCCGCTCTGCAACGCAGCCATCGTCGTGACGGTCTTGAATGTCGAGCCCGGCGGATACAGGCCGGTCAGGGCGATGGGGCCGGACTTGTCGGCGGCCCCGTTCTGCGCGACCGCCAGCACCTGGCCGTTCGTGGCATCGAGCGCGACCAGCGCGGCCGCGCGGGGTTCGGTGTTCACGGCCTGCTGGGCGAGATGCTGGATGCGGGGATCCAGCGTCGTGCGCAGCGCCGTGCCGTCCGGCGGGTCGCCGCCGGTGAGGGTGCCGGCGACGCCGCCGTCGCGCTCGACGGCCTGCACCCGCCAGCCCGCCGAATCCTGTTGTCGCGATTCCCAGGTCGCCCGCAGCTCGGCGACCACCGGCGACGTCAGCGCCCGGTCGACGGTGAGTAGCCGCATCTGATCGGAGAGATGGATGCCGGGGATCTTCGCGAGTTCGGCGCGGATCGGCGCGGCGTCCTGCTGCCGCAGGCTCACCAGGTTCACCCGCTCGCCCGGCTTCGCCGCCGCGCCGGGATTCGGCGGGGCGACTTCGAACCCCGGTACCGCGCGCGACAGCAGACGCGACAGTTGCGCCCGCACCGCAGAATCGGTTGCCAGCGTGTTCGATTCGATGTCGACGACCGTGACCGTCTGCGGCTCCAGCAGTGCCATCCCGTTGGCGTCGAGGACGGCCCGTGTGTCGGCGACCGGTGTGTACTGCAGGGCCTGGCCGGGCTGGAGTCGTTCGTTGACCACCGCGGAGGACCACGACACCCGGCGGGTGCCGTCGGTGTACGTCAACGGCACCGCCGTGGTGTAACTCCAGGACCGTCCGCCGCCGAAATCCCAGTCCGACCGGTAGGTGAACCGTGAGTCGTCGGCGCGTTCGACGGTGAACTCGGCCTCGGCGCCGTCGCCCACACCGTCGAAGGTGCGGCGCAGCACGTCGCTCGCGCCGTCGGGGTCGTCGGTGAGCGATGCGGCGGCCGCCACGTCCCCGCTGCCGAGGGCGTCGACGAACTTGCGCGCCACCTTCTCGCCGGAGTCGGGACCACCCAGCACGCCGCACGACGTCAGCGCCACCGCCGCCGCGAGTGTCAGTGCGCCGCGCTTCCACAACTCCCGCTTGGTCCCGTCGGCCATCATCACTCCGCTCGTTCGATTGGATGTCGATTGGCAGCGAAGCATCGAGGACTCCGGCGAGTCCAATATGCTATTGACGTGAGACCGATACTCGATACGAATAAGGCCAGTTCAGGGCCGTCGTGAACCTTCTGTTGCACCTCGAATTCTTCATCGCCGTGGCCGAGGAGCAGCACTTCGGCCGCGCTGCCGCCCGCCTCGGGATGACCCAGCCGCCGCTGAGCCAGGGCGTGAAGAAGCTCGAGCGTGAACTCGGCGTCACGCTGTTCCACCGCGGATCGAAGGGCGTCGTGCTCACCGCGAGCGGGCAGGCGCTGCTGCCGGACGCGATCGACCTGATCGGACAGGCCCAGCGCTTCACCGACACCGCGCGCCGGCGGCAGGCGCACGAGCGCACCCTCCGCGTCGGCGTCATGCCGAAGGTGCCGACCGCGCTGGTCGCGGACCTCGCGGCGACGGTCCGGTCGTTCGCCGGGTCGGGCCGCGTCGAGGTGAGCATCGCCCCGAGTGCCGATCTCGTCGACCAATTGGGTTCCGGTGCAATCGATCTCGGTGTCATCGAGCATCCCGCCCTGGTGGACCCGCTCACCGGCACCGACGTGGTGCCCCTGCCTCTGACCCTGCTGGTGCCGGCCTCGCACCCGGCGGCGGCGCAGGACCCGTGCGGGCTGTCCCGCCTGACCGGCCTGCGGTTCGCGTCGCCGCCACGCTCCGACGGCCCGGCGGCGTACGACCTGCTGGGCGACGCATTCGCCCGGGTCGGGACCGACCTGGACGTCATCAACGCACCTGACGACCGGTGGGCCCTCGCGCTCGTGGCCGCCGGCCAGGCCTTCGCCCTCACCGCGGACCACACGCTGTCGGCTCCCGGGGTGGGCCGGGTCCGGCCGGGCGACGAGTCGATCCGCCTGCGCCTGCGGTGCCTGCGGTCGGCGTCGGCCGACGTGCCGGACCGGGTGCTCGACGCGATGGCCGCGCGGATCGCCGGCTACGCGGCGGCCGGGCAGGTGACGTCGTGACGGGTACGACTGGACTGTCGGACGTGTTCGTCGACGCCGCCGTGCGCGGATGTCTGCACGCGATCCCGGTGTCGGACCGACGCGCGGGTATCGAGGTCGGGGCATCGCCGGACCAGCCGGTGGTCATGGCCTCGGTGTACAAACTGCCGCTGCTCGTCACGTTCTGCCGCCTCGTCGACGCCGGTGATCTGGACCCGCGCCGGCAGGTGACCCTCGACCCGTCCACCCGCACCACCGGGCCGACCGGTGTCTCGCAGATGTCGGATCCGGTACGAATGTCGCTGCGCGACATGGCGCGCTCGATGATGGCGGTGTCCGACAACGCCGCCGCCGACGAACTGCTCCGGCGCGTGGGTGTGGACCGGGTGAACGAGACGATGGGCGGCCTGGGGCTCTCGTCGACGCGGATCGTCGGTGGCACCGCGGACAGCCTGGAATCGCTGGTGGCGGACACGGGCACGCGCTCGCCCGCCGAGGCGTTCGCCCGGATCGGCGACAACGACACCGTCGTGTTCCCGAGCGGCTACGACCCGGTGCTGTCGAGCGCGACCACCCCGCGGGACATGACGACGCTGCTGTCGGCGGTGTGGACCGGGGCCGTCCTGTCCGCGGATCAGACGGCATTCGTCCGCGTCCTGATGTCGAGCCAGGTCTTCACCGCGCGCTTGCGCTCGGGATTCCCGTTCGCAGACGTCGTCGTCGCCGGGAAGACCGGAACGCTCGGTGCGGTACGCAACGAGGTGGGAGTGATCGAGTTTCCCGACGGTGACGCGTTCGCGGTCGCGGTCTTCACCCGGGCGGCGCGCGCGGATGCGCTGTTGCCCAGGGCGGATGCGGCGATCGGTCTCGCCGCGCGTGCGGCGATCGCGGACTTGCGCCGGCTGGGCTGATCCGGCCGTTCCGTCGGTTCCGTGCACCGCCCGCGGGTGTCGGCGATACTCGAAGGAGGTGTCGGTGCTCCGACGCCACGAGGACCGAGGGGGCCCTTCGTGCTTCTCCGATTACCCGGTGTTTATCGTCCGCAAACCGACAGTTTCCTTCTGGCGCAGGCCCTGAGCTCCGAGCCCGTGGGTGCCCGCACTCGGATCCTTGACCTGTGCGCGGGCACCGGGATGCTCAGCGCGCGTGCCGCGGCGGCGGGCTCGGAGGACATCACGGCAGTCGACATCGGCCGTAGAGCGGTGGTGAACACGCGAATCAACGCGTGGCTCAACCGCGCTCACGTACGGGTGGTGCGGGGTGATCTCACGGTGCCGGTGGACGGCGAGCGGTTCGACCTCGTGCTGTCCAATCCGCCCTACGTGCCTTCGGCGACCGACCGGTTGCCGACGCGCGGCGCGGCCCGCGCGTGGGATGCGGGATCGAACGGTCGATCGCTGCTCGATCGCATCTGCACCGAGGTGCCCGACGTCCTGACCGACGGGGGAGTGATGTTGCTGCTGCAGTCCGCACTGAGCGGTCTCGAGAAGACGCAGGTGATGCTCGAGGAGCGGGGGTTGGAAGTCGACATCGTTCGCAGCGTGGACATACCGTTCGGTCCGATAACCGCTGCGCGCGAGGGCATGCTTCGGCGTCGCGGGTTGGTCGAGGCGGGGCAGGACCGCGAAAGGCTGGTCGTGTTCCGTGCCGGGTGGAGGGAGGCGGTCCGTCGTGGCTGACGGCGCGGGAGCCGAGGTGGTCGTCACGGTGTGCCCCGACGGGCCGCTGCTGATCCGCGGCCCGGTGAGTCTCGTCGACGGCGCCGGTGTCCCGATCGTCAACGAACGCGCGACGATTGCGTTGTGCCGCTGCGGGAGGACGGGCCGGTCGCCCTTCTGTGACAGCTCGCACAAACGGAAGAAACAGCAGAATCCGTGAAATCTTCTCTGCGTCAACTCGAGTGACCTAGCGGTTCTCGAGTCATCGTCGAGTCCGCCCCTGGCGGTGAATCATTCACAGGGCTGTCCACAGGTGTGAGTTCTTTCCTCCACAGGCGGCGTGGCCGAAATCCTGTCCAGCAGAACGATCCGGAGACGGGCAGTATGAGAGTCAGTGCCCGGAAACCTTGCGAACGACGACAAGACGGAAACGGGGTTGAGAACGGATGACAACTGGAGGAACAACCGGTCGAACCGATGCGGACCGACAGAAGCTGAACGAGATCGCCGCCAATCTGGACGCGATGATCGGAAGCGGTGTGAGCCCGAAGACGTCGGGTCCCTCGCGCGCCGAGTTGGGGCGCGACTTCGGTCTGGTGCACAAGTTCCTGACCGCACTGGACATCGGACAGCCCGGCCTGGTCGACAGCGAGGAGTTCGACCGGCTCGTGGCGCAGTACACCTAGGCGCTGCACGGAGCGGAACGGAGGAACGAGACGAATGACCACCGCAGGTGACCGCTACTGATCGGGGAAGCCGATGCCGATGCCGATTCCCGAACCACGCGGTCCCGTGAGCGCCGCAGTCGTCGCGGTGCTGTCCGGCGCGGACGACCCGGCGGCCGTGAACACCGCGGCCCGTGGGTACAGGTCGGAGTCGTCGAACGGCATGATCGACGACGATGACGCGCAGCTGGCCTTGGCGCTGTTGTACGAGCTGCATCTGCACGGCGTCGACGGAGCGGACGACCGGCTCGAGTGGGCCCCGGAGCTGATCGCCGCGCGTGCCGAGCTGGAGGCACCGTTCGAGGCGGCGGTCCGCGAGCTCGCGCGCCCGCGGGTGGAGGACGTCGACCCGTCCGATGTCGTGGCAGCGCTCTGGGAGATGACCGCGCCCACGGTGGGTCCCGGGTTGGCGGGCTTCATGGCCACGGACGCGACCGCGGACCAGTTCCGGGAGCTGCTGATCCACCGATCGCTCAACCAGCTGCGCGAGGCCGACGTCCACACGCTCGGCATCCCGAGACTCGTCGGGCGGCCGAAGGCTGCGCTCGTCGAGGTGCAGGCCGACGAGTACGGCGGCGGGCGTCTCGAGCGGATGCACTCGCAGCTGTTCGCGACGACGATGCGCGAGCTGGGGCTGTCCGACGGGTACGCCCACTATCTCGACGACGTCCCGGCGGTCACGCTCGCATCGCTCAACGCGCTGTCCCTCTTCGGGCTGCACCGCCGTCTGCGGGCCGCGCTCGCCGGACACCTGTGCGCGGTGGAGACCACCTCCGCGCTGCCGAGCAAGAAGTACGCCGCCGGGCTGCGTCGGCTCGGCTTCGGCGCCGCGGCCACCCTGTTCTTCGACGAACACGTCGAGGCCGACTCCGTGCACGAGCAGATCGTCGTCCGCGACCTCGCGGGCGGTCTGGTCGCGCAGCGCCCGGACTGTGCCGGCGACGTCCTGTTCGGCGCGGCCGCGTGCCTCGCGTTCGACGACCTGGTGGGCGAGCACATGGCGAACTCGTGGGCCCGCGGCGCGAGTTCGCTGCGATCCCGCGCGGGCTGAGATCTGGACAGGCGGGCGCGACACCGACCGACACTGACGCGTATGGGTCTGCTGTGGGCGATGACGCTTCCCGGCCTGGCGTGCTTGCTGATACTGCTGGCATTCGTCGAGGTGGTGTTCAGCCGGATCACCGGTCGAGGCCTGCTGCCGTTGATCCGGGTGGATCTGGCGTCCGGGTCCATCCGTGTCGATCGACCGGAATCCGGATCCGACGCCTGACCTTTGCGGGCAATGACCCGGCCGGCGGCCCGGGAGATCACCCGATGTGCGATCGATCGGTTGTCGAGGGGCGCTGTGGAAGCGATCGTGCCGCACGGTGCAATTCGTCGCTCACGGCGGCGAATGGCGGCCGGAACCGACTTCCGAGCCGGTAGGCGATCCGGGTCCGCCTGTGGATCGGGAGAGTCGTGAGCACTACACCCTCCGGGACGTCGGTCGCTCCGAGTTGGGGAACCAACGCCACGCCGTCTCCCGCGGCGACGAGTCGCAGGACCGTCGCGAAGTCATCGACCCGATGGGCTATGTGCGGTTCGAAGCCCTGGGACTGACAGGTGCGTACGGCCATCGTGTGGCAGAGGGTGCCGGTGTTGCCGACTATCCAGCGGCTTCCGGCGTGCCGGCGGACCACCGTCATGTCGACCCCCTCCGCCGGTTCCGTTGACGCGAGGTACACGACCTCGTCGAGGATCGGTTCGGTCTCGATGCCTGGCCCCATGGTGGAGGGCACGTTGTCGTATTCATGAACCAACGCGATGTCCAGTCGACCGCCGCGAAGAAGATCCGGCACGGTGGCGGGATCCACCTCGGTCACCGTCAGTTCCAAACCCTTCTCGGCGCGGCCGATCTCCAGCATTGCGGGCAGCACGATCGTCCGTAGGGCAGTCGGAAACGCCCCCAGGCGAACCGAACCCGACAGGCCCTTCTCGCTCGCGGCGAGCGCGGCCTCGGCTCGTTCCAGGTCGGCGAGCACGACCTCCGTGTGCTCGACCAGCATCGTCCCGGCCGGCGTGAGACTCACCCGACGGCCCGTGCGTGTCAACAGCGGGCGACCGGCCTCGCGCTCGAGGGCCGCAAGCTGCTGTGACACCGCCGAGGGCGTGTACGACAGTGCCTCTGCGACCGACGCGATGGTGCCTCGGTGGGCGAGTTCGCGCAGAAGTCTGAGCTTGCGGATGTCGAGCATCAGTTCAGCTTACGGATAGCGCCATGAACAGTAACTGGATCTTGATTATGTGCGCGGTGAGACTGGGTGCATGACCTTCCACCCGTCAGGAATTCTCGTCCCGCTCGTCACTCCGTTCGCGGACGACGGTGAGCTCGCCGCTGCCGAGCTGGAACTCCTCGCGCACGCCGTGATCGACGAGGGAGCGGCCGGGATCGTCGCGTTGGGGACCACCGCGGAGCCGGCGACGCTGAGCCCACCGGAACGCCGCGATGTCGTGCGGATCTGTGGCAGGGTGTCCCGCGAGCGCGGGGTTCCTCTGCTCGTCGGGGCCGGCTCCAACGACACGGTCGGCACCGTGCGGGCGATCGAGGCGCTGAATGCGGAAGCCGATGTCACGGGCGTATTGGTAGTGGTCCCGTACTACACGCGACCGTCCGAGGCGGGGGTCATGGCGCACTTCGAGTACGTCGCCGATCGGAGTCCGCTTCCGCTCGTTCTGTACAACGTTCCGTACCGCACCGGCCAGTATCTGGGTTGGGAGTCCGTTGTGCGCCTGGCGAAGCACCCGCGGATCGTCGGCATCAAGCAGGCAGTCGGCTCGGTGGATACCGACACCGCGCGGCTTCTCGCGGAGTCTGCGTCGTCGGGTCGCGCCGCAGGGTCCGCTCCTGTGGACGCGTTCTCGGTTCTTGCGGGGGAGGACACGCTCGTCTCGCCGCTGCTCGCGATGGGTGCGGCGGGCGCGATCGCGGCGACCGCGAATGTGTGTGCGAGGGAATTCGTCGAACTGTACGACCTCTGGCGCAGCGGACGACCCGTGCCCGCACGGGCGCTGGCGCACCAATTGGTGGGGCCCACATCCGCACTGATGTCCGAGCCCAATCCCACCGTCATCAAGGCCGTTCTCCATGCCCAGGGTCGGATATCCACCCCGAACGTCCGGCTTCCGTTGCTGCCGGCCGGTGAGCCCGGGGCGATCGTCGACGCGCTCCGGCACCTTCGCCTTGCGCTCTCGCGATGATCGATCCCAACGTGCCGTGGGCCGGTGCGGCGTCCGAAACCTAACGCTCGATTCGCCGCAGTGCCGACCTGGCTGCGTTGTATCCGCCCATCCCGTGCGCGCCGCCGCCGGGCGGGGTCGCGGCGGAGCAGATGTAGACGCCCGGGATGCCTGTCGAATAGGGGTCGATGGCCACCCGCGGGCGCGTCAACAACTGCACCGGATCGTTCGCGCCGGTCGCGATGTCGCCGCCCACGTAATTGGGGTTGTAGGCGGGCATCTCGACGGCGGACCGGGTGAAGCTGCCGACGATGCGGTCCCGGGTGTGGGGTGCGAAGCGCTCGATCTGGTGCAGGATCGCCTCCGTCGCGTCGCCGGTGTATCCGTGCGGCACATGGGCGTACGCCCACACCGGGTGCACGTCACCGGCCGATCGTGAGGGGTCCGCCAGGTACTGCTGTCCGATCAGGACGAACGGACGCTCGGGCATCCGGCCGCGGTGCAGGTCCCGCTCGGTCGCGACCACCTCCTCGAAGGTCCCGCCGAGGTGGACGGTGCCGGCGCGGCGGCATGCGTCGTCACGCCACGGAATGCCGCCCTCGACGGCCAGATCCAGCTTGAACGCCGCCGGACCGTACCGGTACCGGCGGTACGCGCGGGCCACCCGGGCCGGCAGCCGGTTGCCGGCCACCTCGGCGACGCCGGTGGGCGACAGGTCGAGCATCGTGATGTCGGCGCGCGGCAACTCGCCCAGCGAGCGGACACGTCGTCCGGTCTCGATCCGACCGCCGTGGGCGAGTAACAGTGAGGCCAGCGCATCGGTGATCGCGCGGGACCCGCCCTTCGCGACCGGCCAGCCGTAGCGGTGCCCGGCGGCGAGCATCATCAGGCCCGCCGCCGACGTCGTGGGCCGGGACAACGGGTAGTAGGCGTGCGCGGCCACACCGCCGAACAGCGCCCGCGCCTGCGCGGTGCGCCATCGCCTCGCCGTCAGCGTGGCGGGGGCGAGCGCATGGATCCCGAAGCGCACCATCGGGATCGGGTGCCTGGGCAGGTGTACGACGGGACGCAGCAGTTCGCCGGCCAGTTCGTCGAAGTGCTCGGACAGCGGCGCGAACAGCCGTCGCCACGCGGGTCCGTCGGGCCCCAGTCGGCTCGCCGTCTGCTCGATCGACCGTGTGAACACGCCCGACACGGCGTCGTCGAGCGGATGCGCGAGATCGATCTCCGGATACCGCCATTCGAGTCCGTGCGCGGAGAGGTCGAGCGAGCGGAAGAACGGTGACGCCACGCCCATCGGGTGCACCGCCGAGCAGTCGTCGTGCAGCAGTCCGGGCACGAGGCGCTCGGAGGTGCGGGTGCCGCCGCCGATCGTGTCCGCGGCCTCGTACACGGTCACGGAGATGCCGCGCAGCGCGAGCGCCACACCCGCGGCCAGCCCGTTGGGGCCGGAGCCGACGACGACGGCGTCCGTCATGGCGTGCCGCCGGCCGGGCGGTCGAGCCACGCCGAGACGGCGGGTGCGAACAACAACGCCGTGCCCACCACGACCAACCCGGCCTGCAGCAGCGGCGCCCACGTGAGGGCCCCGTACACGAGGTCACCCGCGTCGGCCAGCACGCTCCACGAGGCCACCGACGCCGCGACGGTGAGGACGCCGACGACGGTGAGCCAGATGCGGGGCCGACCGTGGCCCGACCGCAGGCGCACGATCCCGAGGACCGCCGCCAGGACCAGCAGCAGGCCGACACCGCCGACACCCAACACGGTGAGTCCGGACACCTGGTCGACCGTGGCGGACTCGGCCGCCGGATTCCGTGAGGCGAGACCGGTGTCGAGGGCGTCGACGACGGAGTCGTAGTAGACACCGAGGACCCCTGCCACGGCGGCGAAGGCCGCGAACGAGAGGGCCCAGGCCGTGACCGCCGCGGTGAGGGACCGCGGCGCGAGACCCGGATCGGCGTCGAGGGTGTGCAACGGCGCGACGGCGACGTCGGGCCGGGGCGGCCGGGGCCGGTGCGGCTGCGCCGGCACCGCCGTTGCCTCGTGTTCGCCGGTGGTGTCCACGTCCGAATCGTATCCGCGCCCGCGGTCCGGTCAGCCCGGTCGGGAAAATCCCGCAGTCGGGAACAAACCCGTGAGGCGGCCCGTTGACCATTTCGAGAACCTGAGCGTCAGGGACTCAAGTTTCGGATTGACTTCGACCGGAGTCGCATGCAAACTTGAGCCGGATACGCTCACCTGAGGTTCATCAGCTCAGTGTCGAGAAGATAACCGCAGCTCGAGAGGCTGCGAAGAAGGAAAGTGAGGGATCACTATGGCTCGTGCGGTCGGAATCGACCTCGGGACCACCAACTCGGTCGTGTCTGTGCTCGAAGGCGGCGAGCCTGTAGTGGTCGCCAACTCCGAGGGCTCGCGCACCACCCCGTCCGTCGTGGCCTTCGCCAAGAACGGTGAAGTGCTCGTCGGTCAGCCCGCCAAGAACCAGGCGGTCACCAACGTCGACCGCACCATCCGCTCGGTCAAGCGCCACATCGGCACCGACTGGAACGTGGAGATCGACGACAAGAAGTACACGCCGCAGGAGATCAGCGCCCGCACGCTGATGAAGCTGAAGCGTGACGCGGAGGCGTACCTCGGCGAGGAGATCACCGACGCCGTCATCACCGTCCCCGCCTACTTCGAGGACGCGCAGCGCCAGGCCACCAAGGAAGCCGGACAGATCGCGGGCCTCAACGTCCTGCGCATCGTCAACGAGCCCACCGCGGCCGCGCTGGCGTACGGCCTCGACAAGGGCGAGAAGGAACAGACCATCCTGGTCTTCGACCTCGGCGGCGGCACCTTCGACGTGTCCCTGCTCGAGATCGGCGACGGCGTCGTCGAGGTCCGCGCGACCTCCGGTGACAACCACCTCGGTGGCGACGACTGGGACGAGCGCATCGTCAGCTGGCTGGTCGACAAGTTCAAGGCTCAGAACGGCATCGATCTGACCAAGGACAAGATGGCCCTGCAGCGTCTGCGTGAGGCTGCGGAGAAGGCGAAGATCGAGCTGTCCAGCTCGCAGAGCACCTCCATCAACCTGCCGTACATCACCGTCGACGCGGACAAGAACCCGCTGTTCCTCGACGAGCAGCTCACCCGCAGCGAGTTCCAGAAGATCACCTCCGATCTGCTGGATCGCACCCGCGCGCCGTTCCAGGCCGTGGTCAAGGACTCGGGCATCGCCGTCAAGGACATCGACCACGTCGTGCTCGTCGGTGGCTCCACCCGTATGCCGGCCGTCTCCGACCTGGTTCGTGAGCTCACCGGTGGCCGTGAGCCCAACAAGGGCGTGAACCCTGACGAAGTGGTTGCAGTCGGAGCGGCGCTTCAGGCCGGCGTCCTCAAGGGCGAGGTCAAGGACGTTCTGCTGCTCGACGTCACCCCGTTGTCTCTCGGTATCGAGACCAAGGGTGGCGTGATGACCAAGCTCATCGAGCGCAACACCACGATCCCGACCAAGCGCTCCGAGACCTTCACCACGGCGGACGACAACCAGCCGTCGGTGCAGATCCAGGTGTTCCAGGGTGAGCGCGAGATCGCCTCGCACAACAAGCTCCTCGGATCGTTCGAGCTGTCCGGTATCCCGCCGGCCCCGCGCGGCGTGCCGCAGATCGAGGTCACCTTCGACATCGACGCCAACGGCATCGTGCACGTGACCGCGAAGGACAAGGGCACGGGCAAGGAGAACACGATCAAGATCCAGGACGGCTCCGGTCTGTCCAAGGACGAGATCGATCGGATGATCAAGGACGCCGAGGCGCACGCGGAGGAGGACAAGAACCGCCGCGAGGAGGCCGAGGTCCGCAACCAGGCCGATTCGCTGGTGCACCAGACCGAGAAGTTCATCAAGGACAACGAGGACAAGGTGCCCGCCGACGTCAAGGAGAAGGTCGAGGCCGCGGTCACCGAGGTCAAGACCGCTCTCGCCGGCTCGGACATCGCCGCCGTCAAGGCTGCAGTGGAGAAGCTGTCCACCGAGTCGCAGGCCCTGGGCCAGGCGATCTACGACGCGCAGGCCGCCGACGCCGCCGCGTCGGGTGACGGCTCCGGCCCCGCCGCTGACGACGTCGTCGACGCCGAGGTTGTCGACGAGCCGACCGATCAGGACAAGAAGTGACGGCGGAAAACCCCGAGCGCGAACCGGTGACGGCCGACGATCAGGTCGACGCCACCACCACCCCGGCTGCCTCCGAGGAGGCGGCCGGGGCCGGTGCGGCCGAGACGGACGATCTGACCGCGATCACCTCCGAACTCGAGAAGGCCAGCACCGAGCTGGGCTACGCGAAGGCGGAGATCGCCAACATCCGCCGCAACGCGTTGGCCCGGATCGATCGGGCCGTCGAGGACGAGAGGGTCGCGGTGGTCGGGAAGTTCCTCGACCTCGTCGACGATCTCGACCGGGCACGCGCCCACGGGGATCTGGAGTCGGGACCGCTGAAGGCGCTGTCCGACAAGCTCGCCGGTGTGCTCGACGGTCTCGGCCTCGAGGGGTTCGGCGCCGAGGGCGATGCCTTCTCCGCGGAACTGCACGAGGCCGTGCAGATGGAGGGTGACGGTGACAACCCCGTCCTCGGGGCAGTGCTGCGCAAGGGCTACCGCCTGGGCGAACGAGTGCTCCGCACGGCGATGGTGACCGTCACCGACGGCGCGCCTGCAGCCGAAGCGGCAGCCGAGTAGATAGACAGACAACAGTGAAAGGAGGAGACGCCCAGTGAGCCAACGGGAGTGGATCGAAAAGGACTTCTACAAGGAACTGGGTGTCTCTTCCGACGCCTCCGCCGACGAGATCAAGAAGGCGTACCGCAAGCTGGCCCGGGATCTGCATCCCGACGCCAACCCCGGTGACACCAAGGCGGAGGAGCGTTTCAAGACGGTCAGTGAGGCGCATGCCGTCCTGTCCGACCCCGCGAAGCGCAAGGAGTACGACGAGGCCCGCCGCTTGTTCGCGAGCGGCGGCTTCGGCCCCGGAGCCGGATACAGCACCGGCGGTGGCGGTTTCGGCGGCGGCGGCTTCGACATCAACGACCTGTTCGGTGGTGGCGGCGGCGGTGCCGCCGGCGGCGACGGTGGCCTCGGTGACCTGTTCGGCGGGCTGTTCAACCGCGGTGGCGGTGGCCGCACCACGGCGTCGCGTCCGCACCGCGGCAGCGACGTCGAGACGGAGACCACGCTCGAGTTCCGCGAGGCCGCCCAGGGCGTGACGGTTCCGCTGCGCCTGACCAGCAGGTCGGCGTGCACCACGTGCCACGGCAGCGGTGCCGAGCCGGGTACCAGCCCGCGGGTGTGCCCGCGCTGCAACGGAACCGGCGTCGTCAGCCGCAACCAGGGTGCGTTCGGTTTCAGTGAGCCGTGCGACGACTGCCGCGGCACCGGGTCGATCATCGACGATCCGTGCGCCGACTGCCACGGAAACGGCGTCACCAACCGCACCCGCACCATCACCGTCCGGGTTCCCTCGGGCGTGAGTGACGGCCAGCGGATCCGCCTGGCGGGTCAGGGTGAGGCCGGGCTGCGGGGTGCACCGTCCGGCGACCTGTACGTCACCGTCCACGTGCGTCCCGACAAGGTGTTCGGGCGCAACAACGACGATCTGACGCTGGTGGTGCCGGTCAGTTATGGCGAATTGGTGCTCGGTACGACCCTGTCGGTGCCGACACTGGACGGCCGTGTGGGCGTGAAGGTTCCGGCCGGAACCGCGGACGGACGGATTCTCAGGGTGCGAGGGCGCGGTGTGCCCAAGCGCGGCGGAGGCGCCGGCGATCTGTTGGTCACCGTGAAGGTTGCGGTGCCGCAGAAGCTCGACGACCCCGCCACCGAGGCGCTCCAGACCTACCTGGAGGCAGAGAAGGCCAGCGGATTCGATCCGCGGGCAGGATGGGCCGGCGCCTGACCGGCGAGAACCGATCGAACAGGTGAACCATCATGAGCGACAAGCAGCGCAAGGCGTCGGAGGTCCCAGCGGACCCCGATGCGCGGGTGTTCGTCATCTCGGTGGCCGCCGAACTGGCCGGGATGCACGCACAGACGTTGCGTAACTACGACCGGCTCGGACTGGTCACCCCGCACCGCACCACCGGTGGCGGCCGCCGGTACTCGCCGCGGGACGTGGCGCTGTTGCGTGAAGTGCAGCGCCTGTCCCAGGACGAGGGCGTCAACCTCGCCGGCATCAAGCGGATCATCGAGCTGACCAACCAGGTCGAGGCGCTGCAGCACCGCGTCGACGAGATGGCCGCCGAGATCGCCCGCGTCCACGCCAGTTACCGCCGGGACCTGGTGCCCATCCCGCGCAGCAACGCGCTCGTCGTCTGGAAGCCGCGCAACCAGCGCTGAATCCCCGGTTGCTAGTGTGTGTCCCGAACACAACCCGGGGGGGCGACGTGGACGCGTTGACGACTGATCTCGAACATCTCGAGCAACTGAGTTCGATCCTGCATGCACTGGGTGACGAGGCGCGTTCGCTTCGCACCGGTCCGGCAGCAGGTCCCTACGCCTCGACCGTCGGCGGCACCATGTCGTCGGTACTCGAGGCGTCGAGCATTTCCGCTGATCTCGTGGACGGAGCACTCGTCGCCGCGCTCGCTGAGCGTCTTGGAGAGACGGGTGACGTCATGCGCTACGTCGCCGCGCAGTATCGGAACCAGGAGACCGCGAACGCCGAACAACTCGTGCGCACCTATCTCGACGCGACGGGCGACTGGGATGCACCGGGGGACCCCGCGTGACCCTCTCGCGTTCACAGATCGAATCCTGGAATCCGGCCACACTCAACGATGTCGCGGATGCGTGGGAGGCGTTCGGCTCGAAGGTCGAGGGTTTGTTCGACCGCTACGTCGAGGCGGTCACCCGCGTGAACGACGGGTACTGGGAAGGCCGAGCTGCCGAGGCGGCGCAGGATCGTGCGACCTCGGACCGGAAGACCGCCCTGGCCGTGGTCGATCGGCTCGGAAGCCTCGCGGCGCGAGCGCGGCAGGGATTCTTCGAGATCGACGCCCCGCTGTCTCGGGCGCGCAACGCGATCGCCGGTGCCGAAGGGGAGCGGTTCGCGGTGTCGAGCGCACTTCAGCTCACCGACACCCTGTCCGAGTCCTCGCCGCAACGCCGGACATTCCGGATGGTGTCCGATCCGAATACAAGGATCTGTTCGACGACCAAGGAAACCTGCGACCCTACGATGCGATCGATTCTCGGGGTGACAGATGGAAAACAGATCTACGAGCAGTGTTCAACAAGATCGGTGATCCAACAGACGGCCATGGGAGTTTGATGCAGGAGATGTACAACGAAGTAGTCCGCAATGACGGGTAGAAATCGGTCGATTGCCATCGGAGTGATCGCGCTAGGACTACTGGTCGCGTCATGCGGTGTCACTGACGGTGATTCCGATTCCGAGCCTCAGCAAGTGCCGGGGCCTGTGTACTCGAATGTGTGGTCAGCCGGTGCAGACGTCAGCATCTTCAGCAGGGGTGCAGAATTGACGCGCGCTGCACTCGAGGCCGGCGAGTACGCGACGTATGTTGGTGCAGCACAGTCATTCCCCGGCTACCTGGACGCGCTCCCCGGATACATCTCGAGTACGAATCCGGCCGTGGAGGACTACTTCTTTTCGAACCAACCGGGTGAATCCCAGCAGAAGCCCACAACGTTCTTTCGCCACATTGCAGAACTCGAAGAGTCCAAGCGAACCGTGAACGCGACGGTTTGCGATTATTGGATCGACCCAGACGGTACTGCGAATCCTGGACCGAATCAGCTGCGTGGCGCCTGGTGGGTCAAACTGTCGAATCCTGGAGGCGATCCGGGCGTACCTGCCGTCGCAGATACGGATGCACGGACGAACGACCAGCGGGAGCACCCGATACCGACATGGAATGTCTTCGGCTCGTGGAAGATCGACAAGCTCAAGTATGTGCCGATTGAGGAAATTCCGCGTTCCTGTGTTGATTGGTGGCAGGAGCGGTTCCCGACCTTCGTGCCTCGAAACGGCTCCAACGTTCTCGACCCTCCTGAGGGGTACGTGCCCGAGACAATGCCGGTCGCGGTGCAGTATCCGGAGTGGATCGGGCCGCCCACGTCTTGATCAACCGCTGCAGCGGTGGATCAACCGCCGGGCCTAGGCACGGATCACCCGCCATCCGGCTGCTTCGAACGCGTGCTAGCGTTCGACGCCGCGGTTCCGTTGCTCCACCTCGAAGTGGTGGTCGCCGTCGTACTCCTCGATCACGCTGCACAACTGGATGATTCCGCGCGGACCCGGGTGTCGACCTCGATGTCGTTGTGCAGGTAGGTGTCGGGGTAGATGCGCGTGTAGTGGCGTCGGAGTCCACGCCTGCTCACCAGGCCCCGATCGAGGGCGGCCCCGCCGTGGAACGGTACGAGAATTCCCGTCATGCCGGCACTCTCGCGGCGTGCCCCGACACGGAATGCGCCCAGCGCGCCGCGGCGTCGTCGCCTTTGGGCGGTGCCGGTGCTGTGGACAGCCCCTGATCGACCCTGACCAACCCCGGAACGGGAGTTCACGGCACGCTTTCGGCCCCGGGAACGTGCCGTGAATTCCCGTTCAGCGGTATCGCGGGGTATCGCCCTCCCATCCCATGGTCGAGTCGGTTGACGTTACCCACGTCACACCCTTATGCTCCCACTCGAGCAAGTGCTTGGTGAATCAAGCAAGTGCTTGATGGGAAGAGCTCGGTGGGTGTTGATGCAGGGTGACGTGTCGAGGCGTCGCCCAGCTGGGGCTCGCCGAGCTCTTCCGTGTCCAAACACGCCAAGCGAGCGCTTGGTTCTGTAGGTACGTAGCGGGTGTCCTAGGAGGGCAGTCATGAAGAATCGGCGTCCAGTGTTCGTCGCGGCGGTTGCCGCGTCGGTCTTGACGATTGCGGGGTGCGGTGGCACGGACTCCGCCGAGGCCGGCGGCGCCGATGCGCCGTACCGGGTCCTCGTGACCGGCGGTATCAGCGCCCAGGGTGTCCTCGCGGCCAACGCGCAGACCTCGATCCTCGCGACCAAGGCCGGTGTCGAGGTTCAGAACCAGGCCGGTGGCATCGGTGGTCGCCAGATCGAACTGACGGTCGTCGACGACGCCGGTGACGCCACTATCGCGGTCACCAAGGTGCGCGAGGCCATCAACAAGCAGAAGCCGGACCTCGTCCTCAACTCCGGACCGTCGTCCGTCGGCGCCGCGGTGCTGCCGATCCTCGAGCAGAACGACATCCTCTCGTTCAACGTTGCGCCCACGCCGGATTCGACGGATCCGTCGAAGTTCCCGCTGAACTTCGACCTGGCGCCCGGCGCCGGCGACAACGCCCGCGGCATCGTCGGTCACGTGAAGGAGAAGGGCTACGACAACATCGGTGTCATCCACGGCAGCACCGCGTACGGCGAGCTGTTCGGCAAGGAGATGACCTCCGAGCTGGAGAAGGCCGGGCTGAAGCAGGCCGGCAACGAGGAGTACGAGGCCACCGCGCTGGATATGACCGCGCAGCTGCAGTCGCTCAAGAACGCCGGCGCCAAGGCGATCGCGCTGGACGCGTACGGCGCGCCGCTGGGTTACGTCCTGCAGAGCATGCAGCGTCTGGGCTGGGACGTGCCGCTGATCGGCAACACCTCGGTGTCGAGCACCAACCTCGTCGCCAACGAGCCGCCGAACGGCGTCCTCGGTACGCCTGAGGTGAAGAACCTTGTCTCGCAGGTCTTCACGAGCACCGTGTACGACCCGAACAACGAGGCCGTCAACAAGATGGTCGACACGATGGCCTCGATGGGCGCCATCTCGTCGACGCTGATCATCGCTGACAACTACGACGCGTTCCCGCTCGTGGCCGCCGCTGCCGAGAAGGCCGGCACCACCACCGATTCCGAGAAGCTGGCGCAGGCGCTCGAGACCGAAGAGGTCCAGAAGAACGCGAAGACGGCCTTCCTGTCCCGCTACAACTTCACTGCCGACAACCACGGCCCGAACCCGACGCAGGACGAGATGAAGTTCATCGCGCCCACCAAGGTCGTCAACGGCCAGTTCGGCAATCCGGCCGCATGACGTTCATGAACTCTGATTCCCATACGACGCGAAGGAGGTTCTCGCTGTGACGATTCTGTGGTCGGGGCTCGCCCTCGGCGCTGTCTACGTGCTCGTCGCGATCGGGTACAACATCGTGTTCGTCTCGTCGAACACCTTCAACTTCGCGCAGGCGCAGTTGATGATGGTCGGCACCTTCGTGGCCTACACGGGCCTGGTGACGCTGAAGCTTCCGGTGCTGGTGGTTGCCGTGATGGCCACCGTGACGGTGATGATCCTCGCGGCCGTCGAGGAGTTGGTCGCGATCAGACCGGTCGCCGATCACCAGAACCAATTGGTGACGACATTGGGTGCGGCGACGTTGCTCAACGGTGCGACGCAGTTGATCTGGGGCAGTGAGCCGCTGACGGTTCCGTTCTTCGGGTCGAACGACCCGATCACCATTCTGGGCGGCCGGACGTATCCGGTCGAGATCGCGCTGCTGGTCCTGTCGATCGTGCTCGTGATCGGCCTCGGTCAGCTGAGCAAGCGGACCATGACCGGTCTGGCTCTCATGGGTGTCTCCGAGGACCGCGAGGCCGCGATGCTGCGTGGTGTCAATGTGCGGCGCATCGCGATGGGCGCGTTCGCGTTCTCCGGTGCGATCGCCGGTGTGCTCGGACTGTTCGTGGGCCCCAAGACGTTCGCGGTCGCGACGCTCGGTGCCGCGCTGGCGCTCAAGGGCTTCGTGGCCCTGGCGATCGGCGGCTTCGGTTCGCTGCCGGGCGCACTGATCGGTGGTCTGACGGTCGGTCTGGTCGAATCGTTCACCGCACTGTGGGCGGGTAGCCAGTACAGCAACATTGCGGTGTTCGTCGTGCTGATCGTCGTCCTGATGGTCAAACCTGCCGGACTGTTCGGCACGGTGAAAGAACGGGTGGTGTGACCATGCAGATCTGGCGCACTCTGCGCGGTGTCCCGAGCTGGATCTTCGCGCTCGCATTCGGCCTGATCGTGTTCTTCGCACCGATGCTGGGCATGGACGCGACGAACACGCGTCAGCTCCAGCTGGCGTGCATCCTGGCCCTGGTGGTCAGCGGCCTGAACCTGAGCCTCGGCTATGCCGGTGAGCTCGCACTGGGCCAGGCCGCGATGTACGCGGCCGGCGCGTACACGGCCGGTCTGATGTCCCAGGCCGGGCACACCGAGATCCTGGTGCAGTTGGCGGCCGCGGGCGCGGTCGCACTCATCGTCGGCATCATCACCGGCATTCCCGGTCTGCGACTGGGTAGTTGGTCGCTGGCGATGACGTCGTTCTTCCTGATCCTGTTGGTGCCCGACATCCTCGCGATCTTCGGCGGCAAGACCGGTGGCCGTAACGGCCTGTCCGGGATGGAACCGCCGACGCTGTTCGGCCAGGACATCGACAAGAACTTCTACTACGTCGTGGTCGGCGTGACGATCCTGTGGTTCGTGGTGATGCGCAACCTCGTGGTCTCGCGTCACGGCATCGCGTTCCGCACGCTCAAGCAGTCTCCGGTTCTCGCGCAGTCCCAGGGTGTGTCCGTGTTCCGGATGAAGCTGTTGGGCTACGCGATCGGCGCCCTGCCCGCAGGCCTCGCGGGCGCCCTGTTCGCGAACACCGACCTGTTCATCGCCCCCGAGGCGTTCGGTTTCACGTTCGCCACCGCGGTGCTCGCGGCGTCGATCCTCGGTGGTTCGGCAAGCGTCTACGGTGCGGTGATCGGTGCGGCCACCATGCAGTTCGGGCCGAATCAGTCGACCGCGTTCCAGGAGTACTCGCTGATCTTCTACGGCGGCTTCCTGATCATCGGCGGCGTCCTGCTCTCGGGCGGACTCACGAAGGTGTTCCGCAGCCTGGCAACCAGGCTCGACCGCAAGGCCGGTATCGGCGCCCTCGAACGGCCGGAACCGCGGGACCCGGAGGCGATTCCGTATGTCGATCCCATCGCGGGTGCCACGCTCGAGGTCGACGGCATCTCGAAGGCGTTCGGCGGGAACCAGGCGCTCGAGGCGGCGACCCTGCGGGCCGAGCCGGGCCGGGTGACCGCGCTGATCGGGCCCAACGGTTCCGGCAAGACCACGATGCTCAACATGATCTGTGGCTTCTACACCGCGGACTCCGGTCGAATCGTCATCGGTGACAACGAGGTCCAGAAGTTCTCGTCGAACCGGGTGGCCCGTGAGGGTGTGGCCCGCACGTTCCAGACCCCGAACATCCCCGAGAACGTCACCGTCCTCGAGGCGGTCGCCTCGGGCCGGTACATGACGAACCGTGCCTCGATGCTCTCGGCCGTGTTCCGGCTGCCGAGCTTCCGCAAGGTCGCCAAGGCCGACATCACCGAGGCCGAGCGGGTCCTCGAACTGGTCGGAATGTCGCACCTACGGAACGAGGTTGCCACCTCGCTGCCGCTGGGAATGCGACGGATGCTCGAGGTCGCGCGCGCCGTGATCGCCGAGCCGCGGGTCCTGCTGCTCGACGAGATCGCGTCCGGCATGGACGAGGACGAACTCGTGCGGCTGTCGGTGCTCATCCGCGCCCTGCGTGACGCCGGCGCCACCGTGCTGCTGGTGGAGCACAACTTCCGCCTCGTCCTCTCCCTCGCCGACACCATCGTCGTGCTGGCGCAGGGACAGGTCATCGCGTCGGGCCCGCCCGCGGAGATCGAGCACCACCCCCGCGTGCTCAGCGAGTACCTCGGCGTGGACCCCGACAGCGGCACGGCTACCGAGCTGGAGAAGGTGGAGTGATGAAACCGGTTCTGAGCGTTCGGAATCTGCAGTCCGGTTACGGTGACCTGCGCGTGGTCTGGGACGTCTCCTTCGACGTCTACCCCGGCCAGGTGACGGCCCTGCTCGGACGCAACGGTGCCGGCAAGACCAGCACCCTGCGTGCGATCTCCGGTCTCAACAAGGTTCACGGCGGCACCATCGAGATGGACGGCCAGGACATCTCCGGTGTTCCCGCCCACCAGCGGGTGCGCCGCGGCATGGCGTACGTGCAGGAGGGCAAGCGCGTCTTCCACAAGCAGACCATCGAGCAGAACCTGCTGCTCGGCGGCTACACCACGAAGAAGCGTCGCACCGCCCTCAAGTCCGAGGTCGAGCGCATCTACGATATGTTCCCGATCCTCGGTGAGAAGCGGAACCTGTTGGCCGGCTCGATGTCCGGTGGTCAGCAGCAGATGCTGGCGATCGGTGCGGCACTGATGGCAGAACCGAAGCTGCTGCTGCTCGACGAGCCGTCGGGCGGCCTGGCCCCCGTCATCGTCAACGAGGTCATGGAGCGCGTCCAACTGCTCAAGGAAACCGGCCTGGCCGTGCTCCTCGTCGAGCAGGCCGTCGAGGCGGCGATGAGCGTCGCCGACCACGTCACCGTCCTCGACATCGGCAAGGTCGTCATGGACTCGCCGGCGTCGGAGATCGACGACCTCGCAGTCCTCAAGGACGCGTACTTCGGGCGCGTCTGACCGGCACTGCAAACCCCTCAACGGGAGTTCACGGCACACTTCGACAGCGAATGCGTGCCGTGAACTCCCGTTTCGGTGCTTTTTGAAGGAAGAGGAGAAGGACACATGAGGATCGGACTGGACGTCTTCGGTGCGGAGCGACTCTACGACGGCGACCACCGTGGACTGCTCGACCTGGCGGCGGAGGCCGACCGGCGCGGCATCGACCTGATCACGACCTCGGACCACCTGGGCTTCTCGCGGGAGGCTCACGAAGAGCGGGTGCGTGCCAACGGTTTTCCGTTCGAGCTCGAGCATCCGTGGCTCGACCCGATGTCGTTGCTGTCCGCGGTGGCCGCGGTGACCGAACGGGTGGAGCTGGGCGTGTACGTGCTCGTTGCGCCGCTGCGGCCGGCGCTGTTGCTCGCCAAGCAGATCGCGACGCTGGACGTGCTGTCGCGGGGCCGGACGCGGATCGGGATGGGCGTCGGCTGGCAGCAGGCCGAGTACGAGGCGGCGGGGATTCCGTTCGAGCGCCGCTTCGGCCGGTTGGAGGAGACGGTGGCCGCGTGCCGCGAACTGTGGGGTCCGCCGCCGGCGTCGTTCACCGGAACGGGCTTCGCGTTCTCCGACTTCTACAGCCTGCCGCGTCCCGTGCGGTCACGGGTGCCGGTGATCTTCGGGATGGCGCCGTCGAAGCGGAACTTCGACCGGATCGCGCGCGTCGGCGACGGCTGGACCGCAGCCCCGGCGGACATGCCCCGCCTCGCCGAGAGCATCACGCTGCTGCGCAACTGTTTCGAGGAGCAGGGCCGCGACCCGGCATCCGCCGAGGTGCAGATCATGCTGCCGGCAATCGACGACGGATCCGGTGGCGTCGACTTCGACGCGATGGCGGCATCGGCCGACCAGGCGCGGGAACTGGGCGTCGACTCCGCGCTGGTGCGTCCGTCGGCGCTGGCAATCGGGGCAGATGACGTCGATGCGTTCCTGACCTGGGCGGTCGGGCTCGGTGGGAATGCGTAGCCCAGCGGACCCCTGAGCGGGAGTTCGCGGCACACCTTCACCGTCGACGTGTGCCGTGAACTCCCGTCCAGTGCTTCAGGAGCCGGCGATGGCCTGGTCGGCGAAACGGCGGACGGCGTCGAGGCGGGCCCACGGATCGGACGGATCGGCGCCGTAGAGTCGCCACAGGGAGACCCGGACACGGGTGACGCCGATGTCGGCGAGCGCGCGGTATCCGTCGATGTCCGAGACGTCGGTGAGGGAGGCGTCGATCTCGAACGGCTCGTCGGCGCGCCCGAACTCGGCGCGCAGTTCGCCCAGACGCTCGATCGCGGAGGTCAGTTCTGCGACCCCGGTGTTGACGGAGATCCAGCCGTCCGCGAAGCGTGCCGCGCGGCGCAGGCCGGCCTCGCTGTGCCCACCGCCGTAGACAGGCACCGGCAGATCCGGTGCGGGACTGATCATCAGCCGGTCGAAGTCGTAGTGGTTGCCGTGGAACTCGACCCATTCGGGACCACGCCCGGCGCACACGGCCTGCAGGATCTCGATGGCCTCGTCGGTGCGGGCACCGCGGGTCCGCATCTCGGTGCCGGTGAAGGTGAACTCCTCCGGGATCCACGACAGCCCGACGCCGACGGCGATCCGGTTGCCCGACATCACGGCCATCGTCGCGACCTGCTTCGCCGTCAGCAGCGGATCACGAAGCGGCAGCTTCAGCACGTTGGTGTAGAAGCCGATTCGCTCGGTGACGGCGGCCATCGCGCCCGGCAATGCCCACTTCATCGTTCGAACGTAGGGGACGCATCGGTGTGCGTGCCTGGGCGATCCCGGTGGCAGAGACCGGGACCGCCGTCGGATCACTCGAGGCGGCCGGGCACCGGGTAGCTGCGCAGGGACAGGCCGAGCTGTCCGGAGATCGTGAGATCGTCGATGGACTCGCGCAGCTTGTGGCACGTGGGCGTCCACGGACGTCCGACCTCGGTGCGGGCCTCGGCGAACTCGGGGCACGCCCGGTCGGCATCCTCGAGCCACTGGATGCTGGTGTGGGCCTCGCTGTACTTCTCGACGAGGACTCGGTTGCCGCAGCTGTTGCAGCTGACGCTTTCCATGAACGGACCTCCTGACTCCATGCGTGACGGTAGTCACTGTCGTGTCGTACGTCTGCAGTTCTCCCACGGAGCGGGAGGTGCGCTCCCGGTGAGCGGACACTTGCTACCGGGCTGTAACCACCTTCTACCTGGGCTGTTAGGCTTCGGCCATGCCCGAAACCGAGCCCGCCAACGACGCTGTCGACGCCGGCTACCCGTCGCTGCCCGCCACCAGTTGGGCGGTTCTGGGCATGCTGACCCTCGGCGAGGGGCTCACCGGATACGACCTCAAGAAGTGGGCCGACTGGAGTATCGGCTACTTCTACTGGAGCCCGTCGATCAGCCAGGTGTACGGGGAACTCAAGAAGCTCGAGGCGGCGGGCCTGGTGGAGTCCGAGATGGTCTCCGAGCCCGGCGAGCGCGGCCGGCGCGTCTACCGGATCACCGAGCGTGGGACGCATGCGGCGCGGAACTGGTCCCGGGACGCGCCCGTCGACCAGCCCGTGCTCAAGCACGGTTTAATGCTCCGGCTGTGGATGGGACACCTCAACGACCCCGAGCACCTCAAGGCGCTCGTCGAGGCCCACATCGAGAACATGGAGGCGCTGCGCCAGCGCGCCGAGTTGCACGCCGACCACGCCACGCGCGAGCCGTCGTGGGCGTTCTCGAAGATGAGCCTGAAGTGGGCCGAGCGCTACTACCGGGCCGAGATGGACCTCGCGCGGCAGATGCTCGACGATATCGACGAGGCCGCAGAGACTTTCGCGCACGTGCGCGAGCGGGACGAACTTGGCAATCCGATTCCCGAGGTGGCTGGTTCCTGGCGTGATGTCGAGGACTTCGTCGAGGGCTTGGAGAAGGGTGGGCAGCGCTGAGCGCCCACCCCTCCCGCTGACGCTCAGTTCGACGCGGTCCCCAGGATCGACTGGAGGTCCGCCCACAACTGCTTGCGCGCCACCTGGGTGATCGACAGTGCCGGAATCGTCAGGAATCCGTGGAACAGCCCCTCGTACACGCGGTGGATCGTGGGCACACCGTCGGCCGCGAGCCGTGCGGCGTAGGCGTCGCCCTCGCTGCACAGCGGGTCGCGGGTCGCGGTGACGACGACGGCGGGCGCGACGCCGGACAGGCTCTCGGCGCGGTTGGGGGAGATCAGCGCGCTGTCCGCGCCGCCGGGTGCGTACTGCTTCCAGTACCACTGCATCGCCGCACGGGTGTTGAAGTGACCCTCGGAATAGGTTCGGTAGGAGTCGGTTTCGAAGTCGTCGTCGATGACGGGGTAGAGCAGTGCCTGGGCGGCGACGGCCGGGCCACGACGATCGCGGGACGCCAGCGCGACGGTGGCCGCGAGGTTGCCGCCGGCGCTGTCCCCGGCGACGATCAGTCGGGCCGGATCTGCGTTCAGGTCGGCGCAGTTGTCCGCGGCCCAGACGAGCGCCGCGTAGACGTCCTCGAGTGCGGCCGGGGCCGGATGCTCCGGGGCGAGTCGGTAGTCCACCGAGATCACCACGGCGCCCAGTCCGTTCGCGGCCGCACGGCAGATTCCGTCGTGGGTGTCGAGGTCGCAGAACACGAAGCCGCCACCGTGCGCGAAGACGACCACGGGCCGCGGCTGCGTGGAGTTCGCGGCCGGCTCGTAGACGCGGACCGGGATCGGTCCGGCGGGTCCGGCGATCTCGAGGTTCCGGACCGACGCCACCTCCTCGGGATTCGCGACGGGCTGTAGCCGGGCCCGGATCGCGGCCCGCGCATCGGCGCCGGTCATCTCCTCGACGGGGGGAAACCCTGCGTCGAGCAGGGTGAGCATCGACTCGACCTCGGGATCGATCTGCATGGTGCTCCTAGAAGTCTGGGGTCAGGAGTGTCTGGGGATCAGGCGTACTGGAGGCGGGCGCGGGGCGCCGCGGTGGGCATGCTCTGCAGGCGGTTGCGGTGCGCGATCGGCGCCGCGCCGTGGCTGCGTCCGGTGAGGGACTGCAGGATCGCGTTGGCGGCCATGCGGACCGGCGCGGAGTGACGGTGGTCGAACTTGAGGTGACTGGTGGGTCCGCAGATCGACAGCGCGGCGGTGACGCCCCCGACCGGACCGATCGGGACGGCGATGATGCCGATGCCGCCGGAGATCTGGCTGACCTCGTACGCGACGCCCATCTCGCGGACCTTGTGCAGTTCGGGCGTGAACTCGGCGAGGCTGTCGGTGCCGTTCGGCGTGTACGCGAGCAGGGCCTTGCCGATCGCGGAGTTGCGGGCCGGGTAGCGGCTGCCCACACGGGTGGGCAGCTCGGCGGCGAGCCGTCCGCCGACCTTGTCGAGGTAGAGAACGTCGGTGCCGTCGAGGACGCCGAGGTGTACGACGTAGCCGGTGACGCGGTGCAGTTCCTGCAGGATCGGTGCCGCAGCGGAGTGCAGGCGATTCTGGTGGACGGCGATCGAGCCGAGTTCCATCAGCCGGGTGCCGAGCTCGTAGTCGCGGCCGTCGCGGCGCAGCCAGCGCATCTCGACGAGACGCTCGAGCATGCGATGCGCCGACGACCGGGGCAGCCCGGTGCGCTTGACGACCTGGGCGAGGGTGAGGCGGCCGGGGCCGTCGAAGGTGTCCAGGACGAGCGAAACCCGTTCGAGGATCGCGGTCGGGGTGGAGTCTGCAGTCGCTGGTGCGGTCATCGATGTCTCCCTCACTTCTGTCGAGCATCGCCGTGAGACCCATCTGACGTGGGTATTTCGATTAGAAATAATGACACAGGATCCACATTTTGTGAAGTGGATCACCAAGATCGACATACGCCGAAAGGGGGAACCCGATCGTCCCTGGTAGGACGGGGTTCCCCCTGACGGCGGATTGTTCGGTTGGAGTGGGTCCCGCTGCTACATCGCGGCGAGCGGCTCGCTGCCGGACCAGTCGTGGCCCCAGTAGCTGTCGGCGGTGATCTCCTCGGCGGAGTAGTACCGCTCGTCGACCTTCTGGCCCTCGGTGCCGAACTCGATGTCCCAGCCGCCGGGTGCACGGACGTAGAAGGACACCATCTTGTCGTTGGTGTGGCGGCCCAGCGTCGAGGACACCGAGAAGCCGTCCTTGACGACGCGATCGAGGGCCTGGCCGACGGCGTCGAGCGTGTCGACCTCGACCATGATGTGCACCAGGCCCGGGGCGCCGCTGTGCGGTGCCGGGCACAGCGCGAGGCTGTGGTGGCGCTCGTTCACGCCCAGGAAGCGCACCCGCAGTGGGCCGAACTCCGGCGGGGCCGGGATCCGGAACGCGCCGCGCGGCAGGAAGCCGAGGACGTCGGTGTAGAACTCGAACGTGCCGTTCGGATCCATCGTCGGCAGCACGACGTGGCCGAGGCCCTGCGCACCGGTGACGAACTTGGAGCCGAACGGGGTGACGACCGGGCTGTGGTCGAGGACCGCGCCGTGGAAGATCTCGAGCGTCGCGCCGGCGGGATCCTGGAAGGTCACCACCTCCTCGACACGGCGGGCGTCGGCCTCCTCGACCGAGAGCGGCTTGACGGCGATGCCGGCCCGCTCGACGGCCTCGGTCACGCGCACCAGGGCGTTGTGGTCGCGGACCTCCCAGCCGATGGTGACAACCTCGTCGGTCTCGCCGGGGACGACGATGATGCGTGCCGCGCGCTCGTCCATCCGCAGGTAAAGGGCGTTCTCGTCGGGTCCGCTGCCCTTCGCGAAGCCGAGCACGTCGAAGGCGAACGTGCGCCAGCGGTCCATGTCGTTGGTCTGGACCTTCACGTAGCCCAGGCCGCGGATGTCGGTGCCGAAGCCGCCGACATTGGGGTTCGTCATGTTGTCTCCGTTGTGATTTCGAATGGTGGTCAGATCATCGCGCGCAGCGGACCCTGCGGGTCGACGCCCAGACCGCTCAGCGTCGCCGCGTGGTACACCGTGCCCGGCACATGGATCGCGTGGTGCAGGCCGGCGTGCGCGTCACGCCAGAAGCGCTGCATCGGCTTGTCCATGCGCAGGGCGTTGCCGCCGCAGCGGGCGTACACCGCGTCGATGGCCTGGACGGCCTGCCAGGCGGCGTTGACCTGGGTCTCGCGGCCGAGGGCGCGCTGCTCGAACGTCGGCGTCTTGCCGGCATCGACCAGGTCCCACATACGATCGACGTTGGCCAGCAGCGAATCCCGGGCCGACTGCAGCTTCGCGGTGGCCTCGCCGATGGCGAACATCGAGTACGGGTCGTCCTTGACGGCGGTGCCCTGCGGGTTGATCCGCTCACGCTGGTACTCGTTGGCGTGGTGCAGCAGGCCCTCGCAGATGCCGATCGTGGCCGACGTGATGCCCAGCGGGAACATGTTGGACCACGGCATCAGGTACAGCGTCTCGGTGCGCCCGTACTTGCGGACCGCGGTGCCGTCGATGACCTCGTCGCAGTCCATGACCCGGTAGTCCGGCACGAAGGCGTCCTTGACGACGACGTCCTTCGAACCCGTGCCGCGCAGGCCCACGACGTCCCACGAGTCCTCGATGATCTCGTAGTCGCTGCGCGGGATGATGACGTGGAGCATGCGGGGCGGCATCTCCATGCTGCCGTCCGGGTTGCACGCCATCGCGCCGAGGAAGGCCCAGTCGCAGTGGTCGGTTCCGGAGGAGAACGACCACTTGCCGGCGAACTTGTAGCCGCCGTCGACCGGGATACACATGCCGCCCGGCATGTAGGGCGACGCCATCCAGGTGTCCTGGTCGTTGCCCCAGACCTCCTGCTGCACCTTGGGGTCGGCGAACGCGAGCTGCCACGGGTGCACGCCGACGATGCCGTGGACCCAGCCCGCGGACGGGTTCAGCGATGCCATCCGCATCACGGTCTCGGCGAACTCGCGCGGGTGGACCTCGAGGCCGCCGTGCTCCTTGGGCTGGAGCATCCGGATGGACCCGGCGTCCTTCATCCGCTTGGCGGTGGCGTCGGCGACCTTGCCGATCCGCTCCGCCTCGATGCCCTCGACGAAGATGTCGTCGGCGGCTGCCTCGATGCGGGCCAGGACTTCGTAACTCATGTGTATTTCCTCTTCGAGTCGGGGTGTTCTATGAAGCGGAGACTAGGAGGTCGGGGCCGAGTTCTCGGCCTTTTTCGCGATGTTCTCCGCGACTTCCTGCTGCCAGCTCACGACCGCCCGGGTGGTGTCGATCTCGAACTCGAAGCGCTTGGTCATGTCGTCGGTGATGTCCTCGACGTCGACGTAGAACTGCTGGTACCAGCGGCGCAGCTGGTAGACCGGGCCGTCCTCCTCGGACAGCAGCGGGTTGTCGATGGGCGCCTTGTTCTTCCAGATCTCGACGTCCTGCTCGAAGCCCATCTCGACGCCCTCGGCGAACTTCGCGGCCATGTCGGCGGCGTCCTCGTCCGACAGTCCCGGGAGCTTCTTGACGATCGCGCCGTACTGCAGCACGAACTCGTTGTTGCTCACCGGGTAGTGGCAGTTGATGAGGACCGTCTCGATCGTCTGACCGTTGGCGTCGGACTCGAGCCAGTCGATCATGTACGACGGGCCGAAGTACGTGGCCTCCGAGCGCAGTTCGGCGTTCGGGTCGTCGTAGTTGGTACCGCTCACGATGTCCTCGCGGCCCGTGGACTTCATGAACTGCGTCGCGGTGTGGCCCTCGAAGACGTTCTTGAAGTAGCGCGGGAACGAGTAGTGGATGTAGAAGAAGTGCGCCATGTCGACGACGTTGTCCACGATCTCGCGGCAGTGCGAACCCTTGATGCGCAGGGTCTTCCAGCTCCAGTCGGTCCACTCGTCGGATCCGTAGCCCGCGATCTCGGGGATCGTGACGTCGGCCGGCGGCTTGTTGCCCTGCGGGTCGTTCCAGACGTAGAGCTGGCCGTTCTTCTCGAGCGTCGTCCACGCGCGGGTCTTCGCGAGCGGGGGCACGCGCCGGGCGTAGGGGATGTCGGTGCACTTGCCGTTTCCGCCCCAGCGCCAGTCGTGGAACGGACAGGCGATCGAGTCGCCCTTGATCTCGCCCTGGCTCAGGTCGCCGCCCATGTGGCGGCAGTACGCGTCGAGGACCTTCAGATCGCCCTTGCTGTCGGCGAACACGACGAGCTTGGTACCGAATGCCTCGATGGGGTGCGGCTTGCCGTCCTTGAAGTCCCGGGTGAGACCGATGCAGTGCCAGCCGCGCGCGAAGCGGGTGGGGGCTGCCGCGGCCTCGATCTCGCGGATCTCGTCGGTGTCGGTCGTCGAGCCGTTGGTGGGCGCCGTGTCGAGTGACATGTGTTCCTCCGTGCCGTCAGGGGGCTGTCCTGTGATGCGCCTCATAGAACTCGGCGGCGTGTCGCGCGGGAAGGGGTTCTCCCGCTGGATGGAACACCCCGGAGGTCGTGGTATAGCGGCAGGTCGGAGCGGTCGTCGTGCGGTTTCGACGGCGGCGGCACCCGACCGGCCGGGTCCTCCCACCACGCGGGAGGACTACTGCCGGGTCGCCGGATCGGCTGGCTAGCGTCGCCTCACGGTGAAAGGAATGATCATGATGCGGATGGCCGGTAAGACGGTGCTCGTCACGGGCGCCGGCAAGGGGATGGGGCGCGTGCACGCGGTCCGCCTGGCCGAGGAGGGGGCCGACATCGTCGCGCTCGACCTGCCCGGACGCGAGTCGGAGACGGACCTCGCCGAGACCGCGCGCCTGGTCGAGCAACAGGGCCGACGCGTCGTCACCGGCACCGCCGACATCCGGGACTTCGACGCGCTCACCGCCGCGGTGCGGGCCGGTGCGCGCGAACTCGGACCGCTCGACGTCGTCGTCGCGAACGCCGGCATCAGCGACAACCCCGGCCCGTCGTGGGAGATCGACGACGCCGTGTGGAACCGGTCCATCGACGTCAACGTGACCGGCACGTGGCACACCGTCAAGGCCGGTGTCGCGGAGATGGATCCGTCCGGTGGTTCGGTGGTCATCGTCAGTTCGACGGCCGCGATCAAGGCGGTGCCCGGCGCGTCGCACTACTCCGCGGCCAAGCACGCGATCACCGGTCTGGCCAAGACCCTCGCGAACGAACTCGGTCCGAGAGCGATCCGCGTCAACACCGTTCATCCCGGTGCCGTCGCCACCGCGATGACCCTCAATCCCGCCACGTTCGCGCGGCTGCGGCCCGATCTCGAGAATCCCACCGCCGCCGACGTCGCCGAGGTGCTGGCCACCAAGATGCTGCTGCCGGTGCCGTGGGTGGAGTCGATCGACGTGAGCAACGCGGTGCTGTTCCTGGCATCGGACGAATCCCGGTACGTCACGGGCCTGCAGATGGTCATCGACGCCGGCCAGACCCAGAAGGTGGCGTGATGAGCGGACGTCTCGAAGGCAGGGTCGCGCTGATCACCGGCGCGGCGCGGGGCATGGGCCGGGCCCAGGCGGTGCGGTTCGCGCAGGAGGGCGCCGACATCATCGCCGTCGACGTGTGCGCGCCCGTCGAACATTCGACCACGCCCGGTGCGTCGCCCGAGGATCTGGCAGAGACGGTCCGGCTGGTGGAGTCGCTCGGCCGCAAGATCTGTGCGTTCGAGGCCGACGTGCGTGACCAGCAGGCGCTCTCGGCCGCGGTCGACGCCGGTGTGGAGGCACTCGGACGTCTCGACGTCATCTGCGCGACCGCCGGGATCAGCTCGTCCGGTGCGGCCGTCGAGATGGGCTCCGAGCGCTGGCAGACGATGCTGGATGTCAACCTCACCGGCGTGTGGCACACGTGCAAGGCCGGCATCCCACACGTCATCGACGGTGGCCGCGGCGGCTCGATCGTGCTGATCAGCTCCATCGCGGGCCTGCGCGGCCTGGTGAGCGTCGGGCACTACACCGCGGCCAAGCACGGCGTCGTCGGGCTGATGAAGTCGCTCGCGAACGAGCTTGCGCCGCACAGTGTGCGGGTCAACACGATCCACCCGGCGAACACGCGGACCCCGATGATCCAGAACCCGTCCACGATGCGGACGTTCTGCCCGGGCGTCGAGGAGCCGACGCAGGAGCAGTTCGAGGCGGGAACGCAGTCGATGCACCTGCTGCCGGTTGCGATGATCGAGCCCGAGGACATCGCCAACGCGAGTCTGTTCCTCGCGTCCGACGAGGCCCGCTACATCACCGGTGTCACACTGCCCGTCGACGCCGGCCACTGCGTCAAGTAGAACCGCGGAAAGCAGGGACAGCACCATGCGATTCGAAGAACTGAGGGGCGGCACCGCCGTCGTGACCGGCGCCGGCAGCGGCATCGGGGAGAGCGCGGCCCGGTACGCCGCGTCGCTCGGCATGAACGTGGTCCTCGCCGACATCTCGGCCGAGCGCATCGACGCGGTCGCCGACGACCTGCGCGCCGACGGTCACGCGGTGCTCGCGGTACCCACCGACGTTCGGGACGCGGCCGCCGTGGATGCCCTCGCCGACGCCGCGTACGACGAGTTCGGTTCGGTGACAGTGCTGCTGAACAATGCCGGACTCGAGTCGCTGGGCTACACGTGGGACATCCCGGCCACCGAGTGGCAGCGCGTGATCGACGTGAATCTCAACGGGGTCTTCCACGGCATCCGCTCGTTCGTGCCGCGGATGGGCGCCGATCCGCGGCCGTCGCACATCGTCAACACCTGCTCGGTGGGCGGCATCGCGATCACCCCGCGGATGACGGCGTACGCGGCGACGAAGCACGGTGTGCAGGCGCTCACCGAGTGCGTCTACCTCGAATGCGCGGAGGCGTTCCCGCAGATCCGGGTGTCGGTGTTCAGTCCGGGGCAGGTCGCGACGCGGATCTTCGAGGACGCCCCGGTGCACGACGCGACCGCGGCGGACGCCGGCTTCTGGCGTGACCAGATCCGGGAGGGGATGACCCCGGACGAGGCCGCGAAACTACTGTTCGACGGGATCGCGCGGGACGAGTTCTGGATCCTCACGCACCCCGACGCGTTCGAACGGCTCGCGTCCAAGCGCGCCCGGGTGCTGAGCGAGAAGCTGCGGCCCGACGCGCTGTTCGACGGCCGGAACTGACCGATCCTCTCGGTGTAACAGGTTCCAGTTCTGCGCAAATCCGGTTATCGTGTCGGTGACCCGGACCACACTGGCCGACCGTGGCGCGACCGGCGCTCGCAGCGCCGTGTCCGTGTCCGCGTCCGCGCGCGTAGAAGGAACACACATGACCGACGAGTTCACCGACGTTCTCCACCGCCCCCGCTTCCTGGCGGACCTGCTCATCACCGCGCTGGATCGCAACGCCGGCCGGCCGGCGCTCTACCTCGGCGACGTCGTGCTGACCGGCGGCCAGATGCGCGACCAGATCAGCTGTTTCATCCAGGCGCTCGAGTCGCTCGGCATCGGCAAGGGCTCCACCGTCGCGATGCTGTCGAAGAACCGCCCCGAGGTCCTCATCAGCGTCGGCGCGCAGATGATCCAGGGCTGCCGCAACACCGCGCTGGCGCCGATGGGCTCGGTCGACGACCACAGCTACATCTTGGGCGACGCCGAGATCGAGACGTTGATCTTCGATCCGACCGCGTTCGAGGGCCGTGCGGCCGACCTGAAGGCCGCGGTGCCGTCGCTGAAGAATCTGTTCTCCCTCGGGCCGTCCGAGGTGGGCGTCGACGTGCTCGCGCTGGCGGCGACGTTCACGCCGGAACCGCTGGTGGCCGCGGACGTCGACGGCGACGATCCGTCGAGCATGGTCTACACGGGCGGCACCACCGGCAAGCCGAAGGGCGTGGTCAACACCTTCCGATCGGGTGTGACGCTGCCGCAGATCCAGATGGCGGAGTGGCAGTTCCCGGACGAGATGCGGTTCCTGGCATGCACCCCGCTCTCGCACGCGGGCATGGCGTTCTTCGTGCCGACGCTGATGCGTGGCGGTTCGCTCGTGGTGCTGCCGGCGTTCGAGCCGGGTGCGGTGCTCGAGGCGATCGAGAAGTACAAGATCACCTCGACGATGCTGGTGCCCACCATGATCTACATGCTGCTCGACCATCCGGACCTGAAGACCCGCGACGTCTCCAGTCTGGAGACGCTGTTCTACGGCGCCGCCGCGATGTCTCCGACCCGGCTCCAGGAGGGCATCGCCAAGCTCGGCCCGATCTTCTTCCAGTACTTCGGCCAGAGCGAGTGCGGCATGACGATCACCGTCATGCGCAAGGAGGAGCACGACCCGGAGAACATCGAGCGGCTCGCGTCGTGCGGGCGCCCCGTGCCGTGGCTCGACGTGCGCCTGCTCGACGACGACCTCGACGAGGTGCCGCGCGGTGAGCTCGGCGAGATCTGCGTTCGTGGACCCTTGGTGATGAAGGAGTACTGGAAGAAGCCGGACGAGACCGCCGAGGCGCTGCGCGGTGGCTGGCTGCACACCGGCGACATCGCCCGCGCCGACAAGGACGGATTCCTGTTCATCGTCGATCGCAAGAAGGACATGATCGTCACGGGCGGGTTCAACGTGTTCCCGCGCGAGATCGAGGACGTCATCTCGGGGCACCCGGCCGTCGCGAGCGTCGCGGTCGTCGGAGTGCCCGACGAGAAGTGGGGTGAGGCCGTCAAGGCATGCGTCGTGCTGCGTGACGGCCAAACCGTGGAGGCGACCGAGTTGGCCGAACGAGTCCGCGCCGCAAAGGGTTCGGTGCACGCACCCAAGTCGGTCGACTTCGTCGACGCGCTGCCGCTCACCCCGCTCGGCAAGCTCGACAAGAAGGCCCTGCGCGCGCAGTTCTGGGCAGGGGCCGCGCGCTCGGTGTGACAAGAACGCCCGGCCGACGAGAATCCGTCGGCCGGGCGTTTCCGTGTCGGTGTTCGTCGGTCAGCTACCGGCCACCGCGCCGAAGATCTTGCCGAAGTCGATGCCGTTGATCACGTCGCTGACGGACCCGGTCGGGTTGGTCAGCGACCCGAACATCGAGGTACTGGCCGTGCTGACCGAGCCGAGGCCGGCGGAATCCAGGCTGCCGTTCGCCGACTCGACCGGGTTCTTGGCCCGCACCTTCACGCAGGCGCCGGTCGTCGGCCATTCCTGACTGGTGCTCCAGCCGAGGGGCTTGGCCTGCACGCCGCTGACCAGTTCGCTACCGGCCTGGGCGTCGTCGGAGACGCGGTAGGTCATTTCGAGGACCGCGTAGTTGCCGCCGGTCATGTCCCAGCCGCTGCCGCTCTCCCAGTACAGATTCTTTGCGGGGTCGTTGTTCAGATGGGTGGCGCCCCACTTCTGGCCTCCGGCCAGGTACCAGACGTTCAGCTTGGAGCTGTCCAGCGTCAGTGCCGGGTCGTGGAACTGCCCGATTTCCTTGAGCATCCAGATTCCGCTGCCGCGGCTCACCTTGGTCTGGTAAGTGACGGTGCCGCCGGGTGCGACCTCGGCCTTGTCGGCGGTCTGCTCGACGACGATGCCGTCACTGTTGAAGTTCTTGGTCGGCTGGCAGGCGGACTCCTGGGCGGCGGCGGTTCCGGCGCCGAGAGAGACGGTCATGCCGGTGGCGATCATGGCGGCACTGGCGCCGGCGGCGGCGACTCGTCGTAGCGTCGTACGGTTCACGGAAGAGCTCCATTCGGTCGGAAGTGGTGTCGGCTACTGCAGCCATCAGGACGCGTACCGCACCGCATCACCTGGAGCCGTACCCCCGAACGCGTCCTCGCTGACTATATGGACGCCCGTCCAGACCTGCAGGAGATTCGTTCATTTCATGCCGGGCGGACCCGACGAACTGCTAGTCGAGCGGGTCGAACCGGATGGCGTCGGCGGGGGTTCCGGTGGCGATCAACCGATCCCGGGTGGTTCGCACCATGGCAGGGGAACCGCACACGAGGACCTGGTGGTCGACGAACGCGCCGTGCGCCGCGACGACGTCGCCGAGCGTGCCCTCGAGCAGGTGGTCGTCGCCGAAGCCGGCCAGCGCACTGTCGCCCACGTGGTCGCGGATGCGCTCGTACCAATCGTCGGGGGCGCCGGGGTCGGTCACGTCCTCGACGACGGGAATCGTGGTGAGCCACGGCAACTGCTGCGTGAGCAGCCACAGCATGTCCGACGCGTACAGGTCCGCCACCGTCCGCCCGCCCACGAACAGATACACCTGCGGCGGGTTCGGCACCTGCACCAGGTCGAGAATGATCGAGCGCAGCGGGGCGAGGCCGGTGCCGCCGCCGACCATGACGACCGTCGGTCCCTCCTCGTCGACCGTGAGATCACCGCGCGGAGCGGAGATCTGCCACTGATCGCCGGGGCGTGTGTCCTCGACGATGCTGCGGCTCACCCAGCCGCCGGGGACAGTGCGGACGTGGAACTCGAGCTTGCCGTCGAGCGACGGAGGCAGCGCGGGCGAGAGGCGCCGGGGCAGGCGCGGATGCCCCGGCACGCTCACATCCACGTACTGGCCGGCGCGGAACGGCACGGCCTCACCGATCAGGCGCACCACCGCGACATCGCGGCGCAGGCGGTGGTGTTCGACGACGGTCGCGGTCCAGGAATCCTGCTGTTGCATACGACCATTGTTCCCGGTGATCGGGTCCGCCGCTGCTATCGCGCCGCGCCGAACGTGCTACCGGCCCAATCCGCGAACGACGTCCACCCCACGTCCGGGAACCTGGAATGCAGCCGCTCGAGGTCGACCCGGTAGCCGGGGCCGCGGCCATGGTGTCGGGAGTGGGTGCGTCACTTGCCAGTTCGATCCGCTCGCCGGCGAAGCGCTCGGGGGAGAGCAGACGTGGGCCGCGAACGCCCCGAGATCCCTGCGATCGAGTTGTTGCAGTGGGCGATCCGGCGGCAGCGGCAGGTCGAGCACGCCCTCCGTGCGGATCCGATCGGCGCCGCCGAGTGCATTGTCGAAGAAGTACGTCGGCCCCAGGATCGTGTGGGCGAGCCCGCTGGACGTCAGCTCGGCCTCGATGACGGCCTTGCTCTCGAAGTGCGGAACACCGCTGTGCTGGTCGGCGCCGGCCACCGAGCTGAACACCAGGTGCGGTACCCGGGCCCGACCGGCGGCCGCGACGATCGTGCGGCCCTGGGTGATCTCCTCCTCGACCCCGCCCTCGAACGGCGTCGTCATGGCGAAGACGGCCGCCACGTCGCGCATGGCCGCCGCCAACGACTCTCCGTCGTCCAGCGATCCGGTGACGATGTCGGCGCCCCGGTCGGCGAGGGATCGTGCCCTGGCCGACGTCGGGTTGCGCACCAGGGCACGCACCGGCGCGCCCCGGTCGAGGAGGGCCGTGCTGACCGCTCGCCCCTGTCCGCCCGTGGCGGCGAGAACCAGTATCGGATGGGTGGCCATCGGATCTCCTCCGGTCGGTGACACGGGGTGCTTCCCGCCGCGAGCGTACCCCCGGAAACGGCGTGGACACGACGGACCGGGGCCGTGTGCGGGCGAAGCGCCCGAACACGGCCCCGGTGGGTGTCAGTACGAGTAGAAGAAGCCGCGGTCTCGGCGGACCGCCACCTCCCTGCGGTGCGCGATGCGCCATCCGAGTTCGGTCCGTCGGTACCGCACCGTGTAGTGGCCGGCCACGTGGGTGTGTCTCGTCTCGGCGCCCGACCGGAACTCGAAATGCACTCGAGCCGCGGCCTCGTCGCCGTCCAGTTCGATCGACGGAACGTTCAGCAGATGGATGCCGGCGGCGCGTGCAGTGGCTGGATCGTCATGGCGTCTCCTCGATCACGCGGCGGGATTGCCGTACTGGCCGTTGAGCAGCTTGCTCGGCGGCACGAACCGGTACCCGTCGTCGGCCAGGTTGGGCGCGTGCGATTCCGGCGAGTAGTGGTAGCGCGGGAGGAACGCCGTTCGCGCGTTGTCGAGAACTTCCTGGGTCTCGAGCGCCTCGGCGAGCTTCTGCGGATCCGCGGCGGAGCCGACCTTGTCGGCCGCGGCCGCAACGAGCCCGAACGGGTCGTAGTTGTCGGCGAGGATGAGCGTCGAAGGAATCGACCCCATCGATGCCATCGACGACACCATCGTGTTCACCGTCGTGTCCGCGGCGTCGTAGACGGTGCTCGGGAACACCTGCATCACCAGGTTGGAGGCGGCCCGCGTGCCCAGAGCCCCGTCCGGCGCGGGCTTCGCGATCAGGGCAGTGCCGGAGACCGAGGTGTTGCCGATCAACGGGATGTGCCAGTCCAGTCGCTCGAGGCTCGTGAGCAGGTAACCCAGGGGCGCGCCGTACGCGTCGATGACCAGCGCCTGCGTGCCCTTGTTCTTCAGCGCCTGCAACTGGGCGGTCATGTCCAGTGCGGCCACGTCGTACTCCTCGGTGGCCGACATGCTGACGCCCTCGTCGGAGAGGGCGGAGTCCATCGCCTTACCGAATGCCTCACCGTAGGCGCTGCTTCCGTGGATGACGCCCACCTGCTGGTAGCCCTTGCTCTTCGCGTACCGGGCGAGGGAGACGGCGTACTCGGTGGGTGAGGGCGACAGATCGAAGTTGAGGGGGAACTCGCTCGGATCGGACGAGTTGTCGGTGGGGCCGATGTTGAACGACAGGATCTTGTTCTGCTTCAGGATCGGCAGCGTCGCCGCCGAGACCGTGGACGGGCCCGAGTTGAGGTAGAGGTCCGGTTTCTTGCCGGAGTTCACCGCGTCGCGCAGGTTGGACACCGCCTTGGTGGCGTCACCGCCGTCGTCGACGACGGTGAGTTCCACCGTGCGCCCGGCGATTCCGCCGTTCTTGTTGACCTCCTCGACGCCGGCCTTCGCGGCCAGGATCGAGGTCTGGGCATTCGCCGCCAACGAACCCTGGCCACTGATCGCCCCGGTGACCAGGACACGGTAGGGGCCGCTGTCCGAGGCGTCCTCGCCGGACGCCGAGCCGGAGCAGCCGGCGACGGCGACGGCGGAGGCCGCCAGTGCCGCGATGAACGCAGAATGCCGAATCTTCATGCAGGATCCCTCCGAATGGGCACGGCCGATGCCAGGCGATTGCCTGGGCGCGCTGACGCTAAGGGTGTGACGTGGATTACGTCAATAGCCTGTTCCGCCTCTAGGAAGTGGAGAAAGCTTTGTGAGGCAACATTATTGGATGCATGTGAGCGTGCAGGAGCGGGCCGGAACCCGGTGTCGGGTCCGGCTCGTGCTCGTTGGGATCGACGCTAGAGCGGGTGCGGCGCAGCGCCTACGGAGTCTCCCGCTGACCGGTCGGTTTTCTCGGCGCAGGCGGATTCAGGTTCCCGGGCGTATGCCGGTGGTGACGCGATGGTTGTGGAGTGCCTGCGGCCACGATCGTCGTCAACCACGTTGCGATCACCCAGCCGGACGTCGTGTCGGACGAGTCGGGGCCGGTGTTGTCGACCGGTGGCATCGGTGGGAGGTCGTCCATGCCTCGACTGTGCCCCGTCAGCGCAGTGGGTCGTGGGAGATCGACGACGCCGGCGTGCCGGTCCGCTGTAGTGCGTATGCGGTGGTCTTCACCATCGCCGGGGAACCGCAGATCTGCACCTGCCGGTCGGCCCAGGTTCCGAACTGCCCCACCACTCGGCCCAGCGGGCCGAGCAGGCGCTGGTGCATTCCCGGCGGCGGTTCGGGGCTGGGGTACGGGTGCCACCAGGGGTTCTCGTCTTCCTCGGTGACGGGCACGACCGTGAGCCAAGGGTTGCTCAGCGACAGGTGCCACAGCGTCTCGATGTCGTACAGGTCGCACGGGTACGTGCCGCCGACGAACAGGTGCACCCGCGGGTTGATGCCGCGATGGGCCATGTCCATGATCTGTGCGCGCAGCGGCGCGAGTCCGGTGCCGCCGGCGATCATCAGGACGTCCTGGCCGGACTCGCGGTCCACGTGCAGACCGCCGAGCGGGGAACTGAGCTGCCAGCGGTCGCCGACCGCGGTCTCGTTGACCATCGCGGGGCTCACCCAACCGCCGGACACCCGCCGGACGTGGAACTCGAGCTGGCCGAACGGGTTGGTGGGCATCGCCGGCGACAGGTATCGCCACATCTGGGGCCGCTGCGGGATCTGGACGCTGAGGTACTGCCCGGCGGAGTAGGGGATCGGGGAGTCGGACTCGAGCCGGATGATCGCGAGGTCCCGCAGCACCCGCTCGTGGCTGACGACGGTCGCCTCCCACAGCGCGGGGAAGTCGTCGGCGTCGGCGGCGTCGGACATCGTGGTGGTGATCAGGGCGATCAGCTCGCGCCACGCGGCATCGCTGTGCGGGCCCCACGGCCCGTCGGAGTCGGCGTCGCGCATCGCGTCGAGCAGTGCGTTGCCGGCGGCCGCGTAGTGCTCGCGCTGCACCCCGTACTTGCGATGATCGCGGCCCAGCTGCGCGAGAAACGGCAGCAGTCGGTCGGTGTCGTCGAGCCCGCGGACGATGAACTCGACCGCCGCGACGAGCTTGACCCGCTGGCCGTCCATCCCGGCCGGGAACAGCGAGCGGCTCTGCGGGATGCGGCCGAAGAACTGGGTGTAGAAGGTGTGGGCGAAGCGGTCGCGGGTGTCGGTAGACGAGGTGACGGCCGCAAATTGTGCACGAATGAGACTGATCTCGGCCGGTTCCACGTCGTCCTCCCTTGCATGCGGATCGGCTCCGACCGCAGTCGAGGATCGGAGCCGGTTACCAGTGTGCACCGCCGACGAGACCGTCCGGTTGTGGGCCTCGCCTAACCCGGGTGAGAATTCCCGAAGAATTCCGAAGTTGAGCGGAACAGACTCAACATTTCGTTCGTTGAGGAGAACGACAGCCGACCGGAATCCTCCGGCACGGCACAATGATCTTGTTCGTTCGTCGCAAGGAAGGTGACCAGTGGACTCATTCTCCCCCACCACCAAGACCCAGGCCGCGCTGACGGCTGCGTTGCAGTCGGCGTCCGCAGCAGGCAACCCGGACATCCGTCCCGCGCACCTGCTGGTGGCGCTGCTCGACCAGACCGACGGCATCGCCGCACCGCTGCTCAAGGCCGTCGGCGTCGATCCCACTGTGGTTCGACGCGAGGCCCAGGTGATGGTGGACCGGCTGCCGCGCGCCACCGGCGCCACCACCCAGCCGCAACTCGGCCGCGAGGCGATCGCCGCGATCACCGCCGCGCAGCACCTCGCCACCGAACTCGACGACGAGTACGTCTCCACCGAGCACGTCATGGTGGGTCTCGCGTCCGGAGATTCCGACGTCGCCAAGCTCCTCGTCGGCCACGGCGCCACCCCCGAGGCGCTGCGGGACGCGTTCACCGCCGTCCGCGGCAGCGCGCGCGTCACCAGCCCGGACCCGGAGGGCACCTATCAGGCGCTCGAGAAGTACTCGACCGACCTCACCGCGCAGGCCCGCGAGGGCAAGCTCGACCCGGTCATCGGGCGGGACACCGAGATCCGGCGCGTGGTGCAGGTGCTGAGCCGTCGCACCAAGAACAACCCGGTGCTCATCGGCGAACCCGGCGTCGGCAAGACCGCGATCGTCGAGGGTCTCGCGCAGCGCATCGTCGCCGGGGACGTCCCGGAGTCCCTGCGCGGCAAGACCGTCATCTCGCTCGACCTCGGATCGATGGTGGCCGGTGCCAAGTACCGCGGCGAGTTCGAGGAACGGCTCAAGGCCGTGCTCGACGACATCAAGAACTCGGCCGGCCAGGTCATCACGTTCATCGACGAGCTGCACACCATCGTCGGCGCCGGTGCGACCGGCGAGTCGGCGATGGACGCCGGCAACATGATCAAGCCGATGCTCGCCCGCGGTGAGCTGCGGCTGGTCGGCGCCACCACGCTCGACGAGTACCGCCAGTACATCGAGAAGGACGCCGCGCTCGAACGACGCTTCCAGCAGGTCCTCGTGGGCGAGCCGTCGGTGGAGGACACCGTCGGCATTCTTCGCGGACTCAAGGAGCGGTACGAGGTGCACCACGGCGTGCGCATCACCGACTCGGCGCTCGTTGCCGCCGCGACCCTGTCGGACCGCTACATCACCTCGCGCTTCCTGCCGGACAAGGCCATCGACCTCGTCGACGAGGCCGCGTCGCGGCTACGCATGGAGATCGACTCGCGGCCCGTCGAGATCGACGAGGTGGAGCGCGTCGTGCGTCGTCTCGAGATCGAGGAGATGGCGCTGACCAAGGAGACCGACGCGGCCTCCCAGGACCGGCTCGAGAAGCTGCGCGAGGAACTCGCCGACGATCGGGAGAAGCTGCGCCAGCTCACCGCCCGGTGGCAGAACGAGAAGAACGCCATCGACTCGGTGCGCGAGGTCAAGGAACAGCTCGAGGCGCTGCGCGGCGAGGAGGATCGCGCCGAACGCGACGGCGACCTCGGCAAGGTCGCCGAACTGCGGTACGGCCGGATTCCCGAGCTGGAGAAGCAACTCGAGGCCGCCGCGGCCGTATCGGACGGGGCGTCCGACGGTGCCGTCATGCTCAAGGAGGAGGTGGGTCCCGACGACGTCGCCGACGTCGTGTCCGCGTGGACCGGCATCCCCGCCGGCCGCATGATGGAGGGCGAGACCGCCAAGCTGCTGCGCATGGAGACCGAACTCGGCAAGCGCGTGGTCGGACAGGCGGACGCGGTGCAGGCTGTGTCCGACGCGGTGCGCCGCGCCCGGGCCGGCGTCGCCGACCCCAACCGGCCCACCGGCTCGTTCCTGTTCCTCGGTCCCACCGGCGTCGGCAAGACCGAGCTCGCGAAGGCGTTGGCCGAGTTCCTGTTCGACGACGAACGCGCGATGGTGCGGATCGACATGTCCGAGTACAGCGAGAAGCACTCGGTCGCGCGGCTCGTCGGTGCGCCCCCCGGCTACGTCGGTTACGAATCGGGTGGCCAGCTCACCGAGGCGGTGCGCCGACGGCCGTACACCGTCGTGCTGTTCGACGAGGTCGAGAAGGCACACCCGGACGTGTTCGACATCCTGCTCCAGGTGCTCGACGACGGCCGGCTCACCGACGGTCAGGGCCGCACGGTCGACTTCCGGAACACGATCCTGATCCTCACCTCCAACCTGGGTGCGGGCGGCGACCGTGAGCACGTGATGGCGGCGGTGCGTTCGGCGTTCAAGCCGGAGTTCGTCAACCGGCTCGACGACGTCGTCGTCTTCGACCCGCTGTCGGAGGAGCAGCTCGAGTCGATCGTCGACATCCAGCTGGATCAGCTGGCGGCCCGGCTCGCGGCCCGACGGCTCACGCTCGAGGTGGCGGACTCGGCCCGGTTCTGGCTCGCTGTGCGCGGCTACGACCCGCTGTACGGCGCGCGTCCGCTGCGCCGCCTCATCCAGCAGGCCATCGGCGACCAGCTGGCGAAGCTGCTGCTCGCGGGTACCGTCCGCGACGGCGACACGGTGCCGGTGACCGTCTCCGAGGACGGCGATCACCTGGTGCTCGGCTAGGCGCTGCGCGCCCGTGCGCCTTGTCGGTAGTAGCAGCTACCGGCTAGGCGCACGGGCCGTCAGGCCTCGAGTTCCTTGATTCGCTCCGCGGCCTCGCGTAACCGCTTCTTGCGTGCCTCGTCCTCGGACTCCTTGAGCTCGCCGTAGAGCTCCTCGTCCGAGTCGCTGAACCCCAGGATCATCCGCGGTAGGCCGAGTGTGACGATCAGGCTGGGCCACACCACCCACGCGTAGTCCCAGTCGACGACGTTGTTCAGGATCAGGAACGCCACCAGGGTGAGGCCGAGTACGAGCCAGTCGAGCGATTCGATCCACTTGCCGCGCCGCAGCAGTGACGCGAGCTCGGTCTCCGTGCTCTGCTGCGACGCCGGCATGGCGGCGTCGGCCGTACCGCTGACGGTGAACGGCACCTTGACGATTGCGCCGCCGTCCGCGCGCAGGGGTACGCCGCCGGGCAGATCCCGGAACGATTGCTGCACGCCGTCGAGCGTGCGTGCGTCCGCGATGCTGCCGGTGCGCTCGTAGAACTCGTCGACGTCCAATCGTCCTGCCGCGTAGTGCTCGCCGATCGCATTCAGCGCGTGCAGGCGCTCGTCGTCACTCAGTCGCAGACCACCGCCGCCGGATGTGCCGGTCACCGCCGTCACCTCCCAGTCGGACCCGAATCGTGTGGGTTCGATGGTAGCCGCCGGTCACACACCGTCTCGGGGTCGCCTACTCGGTCGTGAAACTCTTGCAGCCGGATTCGACGACCCGGTCGACGTGCAGGCCTGGTCAGCCCGTGAACGGCGGGACGAAGAAGCACGGGACCGGCCGCGGATGCTCCGGGTCGAGTGCGTTGAGGACGTGCGTCGCGGCGATCGGATCCGCGGCGATGCCCGCGTGTTCGGCGTAGTCCAGTGAACAGGCGTCCTGTACGACGATGTTGGTGGCGTTCGGGGCCTCGACGAAGCCGGCCGTATACGGCACGACGGCCTCGTCGTAGCGGGTCATGATGTTGGTGTACGTCACCTGCGGGACGTAGGGCCCGCCCTCGTTCATCTTGTTCATGAAGTCGGTGCCGGCCGCCATCTGGAAGCACGCCCCGCACAGCTGCTCGACCGTCTGCGCCTGAACCTCTTGCAGTCCCAAGCGTTTGACCGTCGGAGCCAGTTGGGAGACGCCGAGGGCGTCGATGCCCTTCCACAGCGGCGCCAGCGAGACGTACTTGTCGACCTTGTCGGCACCGCCGAGGAACTTCAGGTAGTAGCTGGGCATCAGCGTGCCCTGCGAGTGCCCGACGAGGTTCACCTTCGTCGCGCCGGTCGACGCGAGCACGCGGTCGACGAAGTCGCCGAACTGCTGCGCACTCTGCTCGATCGGCAGCATCCCGCCGATCGCGCTGACCGGCCACGGCATGCCCGGCACGCCGCCGTACGTCAGGGAGAAGACGCAGTACCCCTCGTTCGCGAGCAGGGGTGCGTACTTGCCCCAGTTGGTCTGCTGTCCGCCGCCGGTGCCGTGCACCAGGATCACCGGTTCGGGGTGCTCGGCCGTCGGCTTGCACGAGAAGTCGTTGGAACCGGGCAGCGATCCGGCGGGATTGGTCAACTCCGGCAGGATGCCGGAGAAGAATCCGTCCGGCACCGGCAACGGGGGAGCGGGAGCCGCCCCGGCCGTGCCGCCGATCAGTAGTGCTCCCGAAACCGCGATTACCAGCCCTGCGAACAACTTTCGCACGTAGTGTCCCTTCGTCCGGTGTGCCGTCCCGACCGCTCGAGGAACCTAACACAGGCGATACCGCCCGTAACGTGAAAATCGTGGACTGAAACACATGTGGTCCCCGCCGCCGACAGCTCGCGATGCACTTCGGCCCGACACCTTCTATGAGGTGCCGGGCCGCGCATGGAGCGGTGCGACTCAGGCTTCGAGGATCGCGAAGCCCTTGTAGCCGGATTCGGCGACCTCGGTGATGATCTCGCGGTAGGCGGAGAAACCGCCGAGGAACGGCATGAACACCCGCGGACGGCCGGGGATGTTGGCGCCGAGGTACCAGGAGTTCGCGGTGTTGAGCAGGGACGCCTCGGCGCGGGTGCGGCATTCCTCGACCCAGTCGGCGACGGACTCGGGGGTGCCCTCGATGCCGGCGGCGCCGCGGTCGTCGAGGTAGGCGATGGCGTCGGCCACCCAATCGACGTGGAGTTCGGAGTGCAGCACCATGTTCGCGAGCACCGACGGGCTGCCGGGGCCGGTGAGGTTGAAGAAGTTCGGGAAGCCGTCGATGCCGAGACCGAGGTAGGTCTCGGGGCCCGCGGCCCACTTCTCCTTCAGGCTGCGGCCGCCGCGTCCGACGATCTCGAGCTTCTCGAGCGAGCCGGTCATCGCGTCGAATCCGGTGGCGAGGACGATCGCGTCGAGGTCGTAGTGCGCGTCGGTGGTGTCGATGCCGTGCTCGTCCATGCCGACGATCGGCGCGGCCCTGAGGTTCACCAGTTCGACGTTGTCGCGGTTGTAGGTCTCGTAGTAGCCGCTGTCGGTGACGATGCGCTTGGCGCCGATCGCATGATCGGTGGGAATCAGCAGTTCCGCGATCGCCGGATCGTCGATGACGGCGCGGACCTTCTCCTCCCAGAACTGCCGAGCGGTGTCGTTCGCGGCGAGGTCGGTGAGCTGGTCGGGGAACGTCTTGGAATACAGGACGCCGCCGAGTTGCCAGCGCTCCTCGTAGGCGGCGCGGCGCTCCTCCTCGGACAGCTCGAGGGCGGAGTGGGGGATCGCGCGGTGCGGGGATCCGCCGCCGGACTCCCGCGACAACCGGCGACGCTCGGCGTAGGTCGCCTTCTGCCCGGCGCGGGTGGCGTCGTCGAGCGGCGCGTTGCCCGCGGGCACGGAGTAGTTCGCGGACCGCTGGAATACGAACAGGCGCTCGGCCTGCTCGGCGATGTGCGGGATGGACTGGATCCCGGACGATCCGGTGCCGATCACACCGACACGCTTGCCGGTGAAGTCGACGCCCTCGTGCGGCCAGTACGCGGTGTGGAAGACGTCGCCGGTGAACGTGTCCAGACCGGCGAAGTCGGGGGTGTTGGCGTTCGACAGCGGGCCGGCGGCGGCGACGAAGAAACGGGCCGACACGACGTCGCCGCGGTCGGTGCTCACCGTCCACCGCAGCGTGTCCTCGTCGAGAACCGCTGAGGTGACCCGGGTTTCGAACTGGATGTCACGACGGATGTCGAAACGATCCGCGACGTGGTTGATGTACCGGAGGATCTCGGGCTGGGTGGCGTACTTCTCGCTCCAGTCCCACTCCTGCTCGAGTTCGGGGGAGAAGGAGTACGAGTAGTCGACGGATTCGACGTCGCAGCGGGCGCCCGGGTAGCGATTCCAGAACCACACCCCGCCCACGCCGCTGGCGGCCTCGAACGCGCGCACCGTCAAGCCCTGCTTGCGGAGCCGGTAGACGGCGTACACGCCGGCGATGCCCGCGCCCACGACCACGGCGTCGTACGAGGCGGTGATGGGTGCCGAATCCTGTCCGTTCACTGAAGAGTCCTTCCATGAGCGCGAGGTGCCCGACCCTGAAGATGGACCAGACCCCGCGGTCCCTGCGATGAATCCACGCTATGGCGGGGTGGCATGCCTGGGCAGCGGACCATCCCGCCCAGCGGGTCGTTTCGGCGGAACAGGGACCTTCGGCGCTCGACGAAAACGGCGTCTTGCAGGGCGGATGTGTCCCGAGCCGGGGCGGGGAAGGTTCCCACCACGAGGGACGCAAGGGGGCCCTCCGCGACCTCGGTAACCTGGCGTCGTGCCTACCCCTACTCCTGACGCGACGAGCGCCCGCGTGGACAGTTGGACCTGGGCGGTGCGGCTGTTCAAGACCCGGTCCCAGGCGGCCACCGCGTGCCGGTCCGGTCATGTCCGGGTGAACGGCACACCGGCGAAGGCGTCCGTGCAGGTCAAGCCCGGCGACGAGGTGCGCGTGCGGGTCTCCGGTGTCGAGCGGATCGTCGTCGTGGTGCGGCCCATCGCGAAGCGGGTCGGCCCGCCGGTCGCCGCCGAGTGCATGCAGGACAACAGCCCGCCGCCGCCCTCGCCCGAGGTGATGGCGTCGCAGCCCCGCCGCGATCGTGGTGCGGGCCGGCCCACCAAGCGTGAGCGGCGCGACCTGGAGAAACTCCGCGGGTTGTAGGCCGGATCCGCGATCCGATCGAGACCCCCGGGACCGTTGACACCCCCGAGAAAGTGGCAGAGACTTTCAAAAGGGATGAGGTGCCAATTCGGAGGTTCTCTCATGATTTCGACCTCGGGTTCTGTTTCTGCCACGTCCCGCCGCCGCTGGTGGGCTCTGACGGCGCTGTCGGTCGCGGTCTTCGCGATCGGCATCGACCTGATGGTGCTCACGGTCGCGCTGCCCACGCTCGCCCGGGACCTCGACGCGACCACGTCGTCGCTGCAGTGGTTCTCGACGTCCTACACCCTGGTGCTCGCCGCGGCCCTGCTGCCCGCCGGCAGTTTCGGGGACCGGATCGGACGACGGAAGTTGCTGCTGATCGCGATGGCGCTGTTCGGTCTCGCGTCGCTCGCGTGCGCCTACTCACAGACCGGTGCACAGCTGATCGGCGCCCGTGCGGTGCTCGGACTCGCCGCTGCCGCGATCATGCCGATGTCGATGGCGGTGCTGCCGATCCTGTTCCCCGACAAGGCGGAGCAGCAGCGGGCGCTGACGATCTGGGTCACCGCCACCGCGCTCGGGTTGCCGCTCGGTCCGATCCTCGGTGGGTGGCTGCTCGGGCACTTCTGGTGGGGTTCGGTGTTTCTCGTGAACGTCCCGCTGGTGTGCGTCGGCCTCGTCGCGGTCGCGCTCCTGGTGCCCGAGTCGCGCAGCAGTGCGCCCGGACGTTTCGACGTCGCCGGCGCGCTGCTCTCCTCCACCGGGCTGCTGGCCCTGACCTACGGCTTCATCACCGCCGGCAGCGACGGCTGGGGTACCGACCAGGTCCTGGTGTCCCTCGGTGCGGGTGTCGTGCTGTTGGCGGCGTTCCTGTTGTGGCAGAGCCGGTCCGGGAACCCGATCATCGACCTCGCGCTGCTCGCCGATCGGGACTACGCGTTCGGCGCGGGGCTGACGACGCTCGTGAACTTCGTGATGTTCGGCCTGCTGTTCTCGCTGCCGCTGTATCTGGGCTCGGTGTTGGGGGCCGACGCGCTCGGTATCGGGGTGCGGTTGCTGCCGATGATCGCCGGACTGGTCCTGGGCACTCGACTCGCCGACCTGCTGGCCCGAATTCTGGGCCCGGGCACGCTCATCGCCCTCGGATTCGCGGCGCTGGTCGGAGCGTGCCTGCTCGGCACCACCATGACCGTCGACTCCGGCTACGGGCCGGCCGCGACGTGGCTGACGATCGCCGGTGTGGGGCTGGGGCTGGTGATGCCCACCGCGATGGCTGCCGCGATCGGCGCGCTGTCGCCCGAACGATCCGGGGCGGGATCGGCTCTGGTGCAAGCGCTTCGGCAGGCCGGCGGAACCATCGGCGTCGCCGTGCTGGGCACCGTCCTCGCCGCCGGCTATCACTCGCACCTGCCGTCCACGGCGCTGCCGGAGCCCGCGCAGTCCGCGGTCTCGGATTCGGTGAGCAGTGGTGTGGCCGTGGCCCGGTCGCTGAATCTGCCCACGCTCGAGGAGCAGGTGCAGGCGGCGTTCGTGCACGGCATGGTCTCGGCGCTGTGGGTCAGTGCCGCGCTCGCGGTCGTCGGCGGGGTGATCGCGATCATCGGCCTGCCCGTGCGCCGACAGGTCGAGACCGAGGCCGACTCGTCCGTCGATGAGGAACACTGGGCGCATGAGCACGTCGACTGAGCAGTTGGGACTGCGCGAACGGAAGAAGCTCCGGACGCGGGCCCAGATTCGCGAGCACGCGATGCGGCTGTTCACCGAACAGGGTTACGCCGCGACCACCGTCGAGCAGATCGCGGCCGCCGCGGAAGTCTCACCGAGCACGTTCTTCCGCTACTTCCCGAGCAAGGAGCAGTTGATCCTCATCGACGACCTCGATGCGCCGATCCTCGAGGCCGTCGCCGCGCAGCCGCCGGAGGTGCCCCCGCTGACTGCGTGTCGGCAGGCCTTCGAGCAGGTCCTGTCGGCGCTCTCGGCGGAGGAGCGAGAGGCGGAACGCACCCGGCAGCGGTTGCTGTTCGGTGTGCCCGAACTGCGCGCGGCGATGATTGGTGAGCTCACCCGATCGATCGGCGTCCTCGCGGACGCGATCGGTTCTCGCGTCGGCCGACCCGCCGACGAGTTCGAGGTTCGGGTTCTCGCCGGTGTCATCGCGGGCGCCGTGCTGGGCGCCGTCGGCGGTGATGCCGCAGATCCGCCGGATCTGGCCGTATTCGTGCGGGCGATCGAATTCCTCGAGCAGGGTATGCCCCTCTCGTGAGGTTTCAGACGCATCTCAGAATCCGGCTCTACCCTGAACTGTCGGCCGAAGAGAGTAGGTGTCTCGCACCATGACGAACCCCGAGGATCCGCGCGATCCCCGCACCCCGCAGGAACGCGCGTACGACCCAGCCGAACAGGCGCGGCCGTCGGACGAGACCGTCCAGTGGGCACGTACCGGCGACGACAGCACACAGCAGATTCCGCCGGTTGCCCCGGACCAGCCCACCGAGCAGTACTACACGGCCGATCCCTACCAGGCGTACGGTTCGCCGCCGCCGAATGCGACCCAGGCGTATCCCACGTACGACCCGCGCCTCGATCCGCAGGCTCCGCCGTCGAATCCGACGCAGGCGTACCCGACGTACTACGCGCAGGGCGGGTACCCGCCGCCCGGCTATCCGCCGCCCGGCCAGCCGCCGACCGGTGAGGTGCCGTCCATCGAGAACACGCCCGAGCACAAGCCCGGCCGCAGGGTGGGCCTGTGGGCGGCCGTCGGCGCCGGCGCCGTGCTGCTGGCGCTCGGCCTGGGCATCGGGTTCCTGCTGAACAGCGGCGGCCCCGACAACTCGACCACCGCCTCAGCCCCGTCGATCCGCACGTCGGCACCCACGGTGCCCGGGCAGCCACGCAGCACCCCGCCACCCACGTCGGCGCCCGACACGACGTCCCCGCTCGAGAGCATTCCCGGCGGTGTCGGCGAACTGATCGGCAAGGCGGGCACGGCGATGGGCACCATCACCGCCAACGACGGCGGCACGCTCACCGTCGACTCGATCGGCGGAACCAAGGTCACCGTGTTCACCACTGCCGACACCACGCTGATCTCCCTCACCGCGAACACCATCGCCGATCTGAAGCCCGGCGAATCGGTGCTGGTGCAGGGTGACAAGGTCGAGGGCGGCGCCGTCACCGCGAAGTTGATCATCGGCACGACACTTCCCAACTTCGGTAACTGACGCGCGGCACCGGATGCCCGGATCAGGCCCGGGAGTGGCTAGGCTGACCCTCGATGACGGCTATGTGGTTCGGATTGGCAGTGATAGCGCTCGCGGGTGCTGTCGCGCTGCTCTATGTCGATCGTTCGCGACGCGACCAGACAGGTCGAGTCCGGCAGATCTGGGCGAAGGCGCAGGGATACACGTACAACTCCTCCGACGAGCATCTGCCGTCGGAGTGGCATCGTGCGGCCCTGTCCAAGCAGGAGTATCTCGGTGCGGTGGACGTCGTGCGGGGTATCCGCCGGGGTGAGCAGTTCGTGCTCTTCGACCTCGAGGACACCGCCACGATCGTCGCGGTGCACCGCGAGGTGGGCTCGGACGTCGACATCGACCTGCGTCTGAAGTCGACCCCGCCGCCGCGCGACACCGACCTGAACCTGCTCGGGGCGATCGGGCCGCGCGTGGTGTTCGCGACCGATCTCGAGATCGCGCGCCGGGTGTGCGACCAGCGCATGGTGGCGTTCACCGAGACGGTGCCGCCGCAGCTGCAGATGCTGTGGAGCGAGGGCCAGTGGACTCTGGGCTCGTTGCCGGTGGGCAGCTCCGGGCGGGACTGGGACGCGGCGATCGAGGCCGTGGCCCGGCTGTCGGGAATGCTCCGGGTGCTACCGCCCGCCACCGAACCGCCGGCCATGGAGCCCGCCGCGCACGATCCGGGTCGCCCGGTGGCGCAGGAGCCCGTCGAATAGCGGCCTCCGCCCCGTCCCAGTAGATTCCGCATCTGTGGTTGTTGTGTCGGGTGTTGTTCTTGTTCTTGTTGTGGCTGTAGTGAGTGCTGCGGTCTGGGTGACGGTCTCCGTCCGGCAGCTCCGCCGGACCGACGCCAGCGTGCGTGCGGCCCTCGGGTTGGTCCACGTCGAGCTCGATCGCCGGTACCAATACATCCCCGGCCTGGTCCTGGCCGCCGCGGAGACGGTGGGCCGTGAGCTCGTGAACACCGTGTCGGGGGCCCGCAGCCTGGCCATGCGGATCCGCGAGGAGGACCTCGACCCGCGCCGGCAGGCTGGCGCCGAGAATGCGTTGTCCGAGGCGCTGCAGTCCCTGCTCGCCACCGCCAACCGTTACCCGGCGCTGCGCAACGACTGGGCGTTCACGCGGCCGAGCCACGAGATCGAACAGACCGAGGCGCGGCTGGCCGGCGCGATCCAGGTCTACAACGACATGGCCGGACGCCTCGACCGCTCGCTCACGACGTTCCCGACAGGGCTGATCGCGCGCCGAATCGGGATCGTGGGGGCGCAGCCGTTCGAGGCGACGATCCTCGAGGTGCCCACGTCGGGAACGAAGGATGCGGACGCCGGGGACGACGGCGTCACCGACGTCGCGGCCTGAGGGCCGCAGGCACTGTGACCGGGCCCCCTCGCTAGGCTCGACCCGACTAAATATGTCTGACTTCGAAGGTGATGGGAGCGGCCGATGACGGATCGCGACGAGCTCGCTGCGTTGGTGCGCGAGCTGGCGGTGGTGCACGGAAAGGTGACCTTGTCCTCGGGCAAGGAAGCCGACTACTACGTGGACCTGCGCCGCGCGACGCTGCACCACCGCGCCGGCCCGCTGATCGGCAAGCTGCTGCGCGAACTGGTCGCCGACTGGGATTTCGTGTCCGTCGGCGGTCTGACGATGGGCGCCGACCCGGTCGCGATGGCCGTCATGCATGCGGAGGGACGCCCGATCGACGCGTTCGTGGTCCGCAAGGCCGCCAAGGCGCACGGCATGCAGCGCCAGATCGAGGGCCCCGACGTCGTCGGCAAGCGCGTCCTGGTCGTCGAGGACACCACCACCACCGGCAACTCGCCGCTCACCGCCGTCAAGGCGCTGCGTGACGCGGGCGCCATCGTGGTGGGTGTCGCCACCGTCGTCGACCGGGCCACCGGCGCCGACGCGATCATCGCCGCCGAGGGACTCGAGTACCGCTCGCTACTGGGTCTCGACGACCTGGGTCTGAGCTAGTTCTGAGCTAGTACTGCAACGGCACTCGTAGCGGGCCCCCGGGCTCGGTAGTGCGGTACCCGGCAATGCACTGGCTGTTCACGTCAGGCCCCCACGGGCCGTGCCGGTGGCGGCCGACCGCCGGTGCGGGATCACGCACAGGTTTGCGCGATCCCACACCGGCGACGGTCTAGTTCAGTCGTTCTTCTCGGTCAGCTCGCTACAGCATTGCGACGACGGATCATGACGAATCCGCCCGCCCCGAGTGCCAGCACTGCGCCGGCGGCGCCGGCGACGGCCGGGTTGATCATGGGTACGGCTGCGGTCTCGGCGGCCGGGTTCTCGAGGCACAGTGGACCGCCCGCACACGAAGCGGGGACTCCGGCAGGAATGTCCGCACGCTCCGACATCACCGTGACGAGGTTGTGGTCACCCTGACTTGCGTACGGCTTGACCGCGACCGCGTAGGTCACTGTCACCGACTGGCCCGGAGCCAAGGTCCCCGCGATACCGTGCACTCCGGAGCCTGAATCAGTCACGGACAGAGCCGCATTCTCGCTCGTCGGACCGGACACCAGGTCCGCGTCGTCGAGCAGACCGGAAAGCGTCAGGGCGCGATCCACCGCAATGGGTTGCTCACCGGTGTTGGTGAACGTCGAGGTGTAGTTCACGACCTGGCCGTCGGTGACCGGACCTGATGCGTCCGAGGTGTGGGTCACCTCGAGTGCGCCGGCAGAGGGAGTCTCGAGCTTCATGGAGACGTTGTCGATGTAGGAATCGAACGTCGTCCCGGTCCTCAGGCCATCGAGAAAAATATTGACGCTGCGACTGCCGGAGGGTACCGGAACCGTGATGGACTGGAGAGTGAACCCGGCGGTGTTGCCACGCTCCGCCGCGGCACCGAATGGTCCCAGGATATTGAGCATGCCCGCTTGTCCGAACCTGAAGCGCAATCTCATGCTGTCGTCGGAATCTGCGGTACCACCGAAGTAGGCCGACAGCTTCACACTCACAATTCCGGCGTCGATCTGGGTCAGGGCTGCGGCCGGCAGATTGAACGTCTGTAGCGCGCTCGCTGTGGGTTGGGATCCTGCATAGGTCATGGCGTTGTTGCCTCCGTCGAATGTTCCGACCTGGGCTCCGGTGCTGTCCACCACCGTCGGCGACACGCCGATGTCGGCATAAGGCGCGCCGGCAATGTTCACGTTCTTGAACCAACCCCCGCCGCCCTCGCCGTCGCCGTTGACCACCAGTTCCCCGGGAAACGTGTCCAGGGGTACTGCGCTCGACGGGGCTGCTGTCAGCATTCCTGCCGCACCTGCTGTCACGGCAACGAGCGTCGCACCGACCATGCGCCGGACCAACGAATTCACCTTCACGAAGTTCGCTCCATTCTCATGCGGCGTCATGTGCGCATGGAACGCGCTGCACTGCCACTGAATTCGACCTTCGCAGAATAGGGATCTCGCTGGCGGTGGGCGGCACGCGCAGGGTCAAGAGTGCGCGATCCCGCACCCGCCGTTCGCGTTACCGCACTACGGTGCGCCGTCCACTGGAGTCCACTCACGACGAGGACCACGGGCGCGCCGCCCCGGCATCGACCAACCCACCCGATCGATCACCGAACCGGACACAGACCTCCGAAAACGACACGGTCGCCGCAACCTCTCGGATCGAGAGTGTTGCGACGACCGCGTGAACCCGAGCGTGCGAAGGAACCCTTCAGCCGTTCAGCGTCAGGGGACGAGGAAGAAGGCGCTGACCGTCCCGTAGCCCGCCTGCGGGCGGAGTTCGTTGTACCACGGGCTGACCGGGCTCACCCCCATCGTCAGCGACGCGACCCCGGAACCGGGATTGATCTCCGTCCGGACGGTCTGGCCCGAGACCGCGAGAAGTTCGACGTCCTTGACCTGTCCGGCGAGGCGTCCGAAGTTCCATCCGACGCTGACCTTCACCTTGCAGACCGGATTCTGGGCCCAGCCCGGGCCGATGCCGTTCATGCCGCGCGGCGTGAAGGCGATGGTTGCGAGTCCCCGGCGTGCGGGATCGGTCTCGACGACGGTGTCGATGAGGCCGTTGCAGAAGTCGTTCTGCCCGAGCACCGGCAGAGTGGGCCCGTTGAACGTCGCGTGCACGAGCGGCGCGGGCGCCGGTGCGGCGCTCGCGGTTCCGGCGACGCCCGTGATTGCGGCCGCCGCGACAGCCGCGGCGCCGAATGCGCGCACGGCAAAGCTACGAAGCTTCATGTGAATCCCCCGTTGTTTCGATGTGTTTCGTTCCCCCGGCTGCCGGGTCGTCCGAGACGCCGCGACAGCCTCGAGCATGCTCACACAGAACGCGTTCCGACGCCAAACCGGGTGGTGGGTGGGGAATCGGGGGAGGTCGCATATCGTGATCCGATGCCGATCCGGAAGACGCGGACGACCCTGTCCGACGGGCGCGAGCTGATCTACTTCGACGACACCGAGCCGTATGTCGGCGGGGACGCGACCCGTGAACTGCACGACGGGCGCGGCCTGACGCCGGTCACCGCGCTGTCGACGATGCGCTACGACGTGCTCTCGGGGGAGTGGGTGACGCTCGCGGCGCACCGGATGGACCGCACGTTCCTGCCGGCGGCCGACGAGTGTCCGCTGTGCCCCACCCGGCCCGGACATCCGGCGACCGAGATTCCCGCCGACGACTACGACGTCGCGGTGTTCGAGAACCGCTTCCCGTCCCTCGCACCCGGTGCGGTGCTCGACTCCGATCACGTTGACGGAGTGACGCTCTGGCCGCAGCGGCCCGCGGACGGTCGATGCGAGGTGGTCTGCTTCACCAGTGACCACGACCGTGCGTTCGCCCAGTTGCCGCTCTCCCGTGTGCGCACGGTGCTCGACGCCCTCCGAGACCGGACACGCGAACTGTCGGCGCTGCCGGGTATCGCGCAGGTCTACTGCTTCGAGAATCGCGGCGAGGAGATCGGGGTGACGCTGGCGCACCCACACGGGCAGATCTACGCCTATCCGACGCTGCCGCCGCGCACCGCCGCGCTGCTGCGACAGGCCGAGCAGCACCGCACCCGCACGGGACGTTCGCTCCTGCGCGACGTCCTCGACGCCGAACGCCGCGCCGGCACCCGGGTGGTCGTGGAGGGGGAGCACTGGACGGCGTACGTGCCGGCAGCCGCGCGCTGGCCGGTGGAGTTGCACGTGGCGCCGCACCGGGACGTCGTGGACCTCACCGAACTCGACGACGCCGAACTCGACGAACTCTCGCACCTGTACCTCGACCTGCTGGGCCGCCTCGACCGGTTCTTCGACGGTGTCGACCGTCTGCCGTACATCGCCGGCTGGCACCAGGCGCCGGTCGGCGAGGGGCGCGAACTGGGAAGGCTGTACCTGCAGGTCTTCTCGCTGATGCGCTCACCGCACCGGATGAAGTTCCTCGCCGGCTCCGAGTCGGGGATGGGCGCGTGGATCAGCGACACCACACCCGAACGCATCGCGGCACGATTCCGTGAGGTTGCTCCGTGACCGCCTCATGGTTCCGTGCGGAGACCGACGGCGCGCTGTCCGCGGCGGCGGGCGAGTTCTTCCGGGTCGAGTTCGGGGCAGACCCGGCCGGTGCCTGGGCGGCCCCCGGCCGGGTGAACCTGATCGGCGAGCACGTCGACTACGCGGGCGGTCTGTGCCTGCCGATCGCGCTGCCGCACAGCACGGTTGTGGCGGTTTCGCCGCGAACGGACGGGCTGATCCGGGTGCGCTCCACCGACGGCGCCGGGTGGGAGGGGCGCCTCGACGACGTCGGACCCGGCCGCCCGCACGGCTGGGCGTCGTATCCGGCCGGCGTGGTGTGGTCGCTGCACGAGAGTGGGCTGCTGCCGGACGGATTCGGCGGCGTCGACGCGGCATTCGTGTCGACGGTGCCGATCGGGGCGGGACTGTCGAGTTCGGCGGCGCTGGAGTGTTCGCTGGCGCTCGCGCTGGCACCCGACGCGGACCGCGCGGACCTGGCCGCAGTGTGCGTCCGCGCCGAGAACGACATCGCGTTGGCTCCGACGGGTGGCATGGACCAGGCGGCGTCGCTGCGGGCATCGGAAGGTCATGCGCTGCTGCTCGATTCGGATTCGGGTGCGATCTCGCACGTGCCGTTCGCGCCCGAGGGGCTGTCGCTGCTGGTCGTCGACACCCGCGCCCCGCACCGCCTCGTCGACGGGCAGTACGCGAAACGTCGGGCCGCGGTGGAGCGCGCGGCGCGCCGGCTCGGAGTGCCGCTGCGTGATCTCGCCGACCGCGGCCGCGGCGGGATGGACGCGGTGCGGGGGTTGAAGGACGACGTGCTGCGCCGCCGGGCGTGGCACGTGATCAGTGAGATCGCGCGCGTCCGGCTCGCCGTGGAGGCGTTGGAGTCCGGCGACTTCGCCGAGTTCGGGCGCCTGCTCTACGCGTCGCACATGTCGCTCGCCCGGGACTTCGAGGTGTCGTGCCCCGAACTCGACAACGCCGTCGAGAGCGCCAGGATCGCCGGGGCGCTGGGTGCGCGGATGACCGGCGGCGGGTTCGGTGGATCGGCGATCGCGCTGATGCCGACCGGCCGCGTGGACGAGGCGACCGATACGATCCTGCGCCGTGCGCGGGAGCGGGGCCTGACCGAGCCGGCGTTCGCGACCGTCGCCGCGTCGTCCCCGGCGCGCCGGCTGCACTGACCTCTCGCGTTTCGCGCACTTATCGGTGTTGCGAGGGCCTCCGCGGGACCGATAAGTGCGCAAAACGCGGGGTGGGTTCCCGTGGATCGGGACGAGCGGGTCCGTCGGGCGGCACCGCCGCGTCATGCTCGGGGCACGACGCTGCGAGCGTGTGAAGGGACCCTTCTGCTGATAGGCGGGAACGGCCAGAAGCTCAGTCCGCGTCGCCGACCGTGACGGCCGTGGCCTCCTCGATGCTGTGCGGCTCCGGATCGTGATCGTCGACGTGCGCCAACACCTTTCGTCCGGTCGACAGGACGACGATCGCGGCGACGGTAAGCAGTGCGCCGAGCCAGAACGGAGCGTGGACGTTGTGCTCGCCGAGCTTGCCGGCGACGTACGGGGCGGCGGCGCCGCCGACGAAGCGGACGAAGCTGTACGCGGCCGACGCGGTCGAACGTTCGACGGGCGCGGAGATCATGACGGTCTCGGTGATGAGGGTGTTGTTGACGCCCAGGAAGAGTCCGGCGAGGACGACGCACACGACGAGGGCCGGCTTCGAATCGGTGAACAGGCCCATCGCGGCGAGGTCGACCGCGAAGAGGGCGAGCGACGCCATCATCATCGGCAGCGTGCCGAACCGGCGCTGCAGGCGCGGTGCGAGGAACACCGACGAGATCGCCAGCATCACGCCCCAGCCGAAGAAGATGAAGCCGATCGAGTACGCGCCCATGTCCAGCGGGAACGGGGTGTACGCGAGCAGCGTGAAGAACCCGTAGTTGTAGAGCAGCGCGGTGATCGCGACCGTCAGGAGACCGCGGTGGCGAAGGGCCAGGAACGGTGCGGCCAGCGACGTCCGGTGCTGCGGCTTGGGCGCTTTCGGCAGCATCACCGAGATGAGGATGAACGCGATGGCCATCAGCGTCGCGACGCCGAAGAACGGTGCGCGCCAGCTGATGTTGCCCAGCACGCCGCCCACGAGCGGGCCGACGGCGATGCCGATGCCGAGCGCGGCCTCGTACAGGATGATCGCCTGCGCCACACCGCCACTCGCGGCCCCGACGATCGCGGCCAGCGCGGTCGCGATGAACAGCGCGTTGCCCAGGCCCCAGCCGGCGCGGAAGCCGACGATCTGGTTGATGGTGTCCGAGGCGCCGGCCGCAGCCGCGAACACCACGATGATCGCCAGGCCCCACAGCAGCGTCTTCTTGGCGCCGATGCGGCTGGAGATCACGCCGGTGAACAGCATCGCGACGCCCGTGACCAGCATGTAGCTGGTGAACAGCAGCGACACCTGCGACGGGGTCGCGTCGAGCTGTTCGGCGATGGGCTTGAGGATGGGGTCGACCAGGCCGATGCCCATGAAGGCGATGACGCTGGCGAAGGCGACGGCCCACACCGCCTTCGGTTGCTGCAGAATGCCGGGCTTCTCGGTTCCGGCGGCGACGGTCGCGGTGCTCACATGCCCCTCCTCGGGTGTGTCAGTTGTCGGTGGCGGCGGTCCGGATGATCGCCCTGAGTTCGCCGAGACCCTCGGCCAGTCGCTGCAACTGCACCGGCTCGAGGTGCGCGAAGTGCGGGGCCAGGTCGGCGGCGACGGCCCGGCGGGCCTCGGTGAGCCAGCGTCGGCCGTCGTCGGTGATGCCGACCAACACGGCGCGGCAGTCGTCGGGGTCGGGCTCCCGCGAGACCAGTCCCTCCTCGCCGAGCCGTTTGAGCAGTGCCGTGGCGGACGGTTGGGAGCAGCGGTCCAGGCGCGCGAACGTGCTGACCCGCACCGCGCCCTGTTCCTCGAGCAGCGACAGTGCCCGCATCCACGGACGCGGGTGGTCGTCGGTCGCGAGGGCCGACGCGAGGCGGGTGAAGCGGTGCGCATTGCTGACGAGATCGACGAGTAGGTCGCGAAGCTGGGGATCTGGCGAACTCACGCCAAAAGATTACATAAGCTAACTATCTATGTAAACCCTCTCGATTCGGGGTGCTCGCGCGAATCCCCGGCGACCCGCGCCGCGACATGTCCGCAGAAGCCGGCGGTGCGGCGGTACGGTCGAGCCCGAATCCGGACACGAGGGAGTGGGTATGGCGTTCGCGAGCATCAAGAAGTGGGGAATCGAGCATGCGGTGTTCGTGGGCGCCACCGCAGCCACGGTGTACGGCGCGGTGACCGGGAGCGAACGCGTCCAGCAGGTCGCCAAGCCGCTCATGGCCCCGGCCCTCGCGACCCGGGTGCTGCGCCGGCGTGACGACCTGGACACCGCCGACACCGTCCTGCTCGTCGCCGGACTGGCCGCGGCCACCGTCGGCGACGTGTTCATGATCGACCCCGACGTCGACGCCCGCCTGCGCCGCGGTGCGACGTCGTTCGGCGTCATGCAGACCAGCTACTCGTCGCTGCTGCTCCGCCGCGGCGCCAGGCCTCGCCGCGCGACCGCCCTGCCGCGGCTCGGGGCGTGGGCGGGGGCATCGGGACTGCTGCACGCCAAGGCGCCGACAGTGGCGAAGACGCTCACCGGCTACGGATTCCTGCTCGGCACCACCGCGACGCTCGCCGCCGATCCGGCTCTCGCGCCGGGCGCCTCCGACGTCGTGGGGCTGCCGGTGCCGAACCGTCGCGATCGACGCAGCTGGCTCGGCCTCGGTGGGCTGCTGTTCACCGGCTCCGACGGCCTGATCGTGGTGCGGAAGCTGTTCCTGCGCGGCGAGAAGCCGCGTGCCGTCGCGGAAGGCGCCATCCTCGCGTCGTATGCCGCGGCCCAGCTGTTGCTCGTCGAGGGGATGATCGAGCTCGGGCGTCGCGCCACGGCGCGGAACCGCTAGGGGCAGATCAGGATGCGGTCTCGGTTGCGCGGATCGACGCGGATCGAGATGGTCTCGCCCGCGACGAACCGGTCCCGGTTCTCCGGGAGCACCTCGTAGAGGACCTTGCCGGTGTACGACTCCGATCCGGGCACCGTCAGCGCCAGATCCAGCTCGGTGAGTTCGCCGTTGTCGACGGTGCGCCGGATGGGCTGGGCATGCTTGATCTTCGCCCAGCCCTCGAGGCCGTGCCGGGCGAGTCTGCGCTCGGAACGCGTGGGGCGGTCGGCCCACATCATGCCCAGCCCCAGCGCCGAGCCGTAGGCCGCGAGGAGCCCGCCGACCTGGTACGGGATGGTCCCGGGAGCGGTGTGATCGATCAGCCATCCCAGCCAGATCGACAGGACGATGACGTAGCTGACGCTGATGAAGCAGACGGTGCGAACAATGCGTGGGTGGTTCATGGCCTTCTTCGTCCGGGGGCCGACGCCGGAAGTCGACCGCGCGAACGTCACTCTCTCCGATCGCCTCCAGCCTATCCATCCGGCGCCTAGCCTGTCGGCATGCCTCCCACATCACGACGCACCGTGTTCATCACCGGCGCGGCCGCTGGCATCGGCCGCGCGACGGCCCTGAAGTTCGCCGACTCCGGTTACGTCGTCGGCGCCTACGACATCGACGAGGACGGTCTCGAGTCGCTCCGCGCGGAGATCGCCGGCCGTGGTGGACGAGCGCGGACCGGTGTCCTCGACGTCACCGCTCCGGACGAGTGGAAGGACCGTCTGGCCGAGTTCACGTCCGACGACAGGCGGCTCGACATCCTCGTCAACAACGCCGGAGTGCTGTCGTCGGGGCGCTTCCAGGACATTCCCACCGAGGTGCACCGTCGGATGATCGACATCAACGTCGGCGGCACCGTGAACGGGACGCTCGCGGCGTTCGAGTACCTGAAGGAGACGCCGGGCGCCCAGGTGGTGAACCTGTGTTCGGCGTCGGCCATCTACGGTCAGCCCGAACTGGCGACCTACAGTGCCACCAAGTTCGCGGTACGCGGTCTCACCGAAGCGCTCGACCTGGAATGGCGCGCCCACGACATCCGGGTGATCGACATGTGGCCGTTGTTCGTCGGGACGGGGATGGTGCGCGGAATGTCCATCGGCAGTACCCGATCGCTCGGTGTCCGACTCAACGCGGAGGAGGTCGCCGACGCGATCTTCGACACGACACGGGGCCGCCGTCGCCTGCTGCCCAAGGTGCATTATCCCGTCGGCCGGCAGGCGAAGGTGATGTCGGCGGCCGCGCAGTTCTCCCCGCAGTGGCTCACCCGGATGACGAACCGGCTGCTCACCCGCAGTTGAGAACAGTCGCCCGGGGCGGCGACTAGAGTTCGATGTCGGTCGATCGGTCGGGAATTCGTCAGGAGTGCACTGTGCGTCGGGTATCGCTGCTGGGTGTGGGGGCCTGCGCCGCCGTGGCCGCGGTCCTGACTCTGAGCGGGTGCGACGGATCGCCGGACACCCCGGCGCAGGCCGAGGCGACCAGCGCCGCCGTGGCGCCGACCACGACGACGACCGCCCCGGCGCCCACCACGACGACGGTGCCGGTCACCACGACGACGGAGAGCACCACGACGTCCGCGGCGGCCACCACGACGCTCACCGACGTGCAGTTCCAGCGCAACGAGTCGTATTTCTTCACCTCGCCCGACGGCACTTTCAGCTGCGGCATCGTGAGGCTGCCGAGCCGCACCGAGGCGGGCTGCGAGGGGCCGACGAGCCCGATCCCGCCCCGGCCCGACGACTGCATCGTCAGCTGGGGCAACGGGATCCGCGTCGAGAACGTCGGTCGTGGCGGGTTCATGTGCTCGGGCGGACGGGTCTACACGTCCGGGGCGGGCGCCGATCCGGTGCTGGCGCCCGGCGTCGAACTAGCCCAGCTCGGCTTCACGTGCACGACCACGGCGACCTCGGTGACATGCGCCAATGACGAGACCGGCCACGGCTTCACCGTCGCCCCCGATTCGAACGAGACGTTTTGAGCACTGACGACACGAAACCGACCGCCGTCACCGACGAGGCCGACGCACCCGGCCCCACCGAATGGGGTGAGCATCCGTACGGCGTCGGCCCGTGGCTCGAGGAGCACGGGGCGCCGCTGCCCGACGATCCGCGGTACGACCCGCAACTGCTGGCCGAGGGGGACCGCCGCAATGTCGTCGATGCCTACCGCTACTGGACGCGGGAGGCCATCGTCGCCGACATCGACGTCCGGCGGCATCCGCTGCACGTCGCGATCGAGAACTTCGCGCACGACGCCAACATCGGCACCGTCGTGCGGACCGCGAACGCGTTCGCGGCGGCGGCCGTGCACATCGTCGGCCGACGACGCTGGAACCGGCGCGGCGCCATGGTCACCGACCGCTATCAGCACCTGGTGCACCATGCCGACCTGGACGAACTCGCCGTGTTCGCAAGGGACAACGGGCTGACGGTCGTCGCGGTCGACAACACTCCCGGCTCGGTCCCGATCGAGACGGTGGAGCTGCCACGCGACTGCCTGCTGTTGTTCGGGCAGGAGGGCCCCGGCGTCACCGAACAGGGGCACGCGGTGGCGTCGATGACGGTGTCGATCGCGCAGTTCGGGTCCACTCGCAGCATCAACGCGGGCGTCGCGGCGGGCATCGCGATGCACACCTGGATACGTCAGCGCGCGAATCTCGGCCGCGCCTGGTAGCGGAAGTGTCCACGTCCGGGCAAGATCGGTAGGCATGCAGCGCGAATGGTCCGCTCGTGCGGACGCCGCGGAGAACGCGGTGATCACTCGGCACATTCGCCGCGTCTGGGGGATACCGGGTACTGCACTCGCAGTTGTCGCGTGGCCCGCGGTGCGGCGGGAACGAGTGTTCGTGCACTGGCACTACTGGTGGCAGGCACATCTCATCAACTGCACCGTCGACGCCGCCGAACGAAATCCCACCACGCGACGTCGGCGCCGGTTGGCGAGACTCATTCGCGGTCACCGCATCCGGAACTTCTCCGGGTGGACCAACAGCTACTACGACGACATGGCGTGGCTCGGGCTCGCACTCGAGCGTGCCCAGCGGATGCAGCTGATCGACAATCGCAAGGCCCTGGCAACGCTCGAATCGCAGCTGTTCGACGCCTGGTCACCCGACGAGGGCGGCGGTATCCCGTGGCGCAAGCACTCGGATTTCTTCAACACTCCCGCGAACGGCCCGGCCGGGTTGATGCTCGCCCGGAGCGGTCGGTTGTGGCGGGCGCAGGCGATGGCCGATTGGATCGACGACACGCTCCGGGATCCGGAGACGGGTCTGATCTTCGACGGAATCCGCAGCGACGGGACGATCGAGCGCAACATCTACTCGTACTGCCAGGGGACGGTGCTCAGCCTCGAGACGGAGCTCGCGGTCCGCATGGGCTCGCCACGTCATCGGCTGCGGGTGCATCGGTTGGTCGACGCCATCGACGAGCGGCTCACCAAGGGTGGTGTCATCCGCGGCGGGGGCGGCGGCGACGGCGGATTGTTCAACGGGCTCCTCGCCCGGTATCTGGCACTGGTCGCGCTCATGCTGCCGGGGGACGCCCCGGAGGACCTGCGGGCGCGGCGCATCGCGGCGCAGCTGGTGCTCGGTTCGGCCGAGGCCGCGTGGGAGAACCGACTGCAGGTCGAGGAGCTGCCCCTGTTCGGCAAGGACTGGAGCCAGCCCGCGTTGCTGCCGGGGCTGGGAGCGGGAATCGCGACCGTCTCCGCTGGATCGGTGCACTCGTCCGACATCGCGGAACGGGATTTCTCGGTGCAGCTCAGCGGGTGGCTGCTGATGGAGTCGGCCTATCTGGTCTCGGCGGCGGGATATCCGAAACGGCGGTGACGGCCGGTCAGTCGTGCACCTCGTCGACGAGCACATCCTCGGCGGGCTTGGACATCTCGCGTCGGTACCCCCACACGCCCAGCCCGGTGGCGATCACCAGCAGGGCCACCATGGTGCCGAGCACGACCGGCATCAGCCACGGCACGCGCTCGAGCACGGAACCGAAGTAGTAGCCGAGGAGCAGCAGCACCGGCGCCCAGATGACCGCGCCGATGCTGCTGGCCGTGGTGTAGCGGCGATGGTCCATGTTCGCCGCGCCGGCGACCATCGGACACAGCGTGCGGACCCACGGGATCCAGCGCGCCACCAGCACCGCCCAGAACCCGTGCCGGTCCAGCAGGACGTTGACCTTGTGCAGGTTCTTCGCGTTGACGTACTTGCCGTTGCGCCGGGCCACGAGGTGATGGCCGCTGCGTTTGCCGATCGCGTAGCCCACCTGGTTGCCGGCGATCGCGGCACCCATCGCACCGACGGACAGCGCCCAGGTGTGCTGGGCGCCGGACCCGTGCGTGGCCAGCACGATGCCGGCGGTGACCAGCATGGAGTCGCCCGGCAGGAACAGCCCGACGAGGAGAGCGCATTCGAGGAAGACGAAGGTGAGTACGACGATCCACACCAGTGCGGGACCGGCGGATTCGAGCGGTCCGAATGATCCGGCCGCAGTGATCATCGTCAAACGGTCGGGTCTTGGGGAGCGCTGACCCGATCGGGCTCGGTGGCGGTCTCGGCGGGCCGGGACTTACGGGACGAGAAGAAGCGCTTGCCGATCTCGACGATGATCGGGATGACCGACACGAGGACGATTCCGATGAAGATGTAGTCGATGTTGTCGGCGATGAACTGGAACTGTCCGAGCCAGAAGCCGAGGAGGGTGACGCCCGCGCCCCACGCGATGCCGCCGACGATGTTGTACGTGATGAACGTCGAGTACTTCATCTTCGAGGCGCCGGCGACCAGCGGTGCGAACGTGCGCACGATCGGCACGAAGCGGGCCAGGAAGATCGTGATCGGGCCGTGCTTCTCGAAGAACGCGTGGGACTCGTCGATGTAGCTCTTCTTGAAGAACTTCGCGTCGTCGGACTTGAAGAGGGCCGCGCCGCCCTTCGTGCCGATGAAGTACCCCACCTGGTCGCCGAGGATGGCGGCGATGGGAATGGTCACCATCAGCACCCACAGCGGGGCGAACGGCTCGACCTCGGCGGACTTCGACGCCGCGATGAGGCCCGCGGTGAAGAGCAGCGAATCGCCCGGCAGCAGCGGGAACAGCAGGCCGGACTCGATGAAGACGACCAGCAGGAGGCCGACCAGCATCCAGGTGCCGAACGAGTTCAACAGGTTGACGGGATCGAGGAATCCCGGCAGCAATGCCAGATTCGTGGTCACGGACTCCGAGGCTGCCAGCACATTCACGCGCACAAGACTACCGGCGGCCGCTGAGAGCGCGCTGAGTCGACCGTGCCCGGCGAGCCGACACCGAGCCGACACCGAGCCGACACCAGGGGAGGCGCTTACGCGCCAGGGTTGCCATACTGCATAGACCACCGGCGCGCCGTCACAGTCGGCCGCGCCCCCGAACCGTCACATGGAGGACAGCCGCCGTGCCTATCGCAACTCCCGAGGTCTACGCCGAGATGCTCGGTCGGGCCAAGGAGCACTCCTTCGCCTTCCCCGCCATCAACTGCACCTCGTCCGAGACCATCAACGCGGCCATCAAGGGCTTCGCGGACGCCGGCAGTGACGGCATCATCCAGTTCTCGACCGGTGGCGCGGAGTTCGGTTCGGGCCTCGGCGTCAAGGACATGGTGACCGGTGCGGTCGCGCTCGCCGAGTTCGCGCACGTCATCGCCGCCAAGTACGACGTGACGATCGCGCTGCACACCGACCACTGCCCCAAGGACAAGCTGGACACCTTCGTCCGTCCGCTGCTCGCGATCTCGCAGGAGCGCGTCAACAAGGGCCAGAACCCGCTGTTCCAGTCGCACATGTGGGACGGCTCGGCCATCCACATCGACGAGAACCTGGAGATCGCCCAGGATCTGCTGAAGCTGTCGAAGGCCGCGAACATCATCCTCGAGGTCGAGATCGGCGTCGTCGGCGGTGAAGAGGACGGCGTCGAGGCCGAGATCAACGACAAGCTGTACACGTCGCGCGAGGACTTCGAGAAGACTGTCGACGCCCTCGGTGTCGGCGAGAACGGCAAGTACCTGCTGGCCGCGACGTTCGGCAACGTGCACGGTGTCTACAAGCCGGGCAACGTCGTCCTCAAGCCGGAGGTGCTGGCCGAGGGCCAGGCCGCGGCCGTCGCGAAGCTGGGCCTCGCGGACGGCTCCAAGCCGTTCGACTTCGTCTTCCACGGCGGCTCGGGCTCGCTGAAGTCGGAGATCGAGGACTCGCTGCGCTACGGCGTCGTGAAGATGAACGTCGACACCGACACCCAGTACGCGTTCTCGCGCCCCATCGCCGGCCACATGTTCGCCAACTACGACGGCGTCCTGAAGATCGACGGCGAGGTCGGCAACAAGAAGGTCTACGACCCGCGCAGCTACCTCAAGAAGGCCGAGGCCGGCATGACCGCCCGCGTCATCGAGGCCTGCAACGACCTCAAGTCCGCGGGACGTTCCGTCTCCGCCGGCTAGTCCGAGGCTTCTTCCTCACCATCGCATTCTGCGCACCTGCCACCGAGTGGCAGGTGCGCAGAATGCGTTGCGGGGGCCCGACGGGGCGCGGGTGCCTCAGTCGGGGTCGCAGACCTTCCAGGTGCCGTCGACGCGTTCGAGGTCGAACGTGCGCGGCGAGGCGTCCGTCGGGTTGGCCTGCGTGTGTGCGGTGACCTGCGCGATGGCGGAGTCGCCGGTGATCTGGACCGTGTCGATGCCCGTGACGACCGGGACGTTCCCCTGCGCGACGGCGTCGCGGTGCACGCTCGCGAACTCGGTGGGCGGGATGTCGCGGTAGAAGTCGGCGAGCGTGCCGCAGGTCGACGACTGCAGGGTCGCCAGGTCGCCGGACCCGAGGGCGCCGACGAACGTGTCGACGGCGTCGCGGACCTTGGACTCGTCGGCCCCGTGCGCGCCGCCGCGGGCGATGACGAAGCCGGTGACCCCGAGAGCGGCGAGCACGCCGACGACTGCGACAGTCGACGCGATGATCCAGCCGCGCCGCCCACCGGGCTTCGTGGCCGGGGCGACCGGATCGATGCGCTGCGGGCCGGCGCCGGCCGGTGTGGCGCGAGACTGGTTGTCGTTCGGGTCGGGCACGGGACGCCTCTCGGTCCGGGAGTGGGATCGACTGGTGGGCAGCCTATCGGCCCGCGTACGACGCCGGGCACGGTGGACGTAACCTGGACGCCATGACGTCTTTCGGTGATCTTCTCGGCCCGCAGCCCACCCTGCTCCCCGGTGACGAGGACGCGGAGTCGGACCTGCTCAACCACGAGGACCCGGCGAAGGTCGCCGCGGCGCACCCCACCGCGTCGATCGCGTGGGCGTACCTGGCGGAGGCGGCTCTCGAGCAGGGGCAGACCATCACCGCGTACGCGTACGCGCGCACCGGCTACCACCGCGGGCTCGACCAGTTGCGCCGCAACGGGTGGAAGGGCTTCGGTCCGGTCCCGTTCAGCCACGAGCCCAACCGCGGCTTCCTGCGCTGCGTCGCGGTCCTGGCGAAGGCCGCCCAGGCAATCGGTGAGAACGACGAGTACGCACGCTGCCTGGACCTGCTCGAGGACTGCGATCCGCGGGCCGCAGAAGCACTTGGTCTCGGCTAGCCGCTTCGTTCCCCGCCCGGCAGCGGGTAAGGAGCGCGCGCAGGCGTCGGTCCGTCGCCTGCGCGCGTCGGCGCTGCCGGTGCTGCAATGCGCCCTGGCGGCGGGCCTCGCGTGGTGGTTCGCCACCGAGATCGTCGGACACACCCGACCGTTCTTCGCGCCGATCGCGGCGGTGGTCTCGCTGGGCCTGTCGCTCGGTGCACGCCTGCGCCGATCGGTGGAGTTGGTCTGCGGTGTGACGGTCGGCATCGGTGTCGGCGACCTGCTGATCTCGCTGATCGGCACCGGAGCGTGGCAGATCACGCTCGTCGTCGCCTTGGCGATGTCCACGGCGGTGCTGATCGGCAGCGGGCCCATCTTCTCGATGCAGGCCGGCACGTCCGCCGTGCTGGTCGCGACGCTGCTGCCGCCGGGCGACGCCGCCGGCGTCGACCGGATGGTCGACGCCCTGGTCGGCGGACTGGTGGGTATCGCGGTGGTCGCGATCGTGCCCACGCATCCCGTGCGCCGGGCCCGGCGGGACGCCGCCGGCATCCTCGCGACCGCGGCCGAGGTGCTGCAACTGGTCGCCGACGGGCTCATCGAGAACGATCCCAAGCCGATCGAGAAGGCCCTGCGCAAGGCCCGCGCGACGCAGTCGGCGATCGATTCGCTGCGCAGCAATCTGTCGGGTGGCAAGGAGATCAGCCGGATCTCACCGCTGTACTGGGGCAGTCGCGCCCGCCTGGCCCGGCTCACGGCGACAGCCGATCCGATCGACAACGCGATGCGCAACATTCGGGTGCTCTCGCGCCGGTCGCTCTCGCTGGTGCGCGACGACGAGATCCTCGACCCACGTCTCGTCGACGAGATCGAGAAGCTCTCGCACGCCCTCGACGTGCTGCGCCGGATGATTCTCGCCGAACCGGGGGAGCAACCGGATCAGGCGGAGGCGGCCCGGGTGCTGCGGACCGTCGCGTCGGGCATGAAGCCCGAGCTCGTCGAGAGGGCCGGCATCTCCGCGACCGTGGTGTTCGCGCAGATCCGGTCGCTCATCGTGGATCTTCTGCAGGTCGCGGGACTCGAGCGGATCTCGGCGATCGCGACGCTGCCGCCGACAGTTCCCAACCCCGCCTACAAGCCCGAACTCTGACTCCTTTTCATATATGCGAATGTATGCATATGATGGGCCGGACTTACGAGGAGGGTGATCATGGGAGCCGGTCACGGGCACAGCCACGGCAACACTTCGGGCGTCGGCGCCGCCGGTCCGTCGCATACACGGATCCGCAAGATGGTGATCGCGCTCGGGATTCTGATCGCGTTCCTGATCCTCGAGGTGGTCGTCGGCCTCGCGATCGGATCCCTGGCGCTGCTCGCCGACGCCGGGCACATGCTCACCGACGTCGTCGGCATGTCGATGGGGCTCGTGGCGCTGTTGCTCGCGAAGCAGGGGTCCAAGGCCGCGGCCCGCACGTTCGGCTGGCACCGTGCCGAGGTTCTCACGGCGATGGCCAACGCCGTGCTGCTGCTGGGCGTGGCCGCGTTCGTGATGTACGAGGCCATCGGCCGGATCGGTGACGTCCCCGAGATCCCCGGCGTCCCGCTGATGGCCACCGCGGCCGCGGGCCTGGCCGCCAACATCGTGGTGATGCTGATGCTGCGCGGCGACGCGAAGGACTCCATCGCCGTCCGCGGCGCGTACCTCGAGGTGCTCGCCGACGCGGTCGGCAGCGTCGGTGTCCTGATCGCCGGCGCCGCGCTGGTGTTGTTCGACTGGACCTACGCCGACGTCGTCGTCGGTGTGCTGATCTCCCTGTGGGTGGTGCCGCGCGCACTCAAGCTCGCCGGTTCGGCGCTGCGGATCCTCACGCAGGCATCGCCCGCCAATATCGACGTCGACGCAGTCCGGGCGGATCTGTGTGCGGTGCCCGGGGTGTCGGACGTCCACGACCTGCACGTGTGGACCCTGACCACCGGCATGGACGTCGCGACGGTGCATCTGACCACCGATTCGGACTCGCAGCGGGTGCTGGCGTCGGCCAAGACCGTGCTGGACACGCACGGCCTGAGCCACGCCACCGTTCAGGTGGAGTCCGGGGCCGAGGGCTCGCGCTGCCAGGAGGACCTCACTTGGTGACGCGGTGACGCGGAGCGGTCACCGATAGCCCTCGGTGTTCGCGGGCAGGTCCCGGTCCTGCACCTCGACGATGTACCGCCAGCAGTCGGGGCGGGAGCCGTCCACGTCGGTGAAGCCGTATCGCGCGGCCAGTTGGCCGCTCGAGACGACCTGGCCGCTGTATCCGCCTGCATCCGGCGCCGCCGCCAGCGCCGCGACCGCCCGGCCGACGAATGTCGGGGACTCCGAGATCGCGAAGTGCGGTACTTGATCGAGGGCGTCGCGCCAGTTGTCCTCGGTGACGCCGAACACCTCCAGCATCATCTCCGACCGCAGCCAGCCGGGGGTCACCGCGACGGCGGCGCCACCGTGCGGGGCGAGCTCGTACACCTGCGCGGTCGTCATCCGCTGCACCGCCGCCTTGACCAGGTCGTAGTAGAACCCGACCTGGTGCCGGTAGGCGACGTTGTAGTCGGCGGTGCCGTCGGTCATCTCGACGACCAGCCCGCCCGGCCGGCGGATCAGCAGGGGCAGCGCGAAGTGGCTGGTGATCACATGGGTGTCGATGCCCATACGCAGCATGCGCAGGCCGCCGTCGAGGTCGTGCTCCCACAGTGTGGTGCCGAACTGGGCGTAACGGTCGCCGCCGAAGATGTCGTTGACCAGGATGTCGAGGCGGCCGTGTTCGGAGTCGATCCGGTCGATCAGTGCGCGCACCTGGTCGGGTTCGAGATGGTCGACGCGCAGCGCCACACCGTCGCCGCCGGCGGCAGCGATGAGTTCGCCGGTCTCCTCGATGGTCTCGGGTCGCTCGATCTCCGACGGCCCGGCCACCCGGCTGCTGCGGCCGGTCGCGTAGACGGTGGCTCCGGCCCGCGCCAATTCGACCGCGATGGCCCGGCCGGCACCCCGTGTCGCACCGGCGACGAGGGCGACCCGCCCGGTCAGGTCCGGCGCGGTCACCGGCTGGTCCTGGTGACGTCGGCGCCGGGCCGCCACAGGTCGACGTGCAGGCGATCCTCCGACACCGTGGTCAGCACCACCTCGTCGACGCTCAGTTCGAAGATCTGTGCGTCGTCGCCGGGGTTCTCGGGATAGGAGTCGAGGATCGCCTGCTTCTCGGTGCCGGTCAGTTCGCGGGCGCGACCGGAGATCTTGGCGTCGCCGCCCTCCATCGAGTGGTGGCCCGGATTCGAGTGCAACGAGTACCGCGGATCCCGTTGCAGGTCCCGGACCTTGCGGGCGCCGGGCATCGAGCCGAGCACGAGCAGCCCCCGGAAGATCTCGACCTCGGTGCCGCTCACGCGCGGTGAGCCGTCGGCGCGCAGCGTCGCGATCACGTGGTGCTTGTGCGCGGTCAGTCGCGCACGGACTGCCTCGGCCAGCGCCGGGGCCTGCTCGGAGAACTCCTGCCAGGTTGTCATGCCGTCAGTGTGCGCGCCGATCACTGACATCTTGTGTCAGTGATTATTCGTAGACTTTCCGGGTGCGCTCCTCCCGACTGCTCAATCTGATGCTGCGCTTGCAGGGTGGCCCCGGCACCACTGCCGCCCGGCTGGCCGAGCAACTCGGCGTCTCGGTGCGGACGGTCTATCGCGACGTCGCGGCGCTACAGGCCGCCGGGGTTCCGGTGTGGACCGAGAGCGGGCCCGGCGGTGGGATCCGTCTGCTCGACGGCTGGCAGTCCAAGCTCAGCGGCATGACGGGCGCGGAGACCTCCGCGCTCATGCTGCTCGGTATCCCGGACGTCGCGCAGGACCTCGGGCTCGCCGACGTCGCGGCCCGCGCGGAGTCGAAACTGCTGGGGGCGCTGCCGCTTCCGCTCCGGGCCGGCGCCCTGCTGTGGCGCGAGCGCCTGCACGTGGACGCGCCGGGCTGGTTCGAGTCGACGCCGTCGGGGGAGCACCTGCCGGCGGTGGCGGCCGCGGTGTTCGAGGGGCGACGGCTCCGCATCCGGTACCGGCGTCGGGGTGGCGAGGCCACCCGCACCCTCGATCCTCTCGGCCTGGTCGCGAAGGCGGGTGTCTGGTACCTCGTGGCGCGGCACCGGGATCGGACGTTGTCGTACCGGGTCTCGCGGATCGACGGCGCGCAGGTGCTGGATGCGCAGGCCGCGCGCCCGGACGACTTCGACCTGGCCGCGTGGTGGGCGGCGTCGATGGCGGAGTTCGACCGGGCGTTGCTGCGGTACCCGTGCCGGCTGCGGCTGTCGCCGTACGCGTGGCGACGGCTGCCGGACGTCGTGGGGGAGGAGGCGGCGCGTGTCGAACCGTCCGAGGCGGACGAGCAGGGCTGGGTGACGGTCGATCTGATGCTCGAGGCCGAGGAGGTGGCGCTCGATCAGCTCACCGCGCTCGGCGGCGGCGTCGAGGTGCTGGAGCCCGCTTCGTTGCGCGCCGGGTTGCGGGCGGTCGCCGAGGAGGTGGCGCGCCGCAATCGGTGATCCGCGCTGCCGGCCGTCACAGCATGCGGCGCCGCCGGTCCAGCGCGCGGGCTCGGCGCACCGACACCCGAGACCACACGGCCTGCTGGATCGCCAGTGTCGCCCACCCGGCCAGCGCCATCCCGGACAGGTTCAGCAGCAGCTGCTGGGTGCTGCCCCAGACCTCGTGCCAGGCGCCGAAGGCCAGTGCGAGGCCGATGTTGCCGGCCGCGGGAACCGTTGTCACCGAGATGAACACACCGGACAGCCCGCCGAGCTTCGCCGAGGTGATCGACAGCACCCCCGCGGCCGCCGCGATGACGGCAACGATGAACGACCACTTGTCGGGTGAATAGATGAACGCGGTGTCCGGGCGGGGTCCGGTGACGTCGTCGATCGTCATCCAGCCGAGCATCCGTCCGCCCACGGCGGCCAGCGCGGTCACCCCGATCGCGACGGCGAATCCGACCAAAAGGGTCCGCACGGCGGTCGCGAGCAGCACGAAGCGGCGCTTGACCAGGGCGACACCGAGCGCGGCGATCGCGCCGAACTCGGGGCCGAGGACCATCGCACCGATGACGAGGATCTGCGAGTCGGTGATGATCGCGATCCCCGCCAGCAGCGTCGCCATCGTCATGAAGCTCAGGTACGTCCAGTTCAGTTCGACGTCCTCGTAGGACCGCTGCGCGACCTCCGCCCACACCACGGCGTCGGCGCTGCTGCCCGGGCTGCTGAGCTCGGCGTCGAGTCCGCTCCGGGACAGCCAGGTCGTCACCGGCTCGATCTCGATGCTGCCGCGGTGGTGCAGGTCGGTGGCGCGGAGCTTCTCGATCACGTCGTTCGCGACCTCGCGGGCGATGTCGGCGTGGACGAGGTCGCCGGTCGGGCGCACCGCCGCGCCACGGAGGACGGCGAGCCCGCTGACGGCCGGTTCGTCCTCCAGGATGCGGACCGCGTCGTCCGTGAGATCGGTGGGCGAGAGGATCCGCAGATGGAGCATGCGCACAGTGTGCCGGGCCGGGCCGGGCGCGGTGACGGTGGGATGCCGCGGCGGCCGGGCGGGCACGAATTCGCTTTCCGCCGGGGCGCGGCGTCGATAGCATTCCCGGCCATGGCTATCCCGCATCCGCACGTGTACTACGGCGACCGACTCGTTCCCGCGTCCGAGGCCACTCTGGGAGTCGCCACGTCCGCCGTCCTGTACGGCCTGAGTGTCTACACCGTCTTCCCGGTGCGCGCCGACGGTGGTGTCCGCTCGGCCTTCCGCCTGGCCGACCACTACCGACGTCTCGTCGAGTCCTGCAAGATCATCGGCATCGACCGGTTCGCCGACGAGTGGAGTTTCGACCGTTTCGTCTCGGCCGCAACCGAACTCGTCGACGCCAACGCGCCCGGCTCGGACGTCTTCGTGCGGGCCACCGTGCACGTCGACGAGTCGATTCCCGGCACCCGGGTGCGTGGTTGCCGGACCGTCGTGTCGATGTTCGTTTACGACGCGGTCCCGATCGTCCCGCAGGACGGCATGCGACTGAAGACCAGCACGTGGCGGCGTATCCCCGACTTCGCGATCCCCTCGCGTGCCAAGGTCAACGGCGCATACGTGAACTCGGTGCTGGCCAAGCAGGACGCGATCGATGCCGGCTACGACGACGCGATCTTCCTCGACGGCGCCGGGCACGTGTGTGAGCTCAGCGCCGCGAACATCTTCCTGGTCCGCGGCGGGACCCTGATCACGCCCGACGTCTCGTGCGACATCCTCGACGGCATCAACCGGCGCACGCTGCTCACACTTGCCGCGGAGGACGGCATCCCAGTCGTGGAGCGCACGGTCGATCTCACCGAGCTGTACATCGCGGACGAGGTCTTCGCCACCGGCACCTCGGCCGGTGTGGCTCCGGTGACCGAGGTGGACGGCCGCATCGTCGGCGATGGCACGACGGGCCCGATCTGCGAGGCGCTGCGGAAGCGGCACACGGCGGCGCTGCGTTCGGACGCCCTGCACGGTTGGGTCACCGTCCTCGCCTGACGGCCGGCGCCGGCGAGATCGGGTAGTGAACTACCTACGTGTCCGCGCGACCGCGTACCTAGCGTTGTTGGCATGACCAGCGCACAGGTGACGAACATGTCGACGAACCGGGAGGCGGACCGCCGACCGGACGTCGACATCGAGCAACTCCGGGGCGAGATCGACCGTCTGGATTCACAGATCCTCGCGGCGATCCAGCGGCGCACCGAGATCTCCCGTCTGATCGGTGAGGTGCGAATGCTCGGCGGCGGTACTCGTTTGGTGCACACCCGAGAAATGAGTGTGCTGTCGCGTTTCGACGACCTGGGGCCGGAGGGGCACACGCTTGCGTTGCTGCTGCTGCGGCTCGGGCGGGGGCGTCTGGGTCATGCCATGTGACCGGCTGACCCCGGTCAGGAACCGACCGGGGTCGGCGCGGTCACGTGCGATGAACTGTGCGGGTCAGGTCCGCCAGAACTGCATCAGGTAGCTGCCGAAGGCGGCGTAGTAGTCGGGGATGCCCGACAGTCCGAACAGCCAGTAGATCGCGTCGAAGAACGCGGAATTGATCTGCGGGACGAACAGCAGCGCGATCAGCAGGAGCAGCCCGTACGGTTTGATCTTGTCGAGCGATTCGCGCGTGCGTGGCCGTAGATGCGGTTCGAGGGCGCCGTATCCGTCGAGCCCCGGCACCGGCAGCAGGTTCAGCACGGTGGCCATCACCTGTAGGAACGCCAGGAAGCTCAGCCCACTCCAGAACATCTGGTTGTGCCCGTCCAGTCCGAACAGCCGGATCACCACCAGCAGCACGACCGCGGCCGCCGCGTTCACCGCGGGCCCGGCCAGGGAGATCCGCGTCTGTACGCGGGGCGGCATCGACCCGGTCCTCAGGTACACCGCGCCGCCGGGCAGTCCGATACCGCCGATCGCAAGGAACAGCACCGGCAGGCCGATCGACAGCAGCGGCTGGGTGTACTTGCGTGGATCGAGGGTGAGGTAGCCGCGCATGACGACGTCGTGGTCGCCGTGTCGCCACGCGACGAACGCATGGGCGAACTCGTGCAGGCACAGCGTGACCACCCAGCCCGCGACGACCAGCAGGAACACGCCGATCCGGCCCGACGTCGCGTAGTCCGTGGACCGCCACGCGAGGACACCACCCAGCACGGCGACCGCCACGATGCCGAGGAACACGGGGCTCGGCCGGACCGTGGAGGAGCGGGTACGCGAGTCGGGATACATGCCTCCCAGTATCCAGGCGAGCGTGGTTCAGGCGCCGTAGACGAGAAGCCAGTCCTCGTGGTGGCGGTAGAAGGTCGAGCGTTTGACCGCCCGCGGGGTGCGGACACCGTCGCGGGTCAGTACCGCCGCCGGCGATCCGAGTTGGACGGCGCGTCCGGTGAGCCAGCGGTGCCCGCCGAACCAGCGTCGCTTGTCGACCGTCGCGCGCACGCCGGGCAGTTCGGGAATCGGAACGATGCGCATTCCGGGGACGGTGCCGGAGAACAGCCGGGTGTCGTCGACGTACGCCTCGCCGATCAACTCGCCCGCATGCTCGGATCCGTAGATGCGGGCCTCACCGACGAGGGCGATGCCGGCGTCGTCGCGGATCAGGGGCAGCGGCCGCGCCACACCGGAGACGGCGATCGAGGCCGCCTTGGATCCGGTCCGCAGTCCGTACGCGTGGGTGGCGTCGGTCCGCTCCTCCGGAACGTAGGCGAGTTCGATGTGCAGGCGCTCGGTGCGCATCAGCCGGGTCAGCGCGGCCGCGAACGCGCCGTCGTCGCCGACGATGACCAGTCGGGGCTTCTCGACCGTCTCGAGCTTGGCGAACGCCTCGTCGAAGTCGTCCTTCTCGGGGAGGGCGGGCGCGTTGAACACGTCGAGCGACCGCAGCGCCAGCGGTAGCGGCCCGTCGCCGCACTTGAGCACTACCGGGGTCATGACACTCCTTGCTTGTCCCCGACGCTGCGGTTCGGATCCGGCGATTCGGAGGATGGGCGTGTGGGTGAGCAGTTCGAACCTGGAGCCACGAACCGCCCGTCTTCTCACGTTCGTCGCCACGCCACGGCAGCGGCGACGGAGCATCCGTCGCGCGCAAAGGCATTTCGATGTCTACCCGAACGCGGGCGGGCGTCGCAAACGGTCGGGCCGCTTCGCTGCCCGTTTTGGGCGGGTTCGGAGGGCTAGTGGGCTGGACGACGGTCGGTCTCGGCTAGACTGTGCGTCCGGCCACTGCCTACACCACGGCAGGACCATGCAGTCGGATACGTCTGCACGTCGACCGTAGGAGACAGGGAAATGCCGGCAATCGTCCTCATCGGTGCCCAGTGGGGCGACGAAGGTAAGGGCAAAGCTACCGATCTACTGGGCGGAAGCCTGCAGTGGGTCGTGCGGTACCAGGGCGGCAACAACGCGGGACACACCGTGGTCCTGCCGAACGGTGACAAGTTCGCACTCCATCTGATCCCGTCGGGCATCCTCACGCCGGGCGTCACGAATGTGATCGGCAACGGCGTGGTGGTGGACCCGGGCGTGCTGCTCGAGGAACTCGCCGGGCTCGAGGAGCGTGGCGTCGACACCAGCGGGCTGCTGATCAGCGCCGATGCGCACCTGATCATGCCGTACCACGTGGCCATCGACAAGGTCACCGAACGCTTCCTGGGCGCCAAGAAGATCGGTACCACGGGTCGCGGGATCGGCCCCTGCTACCAGGACAAGATCGCGCGTGTCGGTGTCCGCGTCGCCGACGTCCTGGACGAGAAGATCCTCACCCAGAAGGTCGAGGCCGCCCTGGAATTCAAGAACCAGGTGCTCGTCAAGATCTACAACCGCAAGGCCCTCGATCCCCATCAGGTGGTCGACGAGGTCCTGACGCAGGCCGCGGGCTTCAAGCACCGCATCGCCGACACGCGTCTGCAGCTCAACCAGGCGCTCGAGCGCGGCGAGACCGTCCTGCTCGAGGGCTCGCAGGGCACGCTGCTCGACGTGGACCACGGCACCTACCCGTACGTGACGTCGTCGAACCCGACGTCCGGCGGTGCCGCGGTCGGTTCCGGCATCGGCCCCACCAAGATCGAGACGGTGCTCGGCATCCTCAAGGCGTACACCACGCGTGTCGGCTCGGGTCCGTTCCCGACCGAGCTGTTCGACGAGTCCGGTGAGTACCTCGCGGTCAAGGGCGGCGAGGTGGGTGTCACCACCGGTCGCGCGCGTCGCACCGGCTGGTTCGACGCCGTGATCGCGCGCTACGCGACCCGCGTCAACGGCATCACCGACTACTTCCTCACCAAGCTGGACGTGCTGTCGAGCCTGGACACCATCCCGATCTGCGTCGCGTACGACGTCGACGGTGTGCGCGTCGACGAGATGCCGATGACGCAGACCGACGTCCACCACGCCAAGCCGATCTACGAGGAGATGCCGGGCTGGTGGGAGGACATCTCGCACTGCCGCACCTTCGAGGAGCTGCCGGTCGCGGCGCAGAACTACGTGCTGCGGCTCGAGGAGCTGTCGGGTGCGCGGATCTCCTGCATCGGTGTCGGCCCGGGCCGTGACGAGACCATCGTCCGCCACGACATCCTGGCCTGACCCTCCCCGTGTGACCGAATGTCACATGCGTTCAGTTCGACTGAACGCATGTGACATTCGGCGTTTCGGGGGTCTTCTCGGGCTCAGCGCATCTCGCCCGCGCCGGCGTACGGGTGCAGGCTGGCGAGGGGTTTGCCCTCGTCGAAACGGCTGTAGCGGAAGTCGTTCCCGTCGACGGCGGGGTCGCTGCTGATGCCGTCGAGCAGCAGGTCCGCGGCCAGGCGTCCCACGGCCGGGGAGATCTTGAAGCCGTGGCCGCTGAAGCCCACCGCGAGGAACAGGCCCTCGGCGGGGGCGGGGCCGATGATCGGGTTGTAGTCGGGCGTGATGTCGTAGCAACCCGCGTACGACGACGCGAGCCGCGCGTCGGGCATGTGGGGCAGGATCCGGTCGAGTTTGCCGATCGCGGTCTCGACGAACCCGTCGGTGGCGCGGTTGGGGTAGTTGTCCGGATCGGCGAACTCGGGTGCGGAGTGGTCGCTGTTGCCGACCAGCAGGTGCCCGTTCGGCTCGCGTCGAATGTATTGCAGATTGACCAGATCCGAGAACGTCGGGACATCGGGGGTGGGTTCGCCCTGGTCCACCAGGACCAGTTGCTCGCGCTGCGCGCGGATCGGCACATGCACGCCGGCGGTCGCCGCCAGTGCGGGACTCCACACCCCGGTCGCCAGTACGACGGTGTCGCAGAGGATCTCGGAGCCGTCGCCGCACGCGACGCCCACCACGCGCTCGGTCTCGTCCTGGATCAGTCGAACAACGCTGGTGGACTGCCGGATTCGGACGCCCAGTGCGCGGGCGCGGGCGCCGTACGCCATGCCCGTCATGTACGCGTCGCCGTGCCCGCCGAGCGGTTCGTAGGCGAACCCGGCGAAGTCGTCGAGGTGGAGTCCCGGCCACATCGTGCCGACGGCGTCGGCGTCGATCAGTTCCACCGGGACGCCGAGGCCGCGGTGCATCTCGACGTTGGCGTGCAGTGGCGTCAGGTTGGCCGCGTCGACGCCGACGACGTATCCGGTCTGCCGGAAGCCGATGTCGGTTCCGAAGATGTCCTCGGCGCGGGAGAACACGTCGACGCCGTGCCACGCCATCGCGGCGAGTGACGGAACTCCGTAGTGGCACCGGACGATTCCGCTGGACTTGCCCGTCATGCCCGAGCACAGCGTGTCGCGTTCGAGGACGATGACGTCGGTCTCGCCGCGTTCGGCCAGGGACCACGCGATGGCCAGTCCCTCGAGTCCGCCGCCCACGATCACGATTCGTGCGTGCTCCGTCGTGCTGTCTGTCATCTCGACCTCCGGTCACCGATGTTTCTTGATGATGGACAGTGTTGCATGAAGTGAAACAGACGCAACCCCGGATTTGCTGTGCGAACCCTGTTACGCACTGTTCACCGGAGCTACTCGCAGCCCTTACAGCCGCCGTTCACTCTCGGATGACCTCGATTCCCCGTGTAAAACGGGCCGACACAAGGTGGGCAGATATGGAGCAGGCTCTCGCGGCGGCCGATACCGCATGGTTACTGGCAGCCTTCACTGCTGTTGCGTTGATGATCCCCGGGCTCGCGCTGTTCTACGGCGGCATGGTGAGCATTCGCAACTCGCTCAACATGATGATGATGACGTTCGGCTCGTTCGCCGTCGTCGGTGTGCTGTGGGTGCTCTTCGGCTACTCGGCCGTCCTCGGTAACTCCTTGGGCGGCTTGGGTATTCTCGGCGATCCGCTCGAGTTCGTCGGGCTGGGGCAGTTGCTCGAACCGGCCGCGGAGCCCGCTCTGCCGCCGGCCCTGGTGGCGGGATTCCAGATGCTGTTCGCGGCCATCACGGTCGCGTTGATCTCCGGCGCACTCGCCGACCGGATCAAGTTCGGTTCCTGGATGCTGTTCGCCGGATTGTGGGTCAGCCTCGTGTACTTCCCGGTGGCGCACTGGGTGTTCGCGTTCGACTCCGACGACGGCAGCGTCATCGGTGGCTGGATCGCGAACAAGCTGGGGGCGATCGACTTCGCGGGCGGCACGGCCGTCCACATCAACGCCGGCATCGCGGCGCTGGCGATGGTGCTGGTGCTGGGCAAGCGGTACGCATTCCCGAACATGCCACGCCCGCACAACCTTCCGCTGACCCTGCTAGGCGCGGGCATCCTGCTGTTCGGTTGGTTCGGCTTCAACGGCGGCTCCGCGCTCGCGGCCGACAATGCGGCGTCCGTCGTCGTCCTCAACACGGTGTCCGCGGCGTGCGCCGGGATCTGTGGCTGGCTGCTCGTCGAGCGTCTGCGTGAGGGCCGGCCGACCTCGCTCGGTGCGGCGTCGGGTCTCATCGCGGCGCTGGTCGCGATCACCCCGGCCTGTGGTGCGGTGTCGCCGATCGGTGCCCTGCTGATCGGCGCGGCCGCCGGCGCGTTGTGCTGCTTCGCGGTGTCGCTGAAGTTCCGCCTGGGCTACGACGACGCCCTCGACGTGGTCGGCATCCACCTCGTCGGCGGCATCCTCGGCACGCTGCTGATCGGTCTGCTCGCCACCGAGGACGCCCCGAACGGCGTCGCCGGACTGTTCTACGGCGGTGGCTTCGCACTGCTGGGCAAGCAGGCGCTGGCAGTGGGTGTGGTGCTGGCCTACTCGTTCGCGGTGACGTGGATCATCGCGAAGGGCATCGACCTCACGCTGGGCCTGCGGGTGCGGCCCGAGGACGAGCACGAGGGCCTCGACGTCACCGAGCACGGCGAGACCGCGTACGTGACCGAGACGGTGTCGGTGACGGTGTCCGGGTCGGGTCCGGTGGATCCGGCGGCCGTCGCGGATGCGGCCGAGGCGCTCGTGACACGCGCTGCGAACACCGAACAGCGCACGTAGCGGCGCATCGCACGATCGGGGCGACCGCTGCCCGTCCTCTCCGAGGCGGGCAGCGGTCGCCCTGCCGTGTCGTGAGTCTCGGCCCGGACGTCGGCATAATGTTCGACGGCAAGGTACTTCGATGAATCGGGATTTCGAGGCGGCATGAGCGAGGACAGGAACACCGGACGCGGAGGTCCAGCGGAGGGAGAGGACTTCTCGCACTGGTTCGTCGAGAGTTTCGCCGACTACTGGCAGTCGGCCGGAGCGTCACGGATCGAGGGCCGCATCGCCGGGTACCTGCTCATCGACGAGTCGCCCGGGGTGACCGCCGAGGAGCTGGCCACCGAACTCGGTGCCAGTCGCGGTTCGGTCTCGACGTACGTCCGGCGGTTGATCGATCGCGGGTTCGTCAAAGTGATCCGCAAGCCGCGAGACCGAACTCATTACTACGCAATGGATTCGGACGTGTGGGGCGGATTCCTCGAGAACGAGCACGCGTACCTGGAGAACCAGCGCCGCCTCGCGACCGAGGCGCTTGCGCACACCGACCCGAAGGGGCCGGCGCACATCCGGGTGCTGAACATGCGGGACTACATGGGGTGGATCATCGACAACCGGATGCTCCGCAGCGAGTGGAACCGCTTCAAGGCCGAACGCGATGGGGGAGAACGCGACGGCGGAGCATCCGGTAGCGAGAATGCCGGAACGGCCTGACTAGTTGGCCTGGGCGGCGGGCTGGTCGAGCTTGGCGACCGCCTCGTCGATCATCGGCACGTAGCGTTCGAGCGACCACGGCACAGTCAGCGGATTGATCATCGACGAGCCGGTGACGAACGGTTGGTTCGTCGGGGCCACGACGGACCCGCGCGCGACGGCCGGAATCTGGGCGTACACCGGCTGTGCCTCGGTCTCGGCGCGGTTCGCCGGGTCCGAGTAGAACGTGAACAGCAGGTCCGAGTCCTTCAGCAGGTGCGCGTTCTCGAGCCCGATCACCGACGAGTCGGTGCCGTCGGTCTCCGGCAGGGTGTTCACGATCGGATCGACCTGCAGGCCGAGGCCGCGCACCATCGCGACCCGCTGCTCGTTCGGGAAGAACACGCCCAGCGTGCCGGGGCCGGTGTTGTAGATGAACGAGAACGAGACGTCGGCGTACTCGGGGTGCGCGGCAATGCTGTCGGCGAACTGGGACTTGATCTTCGCGATCTCCTGTTCGGCCTCGGCTGACTTGCCCATGGCCTTGCCGATCATCTTCATCTGGTCCTCCCACGTGATCGTCCACGCCTTCTCGGCGTAGGCGACGGTGGGGGCGAGGGTGGTGAGTGCGTCGTACTGCTGCTGCGTGATGCCCGACCACGGCGCGAGGATGAGGTCCGGATCGAGCGTGGCGACCGCCTCGATGTCGATCTCGCTGCCGCCGGTCAGCTGTACGGGAAGCTCCGCGCCACGCTCGGTGACCGCCTCGCGGATCCACGGCAGGTAGCCGGTCTCGTCGCTGCCCCACTTGTATTCCTCGACGCCGACCGGCACGGTGCCGAGCGCGATGGCGGTCTCGGCCGAGCCCATGCCGAGGGCGACGATGCGTTCGGGCTGCTCGGTGATGACCGCCTTGCCGAGGGCGTGTTCGATCGTGACGGTCTCGAAGTCGGTGCTGCCGGACTCGGCCGGCGACTCGCTCGAACTGCAGCCCGCCAGGACGAGGGCCGCGGCCACCAGGCCGGACAACAGTCCGGACCGGCGTGCGGTCCCGGATCGAGCGAATCTCATGGAGGAGCCTTCCGACGCGTGCGTCAGTGAGCATAGGCTTACCTTCATCGAAATTTCAACTCAATTGAAAGTTCGTGCTGTGATCACTCGCTCAACGGGCCCACGGGCAGACAGACGCAGAACGGATGTCCGGCCGGGTCGATCAGGACGCGGCTCACCGCGGGTGCGTACTGCTCGGGCGCGAGCCGTGCGCCGAGTTTCACGGACTCGACTACTGCGGCATCCAGATCGTCGACGACCACGTCGAGGTGAATCTGCTTGGGAAGTTCGCCGCCCGGCCAGGTGGGCGGCCGGTAACCCGGCACGCGCATGGCGGTGAGCAGGCCGCCGGCGAACCGGACGCTGACGTATCTCTCGCCCGAGCGGGAGATCTCTCCGCCGAGTAGGTCTCGCCAGAAGGCAGCCAGAGTCGGAGGGTCGGAACAGTCCAGAGTGATCGAACCCATTCGCGCTATCGCCATGGGGCGACGCTACCCGTCACTCCTGGTGATTGTCCGGGTACGCGGTGACGGCCAGGAAGCGGATCGGCAACTGCGCCAGTTCGTTCGGGCCGTGCAGGCCCTCGCCGTCGAGCAGCAGCGAGTCACCCGGACGCAGTCGGTACTCGCTCTCGCCGTGCCCGTAGACCATCTCGCCCTCGAGCATGTAGATCAGTTCGGTGCCGGGGTGCTGGAAGAGCGGGAACACCTCGCTGGCGTTGGTGAGCGTGACGAGCACCGGTTCGAGGCGCTTGTGCTGCCCGCGCAGGGCGCCGAGCAGTTCGTAGTGATGCCCGACCCGCGTGCCGCGGCCGACGATCACCGCGCCGTTGCCGGACTCGACGAACACCGCGTCCCGCGTGGTGTCGGCGCCGCGGAACAGGGACGTCACCGGCACATCCAGTCCCGCGGCCAGACGGGCGAGGGTCGAGAGACTGCAGGAGGTCTGCGCGTTCTCGATCTTCGACAGCATCGCCTTCGAGATGCCGACCCGCGCGGCCATGTCGCCCACCGACAGCCCGCTCGCCAGGCGCAGCTTGCGGACCTGCGCCGCGATGACGCGTTCGAGGTCGACGCCGGTGGGGGTGTCGGCCGGCACCTCGCGCTCGGTGGTGTCGCGGTGCACGGGGCGCTGGGACGGGCTCATTGCCTCACAGTAGCGCCCCGTCCACTGTCGGTGGACGGGGCGCGGTGGTCGGGCGGTGAGCGTTGTGGAGGGTGCCGGCACCGCAAAGGTTCTGTCGGCATCGCACACCTTTTCAGTACTGAATACCTATGCACGCCGGCAAAAGGTGTGCGACGTCAGAGCTGACCGGGAATCCAGCTCGTCCCGGCCAGCGGCACCCGGGCCATCGCCGACGCCTCGATGGTGAGTGCGACGAGGTCCTGCGGTTCGAGGTTGCGCAGGTGCGACTTCCCGCACGCGCGGGCGAGGGTCTGCGCCTCCATCGTGAGCACTCGCAGGTAGTTCGCGAGCCGGCGTCCGCCCTCGACGGGGTCGAAGTTCTGCTGTAGCTCGGGATCCTGCGTGGTGATCCCGGCGGGGTCGCGGCCGGCCTGGAAGTCGTCGTAGAAGCCCGCCGACGACCCGATCGCCTCGTACTGCCTCTGGAAGCGGGGATGGTTGTCGCCCAGCGCGATCAGCGCGGCGGTGCCGATCGCGACGGCGTCCGCGCCGAGGGCCATCGCCTTCGCGACGTCGGCGCCCGAGCGGATGCCGCCCGACACGATCAACTGCACCCCGCCGGATCCCCCCGTCGCTCCGCTCGCCCCGCGCCGATGGACGTCCATCTCCTGCAGCGCCTGCACGGCCTGCGGGATCGCGGCGAGCGTCGGGATGCCGACGTGCTCGATGAACACGTCCTGCGTCGCGGCGGTGCCGCCCTGCATGCCGTCGACGACGATGACGTCGGCTCCGGCCTTCACCGCGAGCTTGACGTCGTAGTACGTGCGGGTGGCGCCGACCTTGACGTAGATCGGCTTCTCCCAGCCGGTGATCTCGCGGAGTTCGATGATCTTGATGGCGAGGTCGTCCGGCCCGGTCCAGTCCGGGTGCCGGCACGCGCTGCGCTGGTCGACGCCGACGGGCAGCGTCCGCATCCCCGCGACGCGGTCGGTGATCTTCTGCCCCAGCAGCATTCCGCCACCGCCCGGCTTGGCGCCCTGCCCGAGGACGACTTCGATCGCGTCGGCCTTGCGCAGGTCGTCGGGATTCATGCCGTACCGCGACGGCAGGTACTGGTACACAAGGTTCTTGGACTGGCCGCGTTCCTCGGGCGTCATGCCGCCGTCGCCGGTGGTGGTGGAGGTGCCGACCTCGCTGGCCCCACGGCCCAGGGCCTCCTTCGCCCGCCCGGACAGCGCGCCGAAGCTCATGCCCGCGATGGTGATCGGGATATCCAGGTGCAGAGGGAACTTCGCGTGCCGATCGCCGAGCACCACGTCGGTGTCGCAGCGTTCGCGGTAGCCCTCGAGCGGATAGCGCGACATCGAGGCGCCGAGGAACAGCAGGTCGTCGAAGTGGGGGAGCTTGCGCTTGGCACCCCAACCGCGGATGTCGTAGATGCCGGTGTCGGCGGCGCGCTGGATCTCGTGGATGACGTCGCGGTCGAACGTCGCGGATTCGCGCAGGCCGGGGGTGTGCGTGGTCATTCGGGCCTCCTGGGGGTGGCGCGCGTCAGTAGGACGAGGCGTTGTCGACGTGGAAGTTGTAGAGCCGGCGGGCCGAGCCGTACCGGCTGAATTCGGTGGGGTCGGCGTCGAATCCGGCCGCGCCCAGTAGTTCTCGCAGTTCGGTGAGGTGCTCGTCGCGCATTTCCTTCTTGATGCAATCGGCGCCGAGCGAGGCGACGGTGCCGCGCACGTAGATGCGGGCCTCGTACAGCGAATCGCCCAGGGCCTCACCGGCGTCGCCGAGGACGACGAGGCGTCCGGCCTGTCCCATGAACGCGCTCATGTGGCCGATGCTGCCGCCGACGACGATGTCGACGCCCTTCATCGAGATGCCGCACCGGGCGGCGGCGTTGCCCTCGATCACCAGCAGCCCGCCGTGCGCGGTGGCACCCGCGGACTGGGACGCGTCGCCGGTGACGCGGACGGTGCCGGACATCATGTTCTCGGCGACACCGACGCCCGCGTTGCCGTCGACGACGACGTTCGCCTGCTGGTTCATCCCGGCCGCGTAGTAGCCGACGTGGCCCTCGATGCGGACGTCGATCGGAGCGTCCAGACCGCATGCCAGGGCATGTGCGCCTGCGGGTTCGACGACGGTGACGGCCGCGGGGGCTGCGGTCGACTGCAGCGCGGCGTTGAGTTCGCGGGTGCCGATCTCCGACACGTCGTACGTGGTCGGGGTGGCGGTCAGCGGTGCCATACGTAAACCTCTTCCGGCTCGGGTTCGAAGATGCGGGCGTCGGCGATGCCGGGCAGGCCGGCCAGGGCGCGGTACTCGGACGCCATCGCGACGTACCGGTCGTGCTCGGCGATGATCGCGGGCTTGCATGCGATGGGATCGCGCACGACGGCGAAGGAGTCCTCGGTGGACACCAGTAGGGTGTAGAAGCCGTCGAAGCGCTCGCCGAGCAGGCGCAGTGCCTTCTCGAGGTCGACGCCCTCGGCGAGTTGCTTCGCGACGAAGCGGGCACCGACCTCGGTGTCGTTCTCGCTGTCGAACGCGACGCCCTCGGCCTCGAGCTCGCGCTTGACGCTCAGGTGATTGGAGAACGAGCCGTTGTGGACCAGGCACTGGTCGGGGCCGACGGCGAACGGGTGCGAACCCGCTGCGGTGACAGCGGATTCGGTGGCCATCCGGGTGTGCGCGACGCCCTGCCAGCCGGATGTCTGCGGCAGTCCGAACCGGTGCGCGAGATCGACGGGGTCGCCCATGCCCTTGAGCACCGCGACGTCGTCGCCGAACCCGATGAGGATGGCGCCGGGGGCCTCACCCAGTGCCGCGTCGGCCAGTGCCGAGGCCGGAACCGGCGCGTGCAGCACCGCGTTCGGTCCGGCGCCGATGCCGACGACCGTGGTGCCGAGCGCGCTCCCGACCGCGGCGGCCAACGCCTCCGCACTGACGCCGGCGTCGAGCAGGGTAACGGTCGCGTGCCCGGGCGGCGACCACGTGGGGTCACCGTAGATGGCCATCCCGGCCGAGTCCGGCCCGCGGTCCACCATCTGGCCCAGCATCCCCGTGAGTAGCTCACCGAGTTTCGGGTACAGCGAGGGCTCCCGCAGATGGAGCCCGACGATTCCGCACATATGTTGTCTCCCTTGGATGTCAGATGCTGGCGGTGGTCAGAACGCGGTCAGGTAGCTGTCCACTTCCCACGGCGTCACCGTGTTGTGCCAGTCGAAGAACTCGTCACGCTTGAGGGCAGTGAAGTAGTTGGCGACACCCGCCCCGGCCGCGTCCAGCGCGCCGGTCACGACGATGTCCGCGGCGAGGGCGTCCATCGCGTGCAGCAGCGTCATCGGCAGGACGTCGGCGCCGGAGCCGCTCCCCGCCGTGCCGGGGTCGATGCCGCTCCCCGCCGTGCCGGGGTCGATGCCACTGCCCGGCTCGCCGGGGTCGATGCCGCGGCGGATCCCGTCGAGCCCGGCCGCGACGGTCGCGGCGGACGCGAGGTACGGGTTGGCGGAGCCGTCGCCGCCGCGCAGCTCCACCCGGTTGCCGTCGGGCACGCGCAGGTAGTGGGTGCGGTCGTTGCCGCCGTACGTGGGCCGCCGTGGCGACCACGTCGCGCCGCTGCTGGTGGACAGCGCACCGGTCCGCTTGTAGGAGTTCACCGTCGGCGCCAGCACGCCCTGCAGCGCGCAGGCGTGGTCGAGGAGACCGCCGATGAACGAGTACGCGGTGCTCGACAGGCCCAGGCCGCGGGGGTCGGCGGCGTCCGGGAACACCGGGGAGCCGTCGCGCCACAGCGACAGGTGCATGTGCATGCCGCTGCCGGTGCGGTCGGCGAACGGTTTGGGCATGAACGTCGCCGTCATGCCGCGCTGTTCGGCAAGCACCGAGATGAGGTAGCGCAGGGTCATGACGCGGTCGGCGGTGGTGAGGGCGTCGGCGTACTGGAAGTTCTGTTCGAACTGGCCGTTGCCGTCCTCGTGGTCGTTGGCGTAGTTGCCCCAGCCCAGCTGGTTCATCGCGGCCGAGATCGCGGTGAGGTGTTCGTACATGCGGGTGACGTCGCGGGCGTCGTAGCAGGGTCGGCGGGAGGTGTCGAGGGCGTCGGCGGTGCGCAGCACCCCGTGCTCGTCGCGGTCGACGAGGAAGTATTCGATCTCGGTGCCGATCTTGACGTCCAGGCCCAGTTCGGCGGCCTGCGCGAGCACCTTTCGCAGAATCACCCGCGGCGCGAACGGCCAGGGGGTGCCCTCGACGTGCGGGTCGCAGTGCACCAGCGCGAGACCGGGCCGGACGAACGGGATCGGGGTGAAGGACGTGAGGTCGGGGATCGCGACCAGATCGGGGTCTTGTGGCTGCTGGCCCATCGCCGCGGCGGCGTAGCCGGCGAATCCGACGCCGTCGTGCTGGAGTTCGTCGGCCGCTTCGACCGGGACGAGCTTGGCGCACGGCTTGCCGGTGAGGTTGGTGAACACCGCGAGGATGAAGCGGGTGTCGGTGGCCCGGGCCAGCGCGGCGAGGTCGGCGTGCGCGGGGGCGTCCGGTGTCGCGGTGGCCGGCAGGCGCATCACGGTCAGATCGGCGGGGTCGAGCGCCATGTGGACTCCTCGGGATTCGACGACGAGTGTTTCATTAGGTGAATCGGTGTCGCATGTCAGGAAACATGCCGTCGATGACGGCCACGTTACGGGTGAGTGAGGTTGTCGTGACGGCCGGGTCGGGGCGGTGCGTACGGGGATGGCGGGCTGGGAACTGTTGTGACGAAGGAGGATTCGGTTGCAAGGGTTAACCGGCATGTAATCGCTTCCGGGTTTCATCTCATTACTGTGCGTTTCACTCCAGCGATCGGCGCCCCCTACTACTGTCGCCGCACCACGAGGAGCAGACATGTCCGACACCGCCACCACGCCCGCGTTCCGGGTCACCCCGGACTTCTGGAAGTCGCTGCCGCAGATGCCCCGGACGGAGTTCCCCGGCACCGAGGGCTACATCGCCGACGTCTACCCCAACCCCGACGGGTCGGCGATGGCCGCCGGCTACTTCGAGCTGGTCCACACCGACGCGCCGCTCGACTACGTCTACGAGTACGACGAGATGAAGGTGGTGCTCGACGGCCGGTTCCGGCTCGAGAACCTCGACACCGGCCAGGTGGAGGAGGCGGGGCCACACGATGCGATCTTCTTCCCGGCGGGCTCCCGGATCCGGTTCACCACCCCCGACCGCGCACTGGCGTTCTACGTCGGCCTGCGCTCGTTCGCACCCTAGGCGCGACATGAGTGTCTGCATGGAAACCACCAGCGTGCCGCGGTGGGGCATCGAGGCGCGGGCCCTCACCGACGCCGGGCGCACCGTCACGGTCCTGTCGTTCGGCGGGGCCGCCGAGGCGCGGGCGCGGGTGCTCGTCGCGGGCTTCGCCGGACGGCGCGTCAGCTGGCTGCGAATGCCGCCCGGGTGGACGGCGGGCGCCGAGGCCGTCCTGGGTCGCGAGTTGGCGGCGGCCCGCGTCGGATGGCGCCTGGTCCTGGTCGGCGACGAGGTGACGGTGCTGCAGGCGCGGGCGCTGGCCACCGCCGCCGGCGCGCTGGACCAGGAGATCCTCTCCGACGTGGTCGGCACCGACCTGCGGCGCGTGTACTGCGCGCACTGCCATCAGGTGCACGCCACGGACTCGGCGCCGGGCGAGCGCTGCACGTGCCTCACCTGCGGCGCCACGCTCGTCGTCTACCACCACGTCTCGCGCCGTCACGGCGCCTATCTCGGATACATGTGCGATGCGGAGGAACGCCCTTGACGATGCTCGTAGTCGGCTCGCTCGCCGACCTCACCGACGACGTCCGGCACCTGCGTCTCGTCGACCCCGCCGGCGCGGCGCTGCCGTCGTACGCTCCCGGCAGTCACGTCGTCCTCGCGTGCGGCTTCGGGGCGGACGGACGTCCGCGGCGGAACTCGTACTCGCTCACCGGGTCCGGGGTGGAGCCCGGCGCCTACTCGATCTCGGTTCGCCGTGACGACGCCGGCCGCGGCGGGTCGCTGTATATCCACGCCCTGAGTCTCGGCGAGAGCGTCGAGGTGAGTCGTCCGCGCAGCGCGTTCGCGCCGGTGTCGACCGCCCGGCATCACGTGCTGGTCGCGGGCGGGATCGGGGTCACGCCGATCCTCTCGCACGCCCGGGCGGCCGCGCGGTGGGGACGCTCGTTCGAGGTGCACTACGTGTTCCGGGACGGCGACGGTCCACACCTCGACGATCTCGGCAGGCTGTGCGGCAACCGTTTACGGGCCTATCGGGGCGCGGACGAGCTGTGGTCGGCGCTGGGGCCCGCCCTGCTCGACCGCCCGCTCGGCACCCACCTCTACACGTGCGGTCCCGCGCCGCTGATCGACGAGGTGAGCCGTCGAGCGCGCGCCGCGGGCTGGCCGCCGCAACGAATCCATCACGAACACTTCGGGATCGCCGACCTGGATCCGGGAACGGCCTTCACCGTCCGGTTGCGGCGCACCGGCGTCGACGTCGACGTGCCGTCCGGGACGAGCATGATCGACGCGCTGGAACGGCGCGGGGTGGCGGTGCCGAGCCTGTGCCGTCAGGGTGTGTGCGGCGAATGCCGTGTCCCGGTTGCCGCGGGTGCCGTCGCACACCGCGATCTCTATCTGACCGACGACGAGAAGGCTGCGGGTGACTGTGTGATGCCGTGTGTGTCCCGTGCCGGAGGACCCCGATCGGAGCTGGAACTGTGAGTACCGCAATGGATTCCCGAGTGCCGCCGCGGGTGGCCGCCTTCCCGTTCCCGTTCCCCCGCGACACCTACCGCTACAGCACCAACGTCGAGCCCGCCGGCGGCCGCGCGGTGACCGCCGCGGGTGGCTGGGGCGAGCACGTCGTCGACGTCGACGAGCGCTAATCTGACCGAACTCGCCGAACGCGACCGCATCCTGGCGGCGGATCCCACCCGGTTCCAGGCGTTGCCGCACATGGAGATCGCGCAGTGGGACGCGATGCTCACGATCATGCGGTCGCTGGCGGCGTCGTATCCGAGGGTGATGTCGCTCGAGCGTGACGGCGGGATCTGGCGGTGGACCAACCACGCCCTCGACCTCGAGCAGGCGTTCGTGCACGGGGAACGGGCGACGCTGCCGGAGCCGCCGCTGCGGTTCATCGGCCGGCAGATCCAGGAGGACGTCGTGCTGCTCGACCAGCGCGAGGGGCAGCTGTGGGGCGACGCGGGCCTGGTGACGTTCGCGGCCGACTGGTCGCTACGGTTCGACGTCGGCATGAGCTTCCTGCAGATCCACGGCCCCGTCCCACGGATCCACGCCGAGGGCGTGGTCACGCGAGCGCAGAGCTTCCTGATGCGGCTCGAGACGGGACAGCAGTTCCGGCGGACCAACTGGACGCTCACGGTCGACGGCCGGCTCGACACCTCCACCGAGACGTACCCGGAGTGGGGGCGGGACCGGCGGACGCTCGCGGACGGTCCGCTCGCAGAGGTGGGGGAGCGGCTGCACCTGCGGGTGGAGGTGCAGCACCTGATCCGCCTCGGCGCCTCGGGCGCGATCATGTTCCTGGTCCGCACCCACATGCTGCCGTTCACCGACATCGTGCTGGTCCCCGAGTGGGCGCAGCGGGTGCACGCCGTCCTGTCCGAGCTGCCCGACGACATGGCCGAGTACAAGGGCATCCCCCGGATCCGGCAGCCCGGCATCGACTGGCTGGCCCGCTACGGCGTCCGATTCGGGAGCTGAAGGGACCGTTCGTACGCTGCGCGCGCACGAACGGACCCTTCAGCCAGGGGCGGCGGTTACGATCGGCCACATGGCCATCCTGCATGCCGCACAGCTGTCGCCCTCCAAGCCCGAACTGATCGCAGCCTGGATGCCGGCGGCGCCCTACTACTCGGGCGGGACGCCCACGCTCACGCCGGTCGGTGCGTACCGCTTCGACGATCCCGCCGGCGAGGTCGGCATCGAGACGCACCTGGTGCGCGACGCCGACGGCACGATCTACCAGGTGCCCCTGACCTACCGCTCGGCGCCGCTCGCGGGGGCACGGTTGGCGGGCGAGATGGAGCACTCGGTGCTCGGGCACCGCTACGTGTACGACGCCACCACCGACCCCGTCTACGTGCAGCAGTTACTCGCGACGATCTACGGCGGTGGCCGTGAGGTGGAACAGTACGTCGAGGTCGAGGGCTCCGAGCCGAGGCTGATCGACAACACCGCCTACGCGTCGGGCAGCGGTGTGACCGGCGCCCCGACGCCCACCGTCACCGGTGTCGGCGTCGCCGCGGACGGCCCGGACACCGTGATCAGTGCGGGTGGGACCACCGTCGTGGTGCACCACCGCCCGCTCGATGTCGAGCCGGGCGGGCCGGTCCTGCAGGGCGAATGGGACGGCGGCCGAGGAGTTTTCGCGTCGGTGCGCTGACACCGGCTCCCCCCGGATAGCAGAATGTCACATACGTTCAGTTGGACTGAACGTATGTGACATTCGGTCACGCGAGGGGCGGTCAGTTGCCCCGCGCGATCCACTCCTCGAGGTGCGGCGACTCGGTGCCGAGGGTGGTGCCGTCGCCGTGCCCGGTGTGCACGCGGGTCTCGGCGGGCAGCGCGAACAGCTTGTCGCGGATCGACCCGATGATCGTCGGGAAGTCCGAGAACGAGCGGCCGGTGGCGCCCGGACCCCCGGAGAACAGGGTGTCGCCGGAGAACAGCTCGCCGGCCTCGGGCAGGTACAGGCACGTCGAGCCGGGAGAGTGGCCCGGGGTGTGGATGGCCTGGATTTCGGTGCCCGCCACGGCGATCCGCTGACCGTCCTCGAGCGCCTGGTGTCGGACACCCGGGTGGGTCATCTGCCACAGGACGTCGTCGGCCGGGTTCAGCAGGATCGGCGCGTCCAGCTTCTCGGCCAGCTCCGGTGCGACGGTGACGTGGTCGTTGTGACCGTGCGTGCACACGATCCCGACCACCTTGCGGCCGCCGACGGCGTCGATGATCGGCTGCGCGGTGTGCGCGGCGTCGATCACCACCACCTCGTCGTCGTCACCGACGAGCCAGATGTTGTTGTCGACATCCCAGGTGCCGCCGTCGAGTTCGAACGTTCCCGACGTGACGACGCGGTCGACGCGCAACGCGCCGCTCACAGGACCACCACCGAGCGCAGCACCTCGCCGCGGTGCATCGTCTCGAACGCCTGCTCGACGTCCTCGAGCTTGATCCGCTCGGTCACGAACTTCTCGAGCGGCAGGCGACCCTGCTGGTACAGGTCGACGAGCATCGGGAAGTCGCGCTCGGGCAGGCAGTCGCCGTACCACGACGACTTGAGCGAGCCGCCGCGCGAGAAGAAGTCGACCAGCGGCATCTCGAGCGTCATGTCCGGGGTGGGCACGCCGACGAGGACGACGGTGCCGGCGAGATCGCGCGCGTAGAACGCCTGCTTCCAGGTCTCGGGGCGGCCGACGGCGTCGACCACGACGTCGGTGCCGAAGCCGTCGGTGAGTTCCTGGATCGCCTCGACGACGTCGTCGACCTTCGACACGTCGACGGTGTGGGTGGCGCCGAGTTCGACGGCCCACTCGAGCTTCTTGGCATCACGGTCGATCGCGATGATCTTGTTCGCGCCGGCCAGACGCGACCCCATGATCGCGGCGTCGCCGACGCCGCCGCAGCCGATCACGGCCACCGAGTCGCCGCGGGTGACGTTGCCGGTGTTCATGGCGGCACCCATGCCGGCCATGACGCCGCAGCCGAGCAGGCCGACGACGGCCGGATCGGCGGTGGGATCGACCTTGGTGCACTGCCCGGCATGGACGAGGGTCTTGTCGGCGAACGCACCGATGCCCAGGGCCGGCGTCAGTTCGGTGCCGTCCTCGAGGGTCATCTTCTGCTTGGCGTTGTGCGTGTCGAAACAGTACTGCGGGCGACCGCGCTTGCAGGCACGGCACTTTCCGCACACCGCACGCCAGTTGAGTACGACGAAGTCGCCGACCTCGACGGTGTCGACACCCTCGCCGACGGCCTCGACGATGCCCGCCGCCTCGTGTCCGAGGAGGAACGGGAACTCGTCGTTGATGCCGCCGTCACGGTAGGTGAGGTCGGTGTGGCACACGCCGCACGCCGCGATCGCGACGACGGCCTCGCCCGGTCCGGGATCCGGAATCGTGATGTTCACGAGTTCGACGGGCGCATCCTTCGAGCGGGCGATGACGCCCCGTACCTGCTGCGGCATGGTTTCTCCACTCCATTCGGTCGACGTGAACACGGGCGCACACATGGTGGGGTGCGCATCCCACTACGAGGCTAGCCATGAGCGGGCGGCCCCGGGACTGGTCGAGCGGAGGGGTGAACCTGGCCGAACGGTCAGGTCGGTCAGGGGATCGGCCGAATACCGGCCTCGCCACCGAGGGCGGCGGCCTCGGCCCTGGTTGCGACGTCGAGCTTGCGCAGAACGCCCGCGACGTGGAACTTCACCGTGCTCTCGCTGACGCCGAGCCGATCGGCGATGACCCGGTTGCGACGTCCCGCCACCAGGTGCCCCAGTACCTCGAGTTCGCGGGGGCCGAGGTCGGTGAGCGCATGGTGCGCGGTGGGTGCCGTCGGCGCGTGCAGCGGCAGTGCCGCGACCACCCGCGAACCCCAGCCGGGCGTCGACTCGATCTCCACGGTCCCGCCCAGGGTTTCGACGCGGGGACGCAGTTGCCTGTCCAGGTCTGCGATGTCGGCCAGGCCGTGGCCGTCGTCGCGGATGTCCACCACCAGTTCGGTCTCCGGGCAGGTCCAGGCGACCCGGATCCGGCCGACGTCTCCCTGCGCGGACAACGCGAGTACCGCGCCGCGGACGACGGCGCGGGCCGCGTGGGCCACCTCGCCGGGGACGGCGCATCCGGCCACCGGCGGCTCCACCAGGTCCAGGTCGAGGTTCCGGTGGCGCAGTAGTCCGCGCAGTTCACCGCGGAGGCGGGCGAACGCGGTGACGACGGATTCCTCGGCGAACTCCCGGTGCGTGTCCACCGAGGTCCGCAGACCGATCAGGGCCGCCGACGCCGTTTCGCGCGCCGCCGCGCGGGCGCGGGTGTCGTCGAGGTCGTTGGACCGCAGCGTCGAGAGCAGCGTCTCGAGCGTGGTCGCGTGCACCTCGGTGAGTTCGGCGATGGTGCGGGCCCGCTCGGCGGAGGCCGCCCGGGACTCGGCGAGGTAGGCGGGGCTGGCGCCCTGCACCTGCAACTGGATACCGGTCGCGACCAGCCCGAACATGGCTCGGACGGACTCGAGTGGCACCGTCCGGGACAGCGGGCCGCGCGGAACCACGACCAGCAGGGTGTCGGTGTGGTCGAGGATCGCGTACACGTCGCGGGAGCTCCCCGCGATGGTTGCGCGGCCGCGGTGGATCTGACCGTGTTCGAGATCGGCTCGCAGGGAATCCAATTCGGCGATCGTCACCCGATCGACGATGTTCGGGTCGCCGGCAATCTTGCGGGGACGGCCCGTGCACTCGCGCGTGAAGATCACCAGGGCCGTGTGGGGAACCGTCTCGGTGAGCAGCGTCGAGAACCGGCGTCCGATGTCGGAGAGCCGCCCCACCAGAACATCGCGCAGGCCGTCCAGCAGGGTTTCGGTTCCGGTCTCGCTCACCTGGCCACGATATCGGGACGGCGGGTGGGCCGTCCCGACCCACCCGCCGCTGTCCCCACCAGGGTGGGTCAGGAACCGAAGGGCCATTGCAGCGAGCCGAACGACGGCAGCTCGAGCGATCCGAGGACGGTGCCGACCGTGACCGGAAGAATCCCGCCCGCAGCCAAGGACACGGCGGCGCTGAGCGATGCCTTCACTCCCGTCTCGGTGAGCGTGCTGGGCACGGTGACCGCCACTGTGGTCGCCACGTCCGGCGTCGTGGCGGTGATGGTGCCGGAGTGCCGTTGATCGAGAACCGAACGGTGCCACCGGAAACGTGGTTTCAGGGAATCGGGGTGAGTGGCCTGATTGATCGGTACTGGTGTGGCTACCGACGTGTCGAGTCGGTCGGGCCTCGGCCCGATCAGTCCAGTCTCGAAATACTGGACTGATCGATGCTGGAGGAGGGCTCGGGGCGCGGTTCGTCGGGTCGCCGAGCTTCGGCGGTGTCGAGGATGCCTGCCAAAGGTGCTGCGGGGCGAAACTGTTCGGGCCGAAACGGGCCCCTCTCGTGCTCCCCGGGCGCGTACCGGTAGACGAACGCGGCCAGGGCAGCGATGCAGAGGAAGGTGATCAGAGTGCTCATGAGCACGATTCTGGGAAGAAGTGGCGTTGAAATGAACGGCCAGTATGCGAATACTGGACCGCATGATGATGCATGCACTCGGTGCCCGGGCGGTGGCGCGCGACCTCGGCGCCTGGCAGGACGAGTCCGGACGGCGCACGTCGCGCCCCGCGTACCGGGCCCTGGCCGACGGCATCCGACTGCTCGTGCACGACGGTCGCGTTCCGTTGGGGACGGCGCTGCCGAGCGAACGTGAATTCGCGTCGGAGTTGAACGTGAGTCGCACGACGATCACCACGGCGTACGCGGTGCTGCGCGACGAGGGCTATCTGGTGAGCCGGCAGGGATCGCGCAGCACCGTGACCCTGCCGGCCGCCGTCGACTCGGACCGGAGGAGGGTCCACGCCCATCTGCCGGTGCCCGAGGGTGTCGGGGTGGACCTCAGCTACGCCGCCATGGTGGCTCCGGCGGAGGAGATCAGTGAGGCTTACAGCGCTGCGCTGCAGTCTCTTCCGCCGTTCCTCGAGACCCACGGCATGGAGCCGGTGGGGATAACGGTGCTGCGGGAGGCGGTCGCGGCACGCTACCGCGCCCGGGGCCTCGACACCGACGTCTCACAGATCATGATCACCTCGGGTGCCCAGCACGCCCTGCGGCTCCTGCTGGGCGTCCTCACCGCTCCGGGGGAGCGGGTGCTGGTCGACCATCCGACGTACCCCAATGCGCTCGAGGCGATCCGGCGGGTGGGTGCACGCCCGGTTCCGGTGCCGGTGCGACCGGAGGGAGGTGCGGCCCGCGCCTGGGATCTGGGCGGGATCCGAAGCGCCGCACGGCAGACCGCCGCCCGGATGGCGTACCTGCTGCCGGACTTCCACAATCCGACAGGCCTGTGTCTGGACGCGCCGGGCCGGGCCGAACTGGCCCGGATCGCCCACGAGACCCGGATGACCCTCGTCGTCGACGAGACGATGGTCGACGTCTGGCTGGATGCGCCACCGCCACCCCCGGTCGCGTCGTTCGCGCGCGGCGCCGGGGACTCCGACGTCGTGACGGTCGGCTCCGTCTCCAAATCGCACTGGGGCGGATTGCGGGTCGGCTGGATCCGGGCCAATCCGGAACTCATCACGCGCCTGGTGGGTTCGCGGTCTGCGCTGGATCTGGGAACCCCGGTCATGGACCAGTTGGCCGCCGTGCGCCTGCTCCAACGGGGCGACGCCCCGATCGAGGTCCGCCGGGAACAGTTGCGCACACAGCGCGCCGCACTGCTCGACGAGCTGTCGGCCCGCCTACCGGACTGGGTTCCCACGGTCGGCACCGGGGGGATGTCGCTGTGGCTGCGGATGCCCGAACCGGTATCGACGGCGCTGGCCGCGACCGCGCCGAGCCATGGTGTGATCCTGGCGGCCGGAACGCGTTTCGGTGTAGAGGGCGCGTTCGAACGGTTCGTCCGGCTGCCTTACGCGCGACCGGTCGACGAACTCCGGCGCGCGGTGGCCGGCGTCGCGGCGGCCTACGACGCGCTCGGCGTGGCGCGCGAGCCCGCCGAGCCCGCGCTGGTGGTGTGAACGAGTCGCCGCACCCGTAACGGCGGATCACCCGCTCGGTGCGTCCGTCTTCCGCCAGGATGATCCGCATGCGTGAGATCACCCTCGACCTCGATGCGGTACGCCTTCAAGCCCTGACCTGGGGACCGGAGACCGGCCGGCTGGCAGTGCTGCTGCACGGCTTCCCGGACACCGCGCACACCTGGCGGCACCTGGGGCCCGCGCTGGCGGACGAGGGCTGGCGAGTGGTCGCGCCGTTCACCCGCGGGTACGCACCGTCGGCGGTGCCGGAGGACCACAGCGGTCATGTCGCCGCACTGATGGACGACGCCGTCGCGATCCACGCACGACTGGGCGGCGGGTCCGACGCCGTGCTGGTGGGACACGACTGGGGCGCCACCACTGCGAACGCTCTGGCCGCCCACGCCGAGAACCCGTTCGTCGCGGTGGCGTCGCTCTCGGTCCCGCCGTTCGCGGCCCTGCGGACGCCGGCGGCGGTCCGCGTGCTGCCCCGGCAGCTGCGCAACAGTTGGTACGTCCTGTTCAACCAGCTCCCGCTGCTGCCCGAACGCCACGCGGAACGGCTGGTTCGCCGGCTGTGGGCCGACTGGTCACCCGGGTACGACGCCGGTGAGGACCTGCCGGCCGTGCTGGAGGCGATCGCCGATTCGGCGCACCGCCGTGCTGTATTCGGCTACTACCGGAACTTGCTCCGGCCGTTCCCGCGTCCGCCCGCGCGTTACCGGCGCTGGGCCGGAGCCGAGATGCGGCTGCCGGCGGTCCCGACGCTGTATCTCCACGGCGGCGGCGACGGCTGCCTCGATCCGCGGCTCGCCGTGCTGGTGGGGCCCGGACTCCCGCCGGGCAGCGAGACCCACGTGATCGAAGGGGCGGGCCACTTCCTCCAACTCGAGCAGCCGGCGGCGGTCAACGCCCGGATCGTGGAGTTCCTCGCCGGGCACTGACGGCGACGCTCGGCTGGGGCCTCCCCGCCGAGCGTCGCGTGCAGACTGCCGTGGAGCGGCTCAGCGCCAGAGCGTGTCGACGTCGGTCGCGCTGTGGGCGGGCGGCTCGGGCGTGCGGTTGGGCGTGCGCGAGAAGCGCGGCGCCGGGGCGTGCTGCGGCACGCCCTCGATCTCGATGATCCCGCCGCGAGCCGCGACGTGCGGATCCTGCGGGGCCTCGGCGAACGTGAGCACCGGGGTGGTGCAGGCGTCGGTGCCGTCGAAGATCTTGGTCCATTCGTCGCGGGACTTCGACAGGAACCGGTCGGTGAGGATCTGGCGCAGTTCGGGCCAGCGGGCGGCGTCGTTCTGGCCCGGCAGCTCCGCGGGATCCAGTTCGAGGCCCTTCAACAGCACGGCATAGAACTGCGGCTCGATCGCGCCGACGGCCATGTACTTGCCGTCGGAGGTCTCGTAGGTGTCGTAGTACGGGGCGCCACCGTCGAGCATGTTCATGCCACGCTCGTCCGACCACATGCCGATGCGGCGGAAGTTCCAGATGATGTGCGACAGCGCGAGCGTGCCGTCGACCATCGCGGCATCGACGACCTGGCCCTTGCCCGAGGTCTGCCGCTCGATGATCGCCGCGAGGATGCCGAACAGCAGGAACATCGAGCCACCGCCGAAGTCGCCCACCATGTTCAGCGGCGGCACCGGACGCTCGCCCTTGCGGCCGATCGCATGCAGGACGCCGGTCAGCGAGATGTAGTTGATGTCGTGACCCGCGGAGTGGGCGAGCGGTCCGTCCTGCCCCCAGCCGGTCATGCGGCCGTAGACGACGCGGGGGCAGCGCGCGAGCACCACGTCGGGACCGAGACCCATGCGTTCCATCACGCCGGGGCGGAAGCCCTCGATCAGGATGTCGGCGCGACCGAGCAAGTCGAGGACCTTCTCGACGTCGGTGGGGTTCTTCAGGTCGGCCTCGACGACCCGGCGGTTGCGCGCGGTCTGATCCCCGACCGTGCCCTCGGGCGGGATCTGCCCGGCACGCTGCACGCGCACCACGTCCGCACCCAGATCGGCCAGCAGTGTCGCGGCGTGCGGACCCGGTCCGATTCCGGCGAACTCGACGACGCGGATCCCGGTCAGCGGGCCCTTACGCTCGGTCCCTGCAGCAGTCACGGCATACCTCTTTCTGGATGGTCGACCTCATTTCCTGTGACGGTAACCCCTGCGGATGCGACTTTGTGTCGCGGGTCACGGGAAACCGGCCACTTGTCTCCGGCACTGATCGGGGCGCACAGTGGATGGCATGGCCTTCCCCGGAGAACTCGTCGCGTTCCTGGCCAGCACCGACCTGGACGTCTCGTCGATGTTCTACGTCGACACGCTGGGCCTGGCCGTCACCGAGCGCACGCCGTTCGCGCTCGTCGTCGACGGCGGTGGCGGCACCGAACTGCGCATCACCCTCGTCCAGTCGAAGGCCGACACCGGGTACACAGTGTTGGGGTGGCGCACGAAGGATCTGTCGGCGACGGTCGACGACCTGCGGGCCAGAGGCGTCGACTTCCTGCGCTACCAGGGGATGGACCAGGACGAGCACGACGCGTGGACGGCGCCCGACGGCACCCGGGTCGCGTGGTTCCACGATCCGCACGCCAACGTGCTCTCGATCCACCAGCCGCCGGCCTGATCCGGTGGGATTCGCCCTGGCCGCGGGTGCGCGGCTGCACTACGAGGTGCACGGAGACGGCGAGCCACTGGTGCTGTTGCACGGCAACAGCGAGAACCTCGGCTATTTCGCCGGGCAGGTTCCCGCGTTCGCCGCGACCTACCGTGTGCTCGCGCTCGACACCCGCGCGCACGGTGAATCGACCCGGGGCGACGGCCCACTGGACTTCGAGCGCTTCGCCGACGACGTGTGCGCGGTCCTCGACGCGACCGGTGTCGAGAGTGCGCACGTCCTGGGCTACAGCGACGGCGGCAACACCGCCCTCACGCTCGCGCTGCGGCACCCGGCGCGGGTGCGATCGCTGATCGTCAACGCCGCCAACCTCGATCCGGCCGGACTGGGGCCGATGTTCCGGATTCCCGCGACGGCGGCCTGGATGCTCGGCGGTCTGGTGGCGCCGCTGTCGCGAGGCCTCGCGCGGAGACGCGAAATGCTGGGCCTGATGGTGCGGCATCCCCACATCGCGCCGGCCGCGCTCGCCGCGATCGACGTTCCGACGCTGGTGATCGTGGGGGAGCGCGACGTGATCCCCCGGCGCCACACCGACCTGATCACGCGCTCGATCCCGGGTGCCGAACTGGTGGTCCTCCCCGGCGCGGGCCACGCGTCCGCCGAGGAGCGACCCGATCTGTTCAACGCCGCGGTGCTGGACTTCCTGGCCCGCGTGGAGGCGCGCGGCTAGAGGATCTGCGCCGAGACGAACCCGGCGAGCAGCACCGCGAACGCGCCGATCTCGCCGACGACCAGTGCGATCATCGCCACACGCAGTGCCGCGTCGGGGCGCTCGAACTGGTTGGTGGTGTCGCGGCGGGCGCCGTGCACGATGTAGCTGCCGATGGCCGCGACGAAGAAGAACACCAGGATCCCCGCGCACGTCGCATTCGCCGCCGTCGGCCAGCCGCTGAGCTCGACGAACGCCGAAACGAGAAGCGTCGCAAACGAGTACAGGAGCGCCGAGCGGTGCGCGATGTCGACGTACGGGTGCGCGAGATGATTCGGCGACGTGTGCATCTGGTGGTACTTCCACACCCCGAGGAGCAGGGCCAGCAGGAAGATGAGCCCCGCCGCGAGCAGTGTCAGGCGGGTGTCGAGGCCGAGTTCCATCGCGACAGTATGACCTGCGGCAACCGCATATAGTCCGACGCATGCGTCCCGACACTTCCGCTGACATTCCCACCCGGATCGGTACCCCGCTGAGCCCGAGCGCCACCCGCGTGATGCTGCTGGGCTCCGGCGAACTCGGCAAGGAGGTGATCATCGCCCTGCAGCGCCTGGGCGTCGAGGTGATCGCCGTCGATCGCTACGCCGACGCCCCCGGTCACCAGGTGGCGCACCGCGCGCACACCGTCGACATGGGCGACCGCGAACAACTGCTGCGCGTCATCGAGGACGAGCGCCCGCACTTCGTGGTGCCCGAGATCGAGGCCATCGCCACCGAGGCCCTCGCCGAGGTGGAGGAGCGCGGACTGGCCGTCGTCATCCCCACCGCGCGGGCGACGCAGCTGACGATGAACCGGGAAGGCATCCGCCGTCTCGCCGCCGAGGAGCTGGGCCTGCCGACGTCGCCGTACGCGTTCGCCGATTCGCTGGACGAGGTGCGTGCCGCCGCCGAGCAGATCGGGTTCCCGTGCGTCATCAAGCCGGTGATGTCGTCGTCCGGCAAGGGGCAGTCCGTCGCGCGCAGTGCGGACGATCTCGAAAGCTCTTGGGAATACGCGCTTTCCGGCGGACGGGTCAACAAGGGGCGGGTGATCGTCGAGGGCTTCGTCGACTTCGACTACGAGATCACCCAGCTCACCGTCCGCGCCGTGGACGGCACGCACTTCTGCGAGCCGATCGGCCACCTGCAGGACGCCGGCGACTACATCGAGTCGTGGCAGCCGCAGGCGATGACCCCAGCCGCGCTCGCCGCTGCACGTGACGTCGCGGAGAAGGTGACCACCGCGCTGGGCGGACGTGGCATCTTCGGCGTCGAACTGTTCGTCAAGGGCGACGCCGTCTACTTCTCCGAGGTGAGCCCCCGCCCGCACGACACCGGACTGGTGACGCTGCGCTCGCAGCGGTTCTCGGAGTTCGAGTTGCACGCCCGCGCGATCCTCGGCCTGCCCGTCGACACGACGTTGGCTGCCCCCGGCGCGTCCGCGGTGATCTACGGCGGCGTCGAGTCGGTCGGTGTCGCGTTCGAAGGCGTCGCCGACGCCCTGGCGGTGCCGGAGACCGATCTGCGCCTGTTCGGCAAGCCCGAGGCGTTCGCGCGTCGTCGCATGGGCGTCGCGGTGTCCACCGGGCCGGATGTCGAGACGGCCCGCGAACGGGCCCGCGAGGCGGCGTCCCGGGTGCGCGTCGTCGTGCCGGAGTGACGTGAGCGCCGGGGTCGAGGTTCTGCTCGGCCTGGTGATGCTCGTCGGGTTGGTCGGCGTCGTGGTGCCGATCCTGCCCGGCACGCTGCTGATCGCCGGTGCGCTGCTGGTGTGGGCGATCGTCGACGCCAGCGCTGCCGGGTGGGGCGTCTTCGTGGCCGGGGCCGCGCTGATGGTGGGCGCGGGGATCATCAAGTACACGTGGCCCGGACGCCGGATGCGCGACGCCGGCGTCCCCAACCGCTCGGTGATGTTCGGCGGGTTGGTCGGGATCGTCGGCTTCTTCGTGGTGCCGGTGGTGGGACTGCTGCTCGGGTTCCTGCTCGGCACGTACGCGGCCGAGGCGGCCCGGCACCGCACGCACCGCGACGCGTGGGGCTCGACCGTGCACGCCACCAAGGCCGTCGGACTGTCGATCCTGGTCGAACTGTTCGGCGCGCTCCTCGCGGTAGGCCTGTGGCTGGGCGCGGTGCTGTTCGTCTGACCGCCCGGTCGGGCCAGTCACAAGTCGAGTTCGCGGGCGAGCAACGCGGCCTGGACCCGCGACGCCAATCCGAGCTTGCAGAGTACCCGCGACACGTGCGTCTTGATCGTGGGAGCTCCCACCCCCAGTTCCCGGGATAACCCGGCGTTGGACAGGCCCTGCCCCAGCAGTCGCAGCACCTCGAGCTCCCGGTCGGTCAGGTCGGCGAGTGCCGTCGGTGGGGTGCGGCGTGCGGGGACTCGAACGAACTGGTCGATCAACGCGGACGCAGCACGCGGAGCCAGCACGGACTCTCCGGCCGCGACCGTGCGCACCGCAGCGGTCAGTTCATCCGCAGTCGCGGTTTTCACGAGGAACCCCGACGCGCCGGCGCGCAGCGCCCCGAACACGTACTCGTCGAGGTCGAACGTGGTGAGTACGACCACCCGACTGTCGGTGGTGTCGGTAATCGCACGCGTGGCCGTGATGCCGTCCGTGCCGGGCATCCGCACGTCCATCAGGACGACGTCCGGGCGATGGGTGCGGGCGAGGGTCACCGCCGATGTACCCGAATCCGCCTCGGCCACCACGTCGATGTCCGGTTGTCCATCGAGGATCATCGCGAGTCCCGCGCGGATGGCCGCGTGATCGTCTGCCAGCACCACGCGGATCGGCAGTCCATCGCGCTCGTTCATTCGGACGCTCCTCGTGACTCGAGCGGCAGCACCGAATCGACGATCCAGCAGTCCTGTGTCGCGCCGGCGTGGAGTCGGCCACCCAGCAACTGGGCGCGTTCTGTCATGTTGCGCAGTCCCTGTCCTCCGGACGCAGCGGAGGGCTCGTCGCCCGGGCCGCGTGGTATCGGGTTGTGCACGCGCAGCCGAACGGCATCGGCATCCTGCTGGATCGTGATCGAGATCTTCTGACGGGGAGCATGTTTGACCGCATTGGTGATCGATTCTTGCGCTATTCGGTACGTGGCGTGGTCCACGACGCTGGTCAACGTATCGGGATTCGTCGCGACGCTGGCTTCCACGGCGCTTCCGGCCGCGCGCGCACCGACGATCAGCATGTCGAGGTCGCTCAGGCGTAGCGGGGCGCCAGGATCATCCGGATCGCTCTCGGCGCGGAGTAGATCGATCATCGAGCGCATCTCGTCAAGCGCGGCGACGCTCCCCGCCCGGATGGCGGTCAGGACGTTGTCGAGAGTTGGATCGGTCCCGGTCGTCCCTCGAGACAGCGCGGCCTCCGATTGAATCGCGATCGCCGACAGGTGACTCGCGATCACGTCGTGCAGATCCCGAGCCATGCGATTCCGTTCGTGGGCGACCGCGGCCGCCCGGTCCGCCTCCGCGAGGGCCCGCATCGACTCTGCCCGTGCCCGTTCGGCGGCCGCGACCTCCTGGTGACGACGGATCGCGAGCGCCCACCACACGGGCGTCGTGAAGAACAGTGCGAGGACGATCCCCGCCGCCGCGGCTGCGCGGCCGTCCTGCCATCCGACGTAGGCGGCAGCAGTGAGAACGACGACCGCCGCCCCGGTGGAGTAGCAGACCGCCCGGCTGACTCGGGGCCGCCCGTACAACACCGCGGCGTAGACGAGATCGGAGAGAACCAGCCACACGGGGACGGTGGGTCCCAGTGCGAGGTCGATGGCGGTCAGGACCGCCCCCACGGTCAGGGCGGCGGCCGGGTACGTGCTGCGGAAGGTGTCCGCAGCGGCGATCGCGACGAGCAGCGCGACCCGAACACCGGCGGGGGTGGAGCTCGGCCCGGTGCCGAGTTGAAATGCGCCGACGGCATACAGGACCAACCCGATGACGAGCATCCCGCCCGCGATCAGGAGGTCCTCTCGGCGGCGGGAACGGTCGGTCCCCGTGTGCCGACGCGTCCACAGGCCACCACGCGGCGGTGTCGATGGGTGCGCCATCGCTCCATCACAGCACAGCGGGACGCCGGACCCGTCATACCAAGTGATGACGTCGCGGCCGCCCGGAGGCCGATGTGTCGGCTCCAGGGCTCCTGCAGGATTCGTGGCATGCAGATACGACTTGCGGCAGTGTTCGGAGTGCTCCTGATCGTCGTCGGGGCCGCGTTGTGGCTGTTCGCGCGCGACGCCGAGTTCTTCTGGTTCCGCGGTGGACCGCTCGGCGTCGTGCTTGGTTTGGTCGGGGTGATCGACGTCGTCAGCGCGCGTAGGACCGACACCAGTGGCCGTTGACGTGAACGTGGTGCTGCTGGCGTCGCTGGCAGGCCTTGCGCTCGTGGACAGTACGAGCATCGGAACGCTGGTACTGCCGGTGTGGATGCTACTCGCGCCCGGGCGCCCACCCGTCGGTCGCATCGTCCGCTACCTGATCGTCATCGCCGGGTTCTACCTCGTCATCGGCGCGGCCCTCCTTACCGCGGCGCGGATGGGCCTCGACGTCGGAGGCCGGATGTTGGATTCGCCTGCGGCAAAGGCGGTCCAGTTGGCCGTCGGCGCGGCATTGTTCGTGCTGAGCTTCCGCTTCGACTCGAAGAAGCGCCGCGAACGTGGCGAGTCGAGTCGGGTCATCCGTTGGCGCGATCGGGCCCTCTCGGCGGGCGGGTCGGGTGGTGTCACCACACTGGCCCTCTCGGCGGGAACGCTGGAGCTGGTCACGATGATCCCCTACCTCGCGGCCATCGCGCTGATCGTCTCCGTGGGAGCGCCCGCTGCTCTGTCGATCCCGCTGCTGGCCGCCTACTGTCTGGTGATGATCGTCCCGGCCGTGACCCTGCTGGGGCTGCGGATATTGGTCGGGCAGCGCGCCGACGGCGTCCTGCACCGGATCGACGACTTCTTCACTCGCAACGCGGACAGCGCCGTGGGTTGGGCGTTGGGAATCGCGGGCTTTCTGCTCGCGATGGACGCCGCGAGCGCCCTGTTCGCGTTATGAGGACGTCCGGAAGAACCAGTCGTCGTCGTGCCCACGATTGGTCATCGTCGCAGCTCAGCCGCAGCGGTACCACTCGCGCGCGTTGCCGCCGAGGACGGCCTCGAGGTCGTCCCCGACGGCGTCGGCGATGACGTCGACGTCGGCGGCCTCGAACGCGCGGCGGGCACGGGTGCCGGGCAGGTCGGTGCCGAACATGAGGGCCTTCGGGTTGACGGCGTGGATCTGCCGGATGACGCTGCCGACGTCGTCGATCGAGGTCCGTCCGAAGCCGGTGGCCTTCACCTTGGCGCCCCGGTCGACGAGGTTGAGCAGGTACCGCAGCCCGCGCGTCGACATACCCAGGTGGTCGATGCTGACTGCGGGCAGCTTCGCGAACACCGGTTCGAGCGACAGCAGCAGCGTCGCGTCCACGTAGAACTCGGCGTGCCAGCCCACCAGTTCGTACGCCCGCAGGGCCTGCGTCGTGAGGACCTGGACGTCGGTGGCGCTGCGCCGCAGATTGAAGCGCACCCCGCGGACCCCGGCGCGGTCGAGCGCGAGGATGTCGTCGTCGGTGGCGTCGGGGTCGAGGTGCGTGACGCCCACCCAGCCCTCGCCGAGTTCCTCGAGCGCGGCCAGCAGGCCAGGCCCACCGAGCGTGCCCTGGTACGACGCGGTCACCACCGCACCACCGTCGACGCCGAAGCCCGCCATGCGGCGGCGGTAGTCGTCGATCGTGAACGGATCGGGCAGATACCCGTTGTTCTCCACCAGCGGGAACCGCGGATCGATGATGTGCACGTGCGCGTCAAACACGTGTTCATCATGCCTCCCGAAACAGCTGAAGGGGCCCTTCACGCGCTGACGGCGCGTGAAGGGACCCTTCAGCCGGGTGACGGAGTGCGTCAGGCCTTGTGCGGCTCGCTGGCGCGCAGCATGTCCTCGCGCTCGACGACCTTGACGCGTTCGCGGCCCTCGGGCTCACCGAGGGAACGCTCGTGGGCGTCGAGGCGGTACCAGCCCTGCCACGTGGTGTAAGGAACACCCTTGCCCTCGAGGAACTCGATGATCGCGTCCTCGCCCGGCTCGGCGGCACCCGCGAAGTTCGGGGAGTCCTCGAGCAGGCATGCGATGGTCTCGTTCGCGTCGCCCTTGGTGTGGCCGATCAGGCCGACCGGGCCACGCTTGATCCAGCCGGTGACGTAGGTGGCGTCCATGAAGCGTGACGCGCCGTCCGCAGTGTCGTCCGCGAGGACACGCCCAGCCTCGTTGGGGACGGTGCCGGCCTGCTCGTCGAACGGCAGCTTGGCGATGTTCTGCGACAGGTAGCCGACGGCGCGGTACACGGCCTGGACGTCCCAGTCGTTGAACTTGCCGGTACCGCGGACGTTTCCGGTGCCGTCCAGTTCGGTGCGCTCGGTGCGCAGGCCGACGACCTTGCCGTCCTCGCCGAGAACCTCGTGCGGCGACTCGAAGAAGTGCAGGAACAGCTTGTGCGGGCGATCGCCCTGGTCACGGATGGCCCAGTCCTGCAGCGTGTTCGCGACCATGTCGACCTGCTTGGAGCCGCGACGCGCAGCCTCGGAGCCCTCGTCGTAGTCGATGTCCTCGGGGTCGACGATGACCTCGATGGTGGGGGAGTGGTCCAGCTCGCGCAGCTCGAGCGGCGTGAACTTGGCCTGCGCCGGGCCGCGACGGCCGAACACGTGGACCTCGACGGCCTTGTTGTTCTTGAGGCCCTCGTACACGTTCGCGGGGATCTCGGTGGGCAGCAGTTCATCGCCGGTCTTCGCCAGGACGCGGGCGATGTCGAGCGCGACGTTGCCGACGCCCAGCACGGCAACCTTCTCGGCCTCGAGCGGCCACGTGCGCGGGACGTCCGGGTGGCCGTCGTACCAGGAGACGAAGTCGGCGGCGCCGTAGCTGCCCTCCAGGTCGATGCCCGGGATGTTCAGGGCGCGGTCGGCGTTGGCGCCGGTCGAGAAGATCACGGCGTCGTAGTAGCGGCGCAGATCGTCGAGGGTGATGTCGTTGCCGTAGTCGATGTTGCCCAGCAGACGCACAGCGTCCTTGTCCAGCACCTTGTGCAGGGCGGTGATGATGCCCTTGATGCGCGGGTGGTCCGGCGCGACGCCGTATCGGATGAGGCCGAAGGGCGCCGGCATCCGCTCGAACAGGTCGATGCTCACCTCGGTGTCGGACTTCATGAGCGCATCGGCGGCATAGATTCCGGCCGGGCCGGCACCGACGATGGCCACGCGCAGTGGACGAGTCTGGTCAGTCATCTGAGGCGAACTACCTTTTCGATTGGACGGACGTGCTGGTGGTTGTGCGACAGCCGTGTGTGAAGCTCCAGCTTAAACTAAGCCCTACCTAACACGCGGTGCTGTCGGACTGTCGCGGGCGGTGGATTCCCCCGAACCCACCGTCCCCCGCCTTCATGCTAGAACTCGCACGGCGACCGCACCCGATACTCCCGGTGTGTTCTACCCCCGGGTAGTACGCCGTTGTTTGGGAGGTCACAAACAGCGATTGTGCCTTGGACTGTTCGCGACCCGGTTGGAGAGGACCCGGGCAGTCAGGGGAAAATCGCAGGTATGACCGATCAGCAGGAGCCCCTCGACGACCCCTCGCGCACGACGGCGAAGCCCTTCATTCTCGCCGTGTCAATAGTGGCGATCTTGATGATCGGAATTATCGTCTCCGCGCTGCTGCGACCGGCCGAGGAGAGTCGATCCGATGCCGATCGGATCAACGCGTCCGTCAGTGATTTCGTCCGCGCGAGCAACAACGACGATGCGGACGCGATCGACCACATGGTGTGCCAGGGATTTGCCGAGGAACGCTCCCCGATCGCCGGCCGTGAGGGCGAGATCAAGATCGAAGAAGTCACCAATGCGGCCGTGAACGGCACCGCCGCCACCGCGGACGTTCGGATCGACGCGGGCGACGGCAAGGGCGCCGCCACCTCGACGTGGCAGTTCGTCCACGGCGACGGCATCTGGCTCGTCTGTAACTGACCCGCCGCACCTGCACAGTTCTCGCGTTCTCGACCCTCCGCGTGCTACGCCCCACCGGGCACTGTGGAAAGCTGGGACGGTGAGCTACGCAGGTGACATAACGCCGCAGCAAGCCTGGGAGCTGCTGCGCGAGCATCCGGAAGCCGTGCTCGTGGATGTGCGGACCGACGCCGAATGGCGATACGTCGGGTTGCCCGACACGTCGTCGATCGACCGCCGGACCGTGCTCATCGAATGGGTGAGCTATCCCACGGGTGCGCGCAACGAGTCCTTCGTCGACCAGTTGGTCGAGGCGGGCATCGTCGGTGGCGCCGACGCGGAAGCAGCGCGTCCGGTGATTTTCCTGTGTCGCTCCGGGCAACGCTCCATCGGTGCGGCCGAGGCCGCGACCGCCGTCGGTATCGGACCGTCGTACAACGTGCTCGACGGGTTCGAGGGCGGGCTCGGGTCCGACAACCGTCGCGGCACCACCGGCTGGCGCGCCGTGGGCCTGCCGTGGAGGCAGTCGTGAGCGCCATCCCGCAGGGCGGGTCCTTCCGCAAGACGTTGCCCGACTCCGTGCGTCCGGCCACCCTCGGTGTCCGCGGCGGCACGATGCGGTCCGGCTTCGAGGAGACGTCCGAGGCGATCTACCTCAACTCCGGCTTCGTCTACGAGTCCGCCGAGGCGGCCGAGCAGGCGTTCACCGGCGAGGTCGACCACTTCGTGTACTCCCGTTACGGCAACCCCACCGTGAAGATGTTCGAGGAGCGGCTGCGTCTGCTCGACGGCGCCGAGGGCTGCTACGCCACCGCGTCGGGCATGTCCGCGGTGTTCACCGCGCTGGCCGCGCTGCTCGGCAAGGGCGACCGGCTGGTGGCCGCACGCAGCCTGTTCGGCTCGTGCTTCGTGGTGTGCAACGAGATCCTGCCCCGCTGGGGCGTGGAGACCGTGTTCGTCGACGGCGAGGACCTCGACCAGTGGGAGCAGGCGCTGTCGGTGCCCACCACGGCCGTGTTCTTCGAGACGCCGTCCAACCCGATGCAGACCCTCGTGGACGTCCGCAAGGTGTCGGAGATGGCGCACGCCGCCGGTGCCAAGGTGGTGCTCGACAACGTCTTCGCGACCCCGCTGCTGCAGCGCAGCCTGGATCTCGGCGCCGACGTGATCGTGTACTCGGGCACCAAGCACATCGACGGCCAGGGGCGTGTCCTCGGCGGCGCGATCCTGGGTCCCAAGGACTACATCGACGGCCCGGTGCAGCAGCTGATCCGGCACACCGGTCCGGCGCTGAGCCCGTTCAACGCGCACACCCTGCTCAAGGGTCTCGAGACGATGCCGCTGCGCGTGAACCACTCGGTGGACAGCGCCCTGCGTATCGCGCAGTTCCTCGAGGCCGAGGACGCGATCCGTTGGGTCAAGTACCCGTACCTCGAATCGCACCCGCAGCACGAGCTCGCGAAGTCGCAGATGAGCGGTGGCGGCACGGTCGTCACGTTCGAGCTGGACTCGGCCGAGGGCGAGGGGAAGAAGCGTGCCTTCGAGCTGCTGAACAAGCTGCAGGTCATCGACATCTCCAACAACCTCGGTGACTCCAAGTCGCTCATCACCAACCCGGCCACCACCACGCACCGCGCGATGGGACCGGAGGGGCGCGCCGCGATCGGCCTGTCCGACGGCGTCGTGCGCCTGTCGGTCGGCCTGGAGGATCCCGAGGATCTGCTGGAGGATCTGGCGCAGGCACTGCGCTGACGCTCGCTGTGTAGTGGCCGAATGTCACACACGTTCGGTCCGACTGAACGCATGTGACATTCGGCCGGAGCGCGAACGGGAGGGGTTGGGTCATCGACGTCGTACTGCTGGGCACCGGCAGCGCCGACGGGTGGCCCAACCCCTTCTGCGTGTGCGCGTCCTGCCGCACCGCCGCCGCGCGCGGCGAGATCCGCGGTCAGACGGCCGCCCTCGTCGACGGCACGATCCTGCTCGACTGCGGACCGGAGATCCCGCGGGCCGCGGTGCACGCCGGACGTTCCCTCGCCGGCGTCCGCCACATCCTGTTCACCCACGCGCACCCCGACCATGTCGGTCCGGCGGCGCTGCTGTTCCGCGCGTGGGTGCGGCGGGACGAACCCCTCGACGTGATCGGGCCGCCCGAGGCGCTGGACCTGTGCCGCGACTGGGTGGGCCCCGACGACCCGGTGCGGTTCGTCCCGGTTGCCGCCGGTGACCGAATCGACCTGGACGGCTACACGATTCGCGTGCTCGAGGCCGCACACACCGCGATACGTGACGGCGACAGCGTGCTCTACGACGTCGCCGCCCCGGAGGGCGCGCGGATGCTGTGGGCCACCGACACCGGGCCGCTGCCATCGTCGACGCTGGACGCCGTCCAGGATGCGGGATACGACGCGGTGTTCCTCGAGGAGACCTTCGGGACCCGCACCGACCTCTGCGCCGGACACCACGACCTGACGACGTTCCCGCGCACGCTGGCCGCACTGCGCGAATCCGGCGCGATCACCGACGCCACCGACGTGGTGGCCGTGCACCTGAGCCACTACAACCCGCCCACCCCGGAACTGACGGAGCGCCTGGCGCCGTGGGGTGCCCGGGTGGTGGACGACGGGGCGACGGTGACCGTAGGGGCGCAGACGGTGACCGAGACGCCGGGGCTCCGGCGCACCCTCGTCCTCGGCGGCGCCCGCGCCGGCAAGTCCACGTACGCCGAGGCGCTGCTGACGGCGCATCCGCGGGTCACGTACCTGGCGACCGGCGGGGTGCACGAGGGAGATCGGGAGTGGGCGGAGCGGATCGCCCTGCACCGGGCCCGACGCCCGGCGGGGTGGACCACCGTCGAGACGGCGGACGCGTCCGCGGTGCTGCGGTCCGCCCGCGAACCCGTCCTGCTGGACTGCCTCGGCACCTGGCTCACCGGACGCCTCGATCACCACGGCGTCTGGACGGGTGGCGATTGGGCCGCGGTGGATGCCGATGTGAGCGATCTGCTGGACGCGATGCGTTCGGTGACGGTGCCGGTCGTGGTGGTCAGCAACGAGGTGGGCAGCGGTGTGGTGCCGCCGACGTCGGCGGGTCGACGGTTCCGGGACCTGCTGGGGCGGGTGAACTCGGCGGTCGCGGGTGAGTCGGAGAGCGTCGTGCTGGTGGTTGCGGGCGTGGCGACACCGCTGCGCTGAGCGCCCACTCCGGGCCTCTGCGCACGGGAACCCGCGCCGGCGCTCGAGGAATGGGCGCTGACGCCGAATCATTCCTGCGGGAGTCGGCGGCGGCCTAGGCTGTCAGGTGGGGCCGCGGCGGGGGTGTCCGGTTCGAGGTGTTCATGACATCGGTACAGGGTCAATGTGATTCGGCGTTCTCGGCTGTCCGCGATGTCTTCGAGGACAGCTTCGCGGACGGCACGAACCTGGGTGCCGCGGTCGCCGTCTACGCCGACGGCCGACCCGTGGTGGACCTGTGGGGCGGCGTGGCGGACCGGCGCACCGGACGGGCGTGGGCCTGGGACACCCCGTGCGTGGTGTTCTCCTGCACCAAGGCCGTGACCGCGGCGGCGGCGCTGCTGCTCACCGAACGCGGTTACGTGACGGTGGACGCGCCGGTCGCGCAGTGGTGGCCGGAGTTCGCGCAGAACGGCAAGGGCGGCGTCACCGTCGAACATCTGCTCACACACCAGGCCGGACTGCCGGCGTTCGACGAACAGGTGTCGGTGGCACAGGCGGCCGAGCCGGCGGCGATGGCGGAGCGGCTCGCACGGCAGGCCCCGGAGTGGGAACCCGGCACCGATCACGGCTACCACGCCCTGACCTTCGGGTGGCTGGTCGGCGAACTGGTCCGGCGGCACACCGGGAAGACGGTGGGACAGTTCGTCCACGAGGAGTTCGGCACCGACCTGTGGATCGGGGCGCCGGCGGGGACGATCGCCCGCTCGGCCCGGATCAGCGTCCCGCGCCGCGGGGAGCCGTCGTCGCCGCTGACGGACGTCGCGACGCAGACACGGATCGACTCGGCCTACGCCGAGCCCGGCTCGCCGATCTTCCGGGCCACCACGAATCCGGTTGCGTCGTACAACGATCCGGCAGTGCTCGGCGGCGGATGGCCGGCCGCCGGGATGGTGACGACGGCCCGCGCGCTGGCCCGGTTCTATCGCGACCTCGTGCACGGCGTGTCGTTGAGCCATGAGACGCTGGACGACGCGCTGCGCGAACGGGTCCGCGGCCCGGACCGGGTGCTGCTCACCGACAGCGCGTACGGCCTCGGCTTCATGCGTCCGGCGCAGAGTTTCGAGCTACCCGAGGTGGCTCGTGACACCGCGTTCGGTCACCCGGGCGCGGGCGGGGCCGTCGGCCTCGGCGACCCCGACCACGGACTGACGGTCGCGTTCGTGCCGAACCTCAAGCGCGACTACTTCGCCGGTGACCGTCGCGCGTACCGGCTGATCGAGGCCGCGTACGCCTCGATCGCGTGAAACATTCTCTTTCAGAACGGGTTCGCGGTTCGCCCCACCAGATCGGCCACGGATTCGAGGACGAGTGTCGGACGGTACGGGAACGTCTCGACGGTTGCGCGGGTGGAGATTCCGGTGAGCACCAGGATGGTCTGCAGCCCGGCCTCGAGCCCGGACACGACGTCGGTGTCCATCCGGTCGCCGATCATCAGCGTGTTCTCCGAGTGCGCCCCGATCGCGCGCAGCGCCGACCGCATCATCAGTGGATTCGGCTTGCCCACGTAGTACGGCTCACGGCCGGTCGCGCGGGTGATCAGGGCCGCGACCGAACCGGTCGCCGGCAGCGACCCGTCGCGGGACGGGCCGGTGGCGTCCGGGTTGGTGGCGATGAACCGCGCGCCGCGCTCGACGAGACGGATCGCGGTGGTGATCGCCTCGAACGAGTACGTGCGGGTCTCACCGAGCACCACGTAGTCCGGGTCGTTGTCGGTGAGCACGTAGCCGATCTCGTGCAGCGCCGTCGTGAGGCCGGATTCGCCCACCACGTAAGCACTTCCGCCGGGACGCTGGTTCTTCAGGAACGTCGCGGTGGCCAGCGCGGAGGTCCAGATCGACTTCTCCGGGATGTCCAGGCCGCTGCGCAGCAGGCGTGCCCGCAGATCCCGCGGCGTCCGGATCGAGTTGTTGGTCAGGACGATGAACGGCGTTCCCGCCTCCTGCAGTTCGGCGAGGAAGGCGTCGGCGCCGGGAATCATGTGTTCCTCGTGGACGAGCACGCCGTCCATGTCCATGAGATAGGTCCAACCGGGGTTCCGCTCGTCGGTACTCACACCACCAGTATCCGTCATGCCCCGATCGCCGGTCCGAGCACCGCCCACGAGTCCTGCATCTCGGCCTCGAACACACCCCAGGTGTGGCTGCCCACGTCCCGGTAGACGACGGTCGCAGGGATCCCGAGCGACCGCAGGCGGGCGTCCATCACCAGGGTGCAGCGCATCGTGACCGACTCCAGCAGACCGCCCACAACGCCCTGCGGGATGGCGATCAGCGGGTCGAGGCGGTCGATGGCGCCGGGCATACCGGACGCGGCGGACAGGTACAACACCTTGCCGCGCAACCTTTCTGCCTGCACCACCGGGTCGTGCTCGATCCACTGCGGCCCGCCGACGGGACCCCACATGTTGTTGACGTTGCCGCCGCCACGCAGTTCGACCATGGAGCGGACCATCGCCTGCCCGTTGAAGTCGCTGGTTCCCGCGCACCCGCTGTACGAGCCGACGGCGCGATAGACGTCGGGTGCCTGGATCGCGAGGTCGAGCACCGGGCCCGCTGCCATCGACACCCCGCCGAGGGCGTTGACGCCGGTGGTACCGAACTGACGATCGATCACCGTCGGTAGTTCCCGGGTGAGGAAGGTCTGCCACTTGTTGCGGCCCAGCACCGGATCGTCGTCGGCCCAGTCGGTGTACATGGAGAACTTGCCGCCCACCGGCAGCACCACGTTGACGTGCTTGTCGGCGAAGAACTGCGTCACGTCGGTGTTGTTGTACCAGGAGACGCCGTCCTCGCCGCCGGTGATGCCCGTGAGCAGGTAGAACGTGGGTGCCGGCCCGCCACCGACGGGATGGATGACGTCGCTCGAGACCACTCGGTCCATCGACGGCGAGTACACCGAGATGCGGGTGACGCGGTCGCTCACCTGGACCGTCCCCGCCACGTACGCGACGCCCGACGGAGCGGCCCGCGCGGTGAGCGCCCCGCCGAGCAGGGAGACCACCAGCACTCCGACGAGAGTGATCGAGTGGAGGAACCAGTGCTGTGCACCGGCGCTCGCCCCAGAGCTTCTCATCGCGCACCTCCGGCCGAATCGGCCTGAATTGCTTTCTGGCTGAATGAAGCTCACGCCAGCATATCCGCGGGAGTCGTGCCGGGGTGGCGCTTCCGGACGGCGTCGGACCCGGGAGCGTGCATTTTCCGCCCGATCGGTCTTGGATGTTCGGTATGGACGGCAACCGAACTCCCGATCCGGTCCGCGTCGCGGCCGGATCCGTCGCATTCCTCGGCGACGCTCTGCGCTTCGCGGCGGGCACCACGCTGGATCTCGCGCGCCGCGTGCCCGGGTTGGAGGCCGGTCTGGCCGCGCTCGAGTCGCGCGGCGCCGAGACGCTGCGGGCGGCGGACGAGCTCTCCGACCGCGTGCTGCGGGTCGTGGTGCGCCGAGTGGTGGCGGCCGCGCTGGCGGAGGTGGACATCACGGCCGTCGTCCGCGACCACGTCGACCTCGACACCATCGCGGAAGGCATCGACATCGAACGGATCGTCGACCGCGTGGATGTCGACGCCATCGCGGCGCGGGTGGACATCGCGCCGATTCTGGACCGGGTCGACGTCGACGACGTCGCCGCGCGCGTCGACATCGACCGGATCATCGACCGGGTGGACGTGGATGCGATCGCGGCGCGGGTGGACGTGGATGCGATCGCCGCGAAGGTGGACGTGGACGCGGTGATCGAACGGGTCGATCTGGTGGATCTGTCCAACAGCGTGATCGACGGCGTCGACCTGCCGCGGATCATCCGCGAGTCGACCGGGTCGATGTCGACCGAGGCGGTCCGCGGTGCGCGCAGTCAGGGCATGCAGGCGGACGACGCGGTTGCGGGCTTCGTCGGCCGACTGTTCGGCCGGGGCGAGTCGGATGTGCAGGATCCCGGCACCGGTGGTGATCGGTGACCGGCACCGTCCGCGAGGATCCGCCGCACCGCCCAGCCGGCATCGTCACCCGCGGTCTGGCGGCGGTGATCGACATCGGCATCGTGCTGACCATGCTGGTCGGCGTCTATCTGGCCCTGATGTTCGCGCGATTGTTGTTCTCGCCGCAGGATTTTCGCTTTCCGGAGGTTCGGGCGATCCTGTCGGTGACGACGTTCCTGGCGCTGTCGGTGCTGTACCTGACGGCGTTCTGGGCCACGAGCGGTCGAACGGTCGGGGCCGTCGTGATGGGTCTGCGGATGGTCAGCCGCAACGGCCGCCTCGTGCGCTGGCCACGGTGCGCCGCCCGCGCGGTGCTGTGCGTGCTGTTCGGGTTCGGGCTGCTGTGGGTGGCGATCGACCCGAGACGCCGCTCCCTGCAGGACATCGTCCTGCGCACGTCGGTGGTCTACGACTGGCGCGCCGACCCCACGATCGTCGAACACCGCGCCCTGCGCGACTGAGACGGGGGTTACTCCGCGTCGGTTGGTCGGGGCATACTCGAACCCAATCGAATCAGGTAGACGATCGGAGAACCGGTGGTACAGGGACTGAAGTTGGGTTTGAAGGCGTCCGCGGAGCAGTTCGGGCCGCGTGACCTGGTGGAACTGGGCGTGATGGCCGAGGAACACGGCCTCGACAGTGTCACCGTCAGCGACCACTTCCAGCCGTGGCGGCACAACGGCGGCCACGCACCGTTCTCGATCGCCTGGATGACGGCGGTCGGCGAGCGCACCCAGCGCCTGCAGCTCGGCACCTCGGTGATGACGCCGACGTTCCGCTACAACCCGGCCGTCGTGGCGCAGGCGTTCGCGACGATGGGCTGCCTGTACCCGGGACGCGTCATGCTCGGTGTCGGCACCGGTGAGGCGCTCAACGAGATCGCGACCGGCTTCAAGGGCGAATGGCCCGAGTTCAAGGAGCGTTTCGCGCGCCTGCGCGAGTCGGTGCAGCTGATGCGCGACCTGTGGACCGGCGACCGGGTCGACTTCGAGGGCGAGTACTACAGCACCAAGGGCGCCTCGATCTACGACGTTCCCGAGGGCGGCATCCCGGTGTACGTGGCGGCCGGTGGCCCCGTCGTGGCGCGCTACGCGGGCCGCGCGGGCGACGGCTTCATCTGCACGTCCGGCAAGGGCATGGACCTGTACACCGAGAAGCTGATCCCCGCGGTGAAGGAGGGGGCCGAAAAGGCGGCCCGCAACTTCGCGGACATCGACCGGATGATCGAGATCAAGATCTCGTACGACACCGACGCCGACGCCGCGCTCGAGAACACCCGGTTCTGGGCGCCGCTGTCGCTGACGGCGGAGCAGAAGCACTCCATCGACGATCCGATCGAGATGGAGGCGGCCGCCGACGCGCTGCCCATCGAGCAGGTCGCCAAGCGGTGGATCGTGGCGTCGGATCCGGACGAGGCTGTCGCGCAGATCAAGCCGTACATCGATGCCGGCCTCAACCACCTGGTGTTCCACGCGCCCGGTCACGACCAGAAGCGGTTCCTGGACCTCTTCGAGCGCGACCTCGCCCCGCGCCTGCGCGCCCTGGCGTGACGGGCGCCGACGCCGGTTCGCTCGGGGCCGGCATCTAGGCTCGTTCCCATGGAAGCCAGCGAGGAAGTCCGGGCCGCGGCACGCCGAATCGGTGACGTATTCGGCGTGCCGCCGCAGGTGTTGCGGTTCCGGGCGGCGGTGGACCCGGACGGAGACGGCGAGGAACCGCCCGAGGTGTCGATCGCGGTCGGCGACGGATGCCCCGCCCCGGGGTACGCGTCCTACGCGACTCTCGACATGGAGAGGTTCCCGACGAACGTCACCACCGAGGACGGCCGCCCGATTCGCACCGAGCTGATCACCGTCGGACGTGCCGACTATCGGCTCCTGTCCGACGTCCTCGCCCAGTGCGCGTTCCAGATCGCGTCCGGATCATTGCACGTCACCCCGAACACCATCGTTCCCAACGCCGTTCATGCGGCGGATCCGGACCGTTCCACCCGGCACGTGTTGCTGGTCGTCCCGTTCATCTGGTCGGCGCTCGAGATCCTCGTCGAACGAGACGAGGATGTGACCACATGGTTGCAGGCGGTGCCGATCACCGACGCCGAGTTGCAGTTCGCCTCCCGGTTGGGCGCCGACGAACTGTTCACACGACTCGAATCGGCGGGCGCCGACGTGTCCGACATCGACCGCCCCTCGGTGGTCTGACCCCCGCTGGCCGAATGTCACATACGTCCAGTCCAACTGAACGCATGTGACATTCGGCCACAGCGGCGGCGACGGTCAGCGGCGGGTGAGGGCGAACATCCGCAGGTTCCGGTCGGTGCGGCCCTGGTAGACGGCGTACGCGCCGGCCAGTTCGACGAACTGCTTGTACAGCCGGTCCTTCTCCTCGCCGTCGACCTGCTCCGCGAGGACGGGGATGTCGCGTCCGGCCATCGTCACGCTCGCCTCGGGCTGCGCGAGCAGGTTCGACGTCCACGCCGGGTGGTGCGCCTGCCCGAAGTTGCTGCCCACGACCACCAGACGGTCGCCGTCACGGATGTACAGCAGCGGGCTGGTGCGGCGCTGCCCGGACTTGCGTCCGACCGTGTTGAGCAGGACCGTCGGCGCGCCGATGGGGCCGAGGATCGTGTAGCGGCCCTTGCTGCGCAGGAGCAGTCGACGGTCCACCCCGGCGAGCCGGCGGATGGTCCACGACCCCAGCCCGGTCGCCGCGAACGCGGTGCCCGGCCCGCGCAGGATGCTGTTCTCCGAACCCCACCGGACGTCCGGGAATGACGATTCGCTCATGGGCGCCGATTATGCGCGATCGTCACTAGGCTGTCGCTCATGGCTGATTCGGGCACCGTGTCGAGCGTCTACATTGCCTCGCCGGAGGGCGATACCGGGAAGTCCACGGTCGCGTTGGGCGTGCTGCACATGCTGTGCGCGTCCACCGCGCGAGTGGGGGTGTTCCGGCCGATCGCGCGCGGCACCGACGAGACCGACCACATTCACGAACTGCTCGTCGAGCACACCACCGCGGACCTGAGCTACGAGCAGTGCCTGGGCGTGACGTACGAGCAGGTGCACGCCGACCCGGACGGCGCCCTCAGTGAGATCGTCTCCCGCTACCACCAGGTGGCCGAGCAGTGCGACGCAGTCGTGATCGTCGGCAGCGACTACACCGACGTCGCGAGCCCCAGCGAGCTCGGCTACAACGCGCGGATCGCGGCCAACCTCGAGGCGCCGGTGCTGCTGACGTTGCGCGGGGCCCGCCGCACGCCGCACGAGGTGGCGCAGCTCGCGAACCTGTGCACCGCCGAGCTGGCGACCCAGCACGCGCATCTCGTCGCGATAGTCGTCAACCGCTGCGATCCCGATCGGCTCGAGGAGTACGCGGCCGCGCCGGACGCGGCCGGGGTGCCGGTGTGGAGCCTGCCGGAGATTCCGCTGCTGGTCGCCCCGACGATGGCCGAACTGCTCGACGCCATCGACGGCGAGCTGTACAGCGGTGACACCGCGCTCCTACAGCGTGAGGCGCTGCGGGTGATGGTAGGCGGCATGACTGCCGAGCACATCCTCGAGCGGCTGTCCGAGGGCACCGTCGTCATCGCGCCGGGCGACAGGTCCGACGTGCTGCTCGCTCTCGTCAATGCCCATGATGCACAGGGGTTTCCGTCGCTGGCCGGAATCATCATGAACGGCGGGATCGCGCCGCATCCCGCCGTGGCGAAGCTGATTGACGGACTGAACCCACGGCTGCCGATCCTCACCACCGCGATGGGCACGTTCGACACCGCGAGCACCGCGGCGCAGACCCGCGGCCGGGTCGGGGTCGCCTCGCTGCGCAAGGTCGACACCGCACTGAGCCTGATGGAGCGGCGGGTGGACTCGCGGACCCTGACGGATCTCCTGAAGCTCGAGATCCCGTCGGTGATGACCCCGCAGATGTTCGAGTACCAGTTGATCGACCGCGCTCGTGCCGACCGCAAGCGCATCGTTCTGCCCGAGGGCGACGACGATCGGATCCTGCGCGCCGCGGGCAGGCTGCTGCGCCGGCAGGTGGTGGATCTGACGATCCTCGGTGACGAGGCGAAGGTGCGTGGGCGGGCCGCCGAGCTGGGTGTGGACCTGTCGTCGGCCACCGTCCTGGACCCGCACACGTCCGAGTACGTCTCCGCGTTCGCGGCCGAGTACGCCCGGCTGCGGGCGCACCGCGGCATGACGATCGAACGGGCCCGGGAGATCATGGCCGACATCTCGTACTTCGGAACGATGATGGTGCACAAGGGGATTGCCGACGGGATGGTGTCCGGTGCGGCGCACACGACGGCGCACACGATTCGGCCGTCGCTCGAGATCATCAAGACCCAGCCAGGGGTGTCGACGGTGTCGAGCGTGTTCCTGATGTGCCTGTCGGACCGGGTCCTGGCGTACGGGGACTGCGCGGTGGTGCCGGATCCGACGGCCGAGCAGCTGGCCGACATCGCGATCTCGTCGGCCGACACGGCCGCCCGATTCGGGATCGAGTCGCGCGTCGCGATGCTGTCGTATTCGACGGGAGAATCCGGTACGGGCATCGGCGTGGACAAGGTGCGTACCGCGACCGCCCTAGTGCGCGAGCGGCGCCCCGACCTGCCGGTGGAAGGCCCCATTCAGTACGACGCCGCGGTGGAGCCCACAGTCGCGAGCGCGAAGCTGCCCGGTTCGGCGGTGGCGGGCCGGGCCACGGTGTTCGTCTTCCCGGACCTCAACACCGGCAACAACACGTACAAGGCGGTGCAACGCAGCGCGGGCGCCGTCGCGGTGGGGCCGGTCCTGCAGGGTCTGAACAAGCCGGTGAACGATCTGTCCCGCGGCGCGCTGGTCCAGGACATCGTCAACACCGTCGCGATCACGGCGATCCAGGCGCAGGGGGTGTCGTCATGACCGAACGTATTGTGCTGGTGATCAATTCGGGGTCGTCGTCGATCAAGTTCCAACTGGTCCACCCGGTGCCGGGTGATGCCGTGGGCTCGGGTCTGGTGGAGCGGATCGGGGAGCCGGCGGGACGGATCGTCTACCGCCACCCGGGCGGCGTGATCGAACGCGAGCTCTACATTCCAGATCATGCGGCGGGCCTGCGCGCTGCCGAAGAGGTGATCGCCGAGACCGGCCCGCCGCTGCGCGAGCGCGGCATCGTCGCCGTCGGTCACCGGGTGGTCCACGGCGGCGCGGTGTTCCACGAGCCCGTCCTGATCGACGACGCGGTTCTGAAGGAGTTGCGGCGGCTGTCGCCCCTCGCGCCGCTGCACAATCCGCCGAACGTGGTCGGGATCGAGGTGGCGCGCAAGCTGTTGCCGGACGTCCCGCACGTCGCGGTGTTCGATACCGCGTTCTTCCACACGCTGCCCGACGCGGCCGCGACGTATGCGATCGACGCGGAGGTGGCGCGCGCGAATCGAGTGAGGCGCTACGGATTCCACGGAACCTCGCACGAGTACGTGAGCGGGCGGGCGGCGGCGTTCGCCGGCCGCGACGACGCGGAGCTGAACCAGATCGTCCTGCACCTCGGCAACGGGGCGTCGGCGTCCGCGATCCGCGGAGGGCGTGCGATCGACACGTCGATGGGCATGACACCGCTCGAGGGTCTGGTGATGGGCACCCGCAGCGGCGACCTGGATCCCGGCGTCATCCTGCATCTGGCCCGCAACGCCGGAATGAAGGTGGACGAGATCGACGACCTGCTCAACCGGCACTCGGGGCTCAAGGGCCTGTGCGGTGTGAACGACTTCCGCGCGTTGCTGGGGCTCGTCGCCGACGGGGACGGGGCCGCGAAGCTCGCCTACGACGTGTACGTGCACCGGCTGCGCCGCTACATCGGCGCGTACCTCGTCGAACTCGGCGGCGTCGACGTCATCACGTTCACCGGTGGGGTGGGGGAGAACAACGTCGACGTCCGGCGCGACGCCCTTGCGGGTCTCGACCGTCTCGGTATCGTGGTCGACGAGACCCTCAACCAGTCGCCCGATCGGGGCGAGCGCCGCATCAGCACAGAGGGTTCCTCGGTCGAGGTGCTCGTCGTTCCCACCAACGAGGAGCTCGCGATTGCACGGAAGGCGATCGCGTTGACCTGAATCGGGAAGATCGGTGTCCGTCGGCGGGAACTGTCGGGACCTTCGACCCTCGTGGCGGAACCCTCGGACGTCCGACTATGTCCGGTATGGTTGCCAACCCCGAGATCGACACAGCTCCACCACGCACGCTGACACCGTCGCGGCCGACGACGGCAGGTCGTGCGGCAACAGGTTCCAAGGGGTCGTTCATCTACAAGATGATCACGACCACCGATCCCAAGGTGCTCGGGATCATGTACCTCGTCACCGCGTTCGCGTTCTTCCTCATCGGTGGCCTCATGGCGCTGCTGATGCGGAGCGAGTTGGCGATCCCGGGTCTGCAGTTCCTGTCGAACGAGCAGTTCAACCAGCTGTTCACGATGCACGGCACGATCATGCTGCTGCTGTACGCGACCCCGGTCGTGTTCGGCTTCGCCAACTACATCGTTCCGCTGCAGATCGGCGCGCCGGATGTCAGCTTCCCGCGCCTGAACGCGCTGAGCTACTGGTTCTACCTGTTCGGTGGCCTGATCGCGACGGCCGGTTTCATCACCCCGGGTGGTGCCGCCGACTTCGGCTGGACGGCCTACGTGCCGCTGTCGAATGCGGTGCACACACCGGGGGTCGGCGCGGACCTGTGGATCATCGGATTGGCGCTCGGTGGTGTCGGCACCATCCTCGGTGGCGTCAACTTCATCACCACCATCGTGTGCCTGCGTGCCCCCGGTATGACCATGTTCCGGATGCCGATCTTCACGTGGAACATCCTCATCACGTCGCTGCTGATCCTGCTGGTGTTCCCGCTGCTCGCTGCCGCGCTGATCGGTCTGTGGGTGGATCGTCACCTCGGTGCGCACCTGTTCGACCCGGCGACCGGCGGAGTGATGTTGTGGCAGCACCTGTTCTGGTTCTTCGGTCACCCCGAGGTGTACGTGATCGCGCTGCCGTTCTTCGGCATCGTCTCGGAGATCTTCCCGGTCTTCTCGCGTAAGCCGATCTTCGGTTACAGCGGCCTGGTGTACGCGACCATGGGCATCGCGGCCCTGTCGATCGCGGTGTGGGCGCACCACATGTACGCCACCGGTGCGGTGCTGCTGCCGTTCTTCTCCTTCATGACGTTCCTCATCGCTGTCCCGACCGGTGTGAAGTTCTTCAACTGGATCGGCACCATGTGGCGTGGACAGCTCACGTTCGAGTCGCCGATGCTGTTCTCGGTCGGCTTCCTCGTGACCTTCCTCTTCGGCGGCCTGTCGGGCGTCCTGCTGGCGAGCCCGCCGCTCGACTTCCACGTCACCGACACGTATTTCGTCGTCGCGCACTTCCACTACGTGCTCTTCGGCACCATCGTGTTCGCGACCTATGCCGGCATCTACTTCTGGTTCCCGAAGATGACCGGCCGCATGATGGACGAGCGCCTCGCGAAGTGGCACTTCTGGACCACGCTGGTCGGCTTTCACCTCACCTTCCTGGTCCAGCACTGGCTCGGTGCGTCGGGCATGCCGCGTCGCTACGCGGACTACCTGCCCACCGACGGCTTCACCACGCTGAACACGATCTCGACGGTCGGCTCGTTCATCCTCGGTGCCTCGACGCTGCCGTTCCTGTGGAACGTCTTCAAGAGCTACCGCTACGGGCAGATAGTCACCGTCGACGACCCGTGGGGCTACGGCAACTCGCTCGAGTGGGCCACCACCTGCCCGCCGCCGCGCCACAACTTCACCGAGCTGCCCCGGATCCGTTCGGAGCGTCCGGCGTTCGAGCTGCACTACCCGCACATGGTCGACCGCATGCGCGACGAGGCCCACGTGGGACTGGGGCACGGCAAGGACAAGAACGCGGACACGGTCGCCGAACTGCAGCACGAGACGAGGGTCTGACGGTGGACGACGGCACGAGGTACCGCAACTGGATGGTCGAGCCGGCTCCGGCCGAGACCCGGCCCGAACCGCGCCGACTGCTGGCACCGCTGCTCACCGTGGTGCTGGCGCTGGCGACTCCGCTCGTCCTGCCGATCCCCGTCGCCGTCGTCCTCGTCCTCGCGGCGCTGTCCTGGTTCGGTGCGCGAATCCAGGAGTCCGGCAGTTCGAGCCGGGCCGACGGGGCGCTCAGAACAGGCTTCGCGGACGGACGGCGTTCGCAAGATCCACGAGCGTATAGCGGTGAGTGGGCGTAGGCGCACTGCGCGCCATCGCTCGCAGTGAGGACTCCGTCCCCGCGCGCAGGCCGCGTTCGGTGAAGGGAACACCGAGCAGCGGCTCGCGCGCGGTGGTGGGGGTGTGCCCCTCGAGGAGCCATTGGAGCGCGGTGCCGAGCACCACGGTCCGCATCTGCGGCCCGCGGCTCTCGGCCCGCGGCAGGGCCTGCACGCGCCGAGCCGATTCTCGCAACGTGGCTTCGGTGATCTTGCGGATCGGCCGCACCGCGAGGTACGTCAGGACCGCCGTCATCCGGGCGAGGCCGTAGCTGCGCGAGCCGGTCGGCACCTGGTCGAGGGCGGTGACCGCGCCGTGGACGTCGCCGTCGGCGGCGCGGCGTCGGGCCGATCCGAAGGCGGCACTGACGACGTTGCGATCGATCCGCCACACCGTCTCGTAGTAGGAGACGGCCGGAATCCGCCAGCGGTCGACTCCCTCCTCGTCGCTGTGATCGAGCAGCAGCTCGGCGGTCGCACCGAGGGCGAGTTTGGGCGCCACCTCGCCGGGCAGTGCCGAGTACACGGCGTCGAAAGATGCGTAGGCGGAGGTCAGTTCGTTCGACAACAACGACGCGAGCCCTCGGTACCACTCGATGCGCCAGTCGTGCGGGTGCGTCAGGGCCAGCGGCCGCAGCAGTTGCCGGGCCCGGCTCGCCTCGCCGAGATCGAGGTACGAGCGCACCTCCGCGAGCGGCAGTTCCACCGACTTCAGCACCTCGCCGGAGCGGCCTTCCCGGGCCCGATCGAGGACGTCCAGCATCAACTGCGGATCGCTGTGCGCCGCGGCGTTGACCAGTGCGGCACCGGGATCGTCGGAGTCCACCAGCGGCACCGCGAGAGCCTGGGCAACCTTGTAGGCGTCGAGTTTTCGTGCGCGCTCGACGCCGTCGACGAACACGTCGGTCTGTTCCACGAACCCGTCCGCGCCGAACGTCGCGCGTTGGCGGCTGAAGACGGTGGACAGGGCGGGATGCTCCTGGTCGTCCTGGCGGGAGACGATCTCTCGCAGGACCCCGGTGAGCTGAGCGGACAACTCGCGGGCGGAACCGAATCGACGGTCCGGGTCGGGATCGATCGCGCGCAGCAGCAGCCGTCGGTACGAGTCGTACTCGGCGAGCAGCGGGGCCCGCTCGGGGGACGGCAGTCCGTCCACGTAGCGGCCGTTCTCGGACGGCAGATCGAGCGTGAGTGCGGCGAGAGTGCGGCCGACGGTGTAGATGTCGGACGCGACGGTGGGCCCGGTCTCGGTGATCTCGGGTGCCTGGAAACCGGGGGTGCCGTACAGGTAGCCGTAGCTCTCGAGGGGTGCGACGGCGCCCAGGTCGATCAGCTTGACCTGTTCGTCGGTGACCATGACGTTGTCTGGCTTGAGATCGTTGTACGCCAGGCCGATGGAGTGCAGGTACTCGAGGGCAGGCAGGATCTCGAGGATGTACGCGATGGCCTGATCGACGGGCAACCGGTCGGGTCGCCGGTAGGTGGACAGGATGTCGCGCAACGAGTTACCGCCCACGTACTCCATCACCAGGTATCCGGCCGGCGGGGAGCCTTCCTTCTGGAATTCGACGAAGTTGTAGATCTTGACGATGCTCGGGTGCTCCACCTCGGCGAGGAACTGTCGTTCGGATGCGGCGACGGCGCGGGACTCGGCGTCGCCGAGTTGGAGAAGACCCTTGAGGACCACCCACCGGTCGTCGACGTTGCGGTCGATCGCGAGGTAGATCCACCCGAGGCCGCCGTGGGCGATACACCCCTGCACCTCGTACTGGCCGGCGATCACCATGCCGGGGGCGAGTAGTGGCGCGAACTCGAAGCGGGACCCGCAGTTGGCGCAGATACCGGACGTCGGGCCCGGTTCGCCGTCGGTGGACCGTCCCACCGGCTTGTTGCATTTCCAGCAGAACCGTTTGCGCTCCGGGACGTGCGGATCGGTGAGGACTGCGGACGCGGGACCGCGCAGCGGGACCGGTGGCACCTCCACCAGTCCGTCTCCGAGTCGACGTCGTGAGACCGTCCGGGTGCGTTGCGTGCGGGCCCGGCGCCCGGTGGTGGGTGCGCTCTCCTGGGTCGACATCGGCTCGTCCGCGTGCTGTGTGGCGCGCGTCTGCGCGATCTCGCCCGTGTCGACCGTATGCTCTTCTGCCGCATCCTTTCCCGCCATCTATCCTCCGTTCTCGCTGCCTCGTCAGTCCCGGTAGGTGGGGGGTGGTGGTCCCGGTGAGGGGCCCAGTCCGGAGAGCCATCTCTGATAGATCCTCTCCCACGTGCCGTCGTTGCGGATCCTTTCCAGTGTGCCGTTGACGAATCGCACCAGATCATCATTGCCCTTGGTGATTCCGATGCCGTAGGGTTCCGGCCCCAGACTCGGTCCGACCATCCGCAGATACGGATCCTGCGTCGACATCCCGGCCAGCAGCGTGTCGTCGGTGCTGATCGCGTCGACCTGGCGTTGCTGCAGCATCACCAGGCAGTCCGACCACGTCGGGACCGTGACGACGGTGGCGTCGGGTTGCGCCCGGACGATGCGTTCGAGGGAGCGGGTGCCGGCGACCGCGCACACCCGTTTGCCGGCGAGGTCCGCGACGTCGGTGACGGGGGAGCCCGCCATCACCAGGATCCGTTGCTGCGCTTGGTAGTACACCGTGGAGAAGTCCACCCGCTGCCGCCGGTCGCACGTGATGCTCATCGTCCGGGCGACGATATCGACTCTCGAATCCTTCAGGGCCTGTTCACGTTCGGATGAGGTGAGGATGCGGAACTCCACCTTGTCGGGGCTGCCCAGCAGGTCGCGGGCGATCTCCCGGGCGACGTCGACGTCGAAGCCCTCGATGTCCCCGGTCGCGGGATTGCGGAAGCTCATCAGGTTGCTGCCGGTGTCCAGCCCGACGACGAGCCGACCGCGTTCGCGGATGGCGTCGAGCGACGCGCTGGGCGGTATCTCGCCGGCCGGGAACGGTCGCAGGCTGGCGGTCGGGTCTCCGCAGTCCACCGGCGGTGTCGGGGTCGGCGCCGAGGTCACGATCGACGCCCCCTCCGGTAGCGGCGCAACGCTGTACGTCTCGGTGGGCGGGAGGGTGTACGGGTCGGGTGGCGTCGAGCACCCGGCGGCGATCGCGGCCACCACCCCGACGACCACGACGGTTGTCGCAAGGTGCCGAAGCGGCATCACTGGTATTCCCGCAGGCGGGGCCACAGGCCCACCGGTATACCGATGGCCGCGACCACCGTGAGCACCAGCGCGCCGGGCCCGAGAGCCGACAGCACCGTCGACGAACGGGAGATGTCGCCTCTCAGTTCGGCGCGGGCGGCCTCGGCGCCGTCCGACAGAGCGGCGTCGACGATGTCGAACTGCGAGGCCGCCGTCGCGGGATCGGTACCGACCGTCGTCATGGCGGCGGCCGTCCAGTCGCCCACCGTGAGCGCGTCGATCATGCGTTGGTGCGACGCGGTCCAGCCGTCCAGCGCCTGCACCGCCCGGTCGGCGTCGTCGCGTCCGACGTCCACCGAGTAGTTGTCCAGCAGATTGCGCAGTTGGTCGGTGTCGTCGACGAACACCTGCGCGTGCTCGGCCTTCTCGTCGCGGCGGACCAGTTGCAGGATCTCCTGGGTGCGGGCCTGCTGCGCGAGGATGCGCGCCGCCGCGAACGTCGAGAGCGGCTCGGAGCCCTGCCGGACCGCTTCGTGCGCCGACACCGCGGAGATGATCCCCGCGACCAGCATCCACACCAGCAGCGCAGCCATGGCCGTGGTCGTCAACAGGAGCCCGGCGTTGAACGTGCGCCTGGTCCGCCTCGACAGCACCACCTGCGTCGCCACCAGCGCGGCCAGCAATGCCACGAGCAGCCCGATCGCGAACCACGGCGGGCGGGCGAACCCGGACTGCGGCGCCAGCGATGCGGCCGCACGTTCGGTGTGCAGGGCCTGTGCCAACGGCAGCAGGTCCGTCTGCATCAGCGCCGACGCCTCCGCCAGGTACGCGGTGCCGACCGGGTTGCCGGCGCGGTTGTTGGTGCGTGCGGTCTCGACCAGCCCCGTGTACACCGGGAGCTTCGTCGCGATCTCGGTGAGCAGCCGTCGGCCCTGGTCGTCGCCCGGCAGCCCGTCCGACGTCGCGACCAACTCCGCGGCCGCGGTCCCGATGGCCTGCGAATAGCGGTCCCTGTCCTCGCTCGGTTCCACGCCACCGGACAGGAAGGCGGTGGCCGCGGCGGCATCGGCGACCGACAGCGACGCGTACAGGTTCTGTGACGATCGGGCCAGCGGCTCGGTGGTGGACAACAGGGTGTCGATGTCCTGCTTGCGCTCGCCGGCCACCATGGAGGCGATCAGACCCGCCGCCACGGTGCCGAGCAGCAGTGCGACGCCGACGGCGAGCAGGCGGGCGGGTGTCGATCGCAGCAGGTCACGCGCGGCGTGTGGGCGCACGTGGACGCGGGCGGCGCGATTCGGCGGCGCGTCCTCCCACCTCGCGTCCGCCGCGTGCGTCGACTCCGTCGTCGTCTCCGGCACTGCCACGGCTCATACCTCGGTTCGCCGTCCGTTTGGTTCGCCGTTCCGTAGTGCCGAGCATATAAGCAGCACCGGCAGGTTGTTCCGCCGATTCGTGATGCGGCGGGGAATACTGTGGGGACAGGTGAGCGGCTCGGCGGACAGGGCAGGTGAGAGGCACTCCATGCGCGGTGACGGAGACGGTTGGGCGACGACCCCCGACGGGGTACGGCATTGGGGCCGGCACGGTGCGGCGGGGCTGTTGCTGCGTGCCCCGTTGGCCGACGGTTCGGCCGGGGTGCTGTTGCAACACCGTGCCGCGTGGAGTCACCAGGGCGGGACGTGGGCGCTGCCGGGCGGCGCGCGGGACAGCCACGAGACTACGATCCACGCTGCGGTGCGCGAGGCGCAGGAGGAGACCGGTATCGACGTCGGTGCGGTCCATGTGCGCACCGAGCGGGTGACGGCGAGTGTCGCCGGCGGCTGGACGTACACGACGGTGATCGCCGACGCCGACAAGACGCTGGCACTGGTCCCGAACGGGGAGAGCACCGAGCTGCGCTGGGTGCCCGAGGCCCAAGTGGAGCACATGCCGCTGCATCCGGGTTTCGCCACCGCGTGGCCGGGCCTGCGGACCACCGAGGTGCGGGTGCTGCTCGACACCGCGAACGTGCTCGGATCCCGGCCCACCGGTTGGTGGCGCGATCGGCCGGGCGCCACGACGGAGTTGCTGGACCGGATCGCCCAGGTCCTGCCCCGCACGATCGAACTGCCCGACGGCGGATTCGGGTGGCTGCCGCGCATCGAGGCGGTGCTCGAGGGACAGGCCCGCGCCGCCGGCTACGTCGACACGCGGATCCCGGTGCACACCGCCGCCGGCAGCGGCGACGACGAACTGGCGCGGCTCGCGGCCGGCGGCGGGGCACTCACCGCCGTCGTGACCGCCGACCGCGGACTGCGCGACCGGCTGCCCGAGTCGGTGCTCGCACTGTCGCCGTCGGCCGTGCTGAACTGGCTGGACTGACGGCCGGCCGCGGCCCGGCCTGCCTCAGCCGCGGTCGAGCACGAAACGGCGGCCGTGGATCTCCGTCGGACGGATCTCGACGAAGTTGTACTTCGCGGTCGGCACCCACGACTGCAGAGCGAACTCCTCGGCGGCGTTGATCTCGTCGAACCGCACGAGGGTGCGCGCGATGCCGTGGACCACGATGCTCCACGCCGACGTCGCGTCGGCGTGATCGACCTGGAACGTGGTCATCGGCTTGAGTGTGAGCTCGGTGAGCTTGTCGCCCTCGGCGGTACGGAAGTAGATCTTGCCGTCGTGCACCACGTAGTTGACCGGGTAAACATCCGGCCGGTCGTCGGTGACGAGGATGAGCCGACCGAGGCGTTCGGTGGACAACAGGTCCAGCGCGTCCTGTTCGGTGAGAGCGGCGACGGGGTTTGTCCGGTCCTGCATGTCTGCTCCGATCCTCGGTGAGCCTTCACCCTCGACTCTGCCCGCTGCGGCACGCTCGTGCCACCAGGTTCGGGTGTGAGCTGTGCATCACCGTGAGGTGTCCAGAATGCGGCGCAGCTGTCGCGCCTGGGCGGCGAGTTCGCCGTCGGTGGTGAACAGTTCGGTTTCGTCGACGCACTCGTCGGATGTCCACCACACCGTGCGGTGGCGCAGTCGATGCCACGGTCCGGTGGCAGACCCGGCGGCGGGAGCGAAGTGCGCCGTCAACTCGACGGTCGGGATCGGTGCCGGCGCAGTGCGTATCGCGAACAGTCCCGGAGGAAGCGCGTCGAGCAGGATCGCGGCGCGCTCGACACCGGTGAACTCCAACCCCGGGCGCAGCCGGATCCACACGTCGAACTCCGGGTCCGGTCCGCCCGCGAAGGGACGTGCGGCGTTGATCGGACGGATGTCGAGGTGCTGCGAGAAAGGCACGAAGTCGATCGGGATATCCAGTCCCGCAAGACTGTCCGGGTCGACGGCCGTCTCTATCGACGGTGCGTGCCGGGCGGCAGCAGCACCTCGCGACAGACGGACCAGTGCCGTCGCGGCGGTGCCGGCGCGCACCTGCACGCCCGGTGACCGGCCTGCCGGTCCTCGCTGCACCGTCATGTCGATCGGGCCGGGGCGCACCGGGGCGTAGAAGTGCGCGGTGGCGGCGGCGGGGACGGCGCCGGTCTCGACGGAAGCGGCCCGCAGCATCGCCGCGAGCACCATGCCGCCGTGGATGCCGTCGAAAGCGCGCCAGGTGTCGTCGAATCGGGTGGGGAAAGGATCGAAGGTCGTGGTCATGACGAGAACTCCTGTGCGGTAACGGTTTGCGGGGGAATCTGTGCGGTCGGCCGGGGCGACATCGCGAGCGCGGTGACGGCCCCGAGCGCGGCGAGGGCGGCGATGGTCCACCACGCGGCGGTGAAGTCGGACGCCGCGAGAACGGCGACGAGGATCGCGATACCCAGGACGCTGCCGAGTTGGCGGCTGGTATTGACGACCGCGCTGCCGGTGGCGCCTTGGGCGGGCGGCAGCGTCGCGGTGGCGGTCGAGAGAATCGTCGGCAGGGCGAGTCCGACACCGGCGCCGGCGATCAGCCACCCGGGAAGCAGGCCCGTCGCGTAGTTCGGTTCGGTGTGGACGCTCGCGAGGATGAGCACGGTGCCGGCGCCCCACAGTGCACTGCCGAGACCGGCGACGACGCCGGATGGCAGGCGCCGGCCGAGGACCTGGCCGACGATCGCGAAGACCGGGACCAGCAGCGGGCCGGGCGCCACCGCGAGACCGGTGCGCAGTGCCGAGTAGCCCCACTCGGTCTGCATCCACAGGATGTTGGCGAGCAGGCCGGCGGCGAACGACGCGCTGAACGCGACCGCGGTGACGTTGGACCACGCGAACGGGCGCACCCGCAGCAACGCCGGGTCGACCAACGGATTGCGGTGACGCACCGTGCGCCGAGCGAACCAGGCCAGCGCGAGGACTCCGACGGCGACGGCGACCAGGGTGCCGGCGTGCGTCCATCCCCAGTCGGGGCCCTGCACCAACGCCAGCGACACCGCGCCGAGACCGACCGCGAGCAGACCCGCGCCGGGAAGGTCGACGTCGGTGGGGTGCGGATCGCGGGACTCGGGCACGATGCGCGCGGCCGCCCACAGCAGCACCACGCCGATCGGCACGTTGATCAGGAAGATCCAGCGCCACGACGCGGACACCAGCAGTCCGCCGAGTACGGGGCCGAGGGCCGACGCGGCGGCGCCGGTCGCGGCCCACAGGCGCACCCCGAGCGCGCGTCGGGCATCGGGCAGGGCCGCGATGAGCAGGCCCAGGCTGGCAGGGGTGAGCGCGGCGGCGCCCGCGGCCTGCGCCAGGCGGAACAGGACGAGCAGCCACAGTGACGGGGCGAGGGCGCACGCGGCGCTCGCGATCGTGAACAGCGCCAGGCCTGCCAGGAACGCGCGTCGGCGTCCGACGCGGTCGGCCCAGCGGCCGGCCGGGATCAGCAGGGCCGCGTAGACGATCGCGTAGGCGCTGAGGACCCAGCTCAGCTGGGAGAGCGATGTGCCGGCGAAGTCGGTGGCGATGTCGTCGAGGGCGACGTTGACGACGAACAGGTCCAGGGCCGCGACGAACGGCGCCCCGGACAGGATGGCGATGAGCGCACCCGGATTCTGACTTTTGTTTTGCATAGTCAGGTAGTGTGGACCCTGGCTATGGATTTAGCAAGCCAGGGCGTAGTCTGGGTGCATGGAGACGGCACGGCTCGACGGGTTTCTCGCGGACCGCGACGCGTGGCGGGCCACGCAGTGTTCGATCGCGAAGGCGATGGACGTGATCGGTACGCGCTCGGCGATGCTGATCTTGCGCGAGGCGTACTACGGCACAACCCGTTTCGACCACTTCGCGGAACGTGTCGGGATCGCCGAGGCGGTGGCGGCCGCACGGTTGCGGGAACTCACCGCCGAGGGACTGTTCGAGCGGCAGCCCTACAAGGAGCCGGGGCAGCGCACCCGGCACGAGTACGTCCTGACCGAGAAGGGGCGGGATGTGCTGCCCGCTGTGCTGGCGCTGATGCAGTGGGGGGACAAGTACCTGCAGGGCGAGCGCGGTGGGCCGCTGGACCTCGCGGACGACACCTCCGGCGAACCCGTCCACGTCGAGGTGCGCAGCGAATCCGGGCGTCGGGTCCCACTGGGCGAGCTGCGGGTGGTCCCGAACGTCACCGCCGAACAGGCGCGGAGGGCGATGGAACGGGACAGGGAGCGGTAGGGCGGGGCGTCAGCCCTCGGCTTTCTTCTCTTCCCGCCGGTTGCGGAGGAAGACCAGCGGCAGAACGAGCGTGGCGAGGGCGGTCACCAGCCACACGACGAGCGTCGCGAGAACCCACGTGCGCCAACCGGAGATCGACAGGCCGCCGAAGGCGGACGCGATCACCAGGGCGACGAAGGTCGACACCAGTCCGATCCCGCCCAGGAATGCGGGTGCATTCTTGGCCGCGATCTTCGTGATGAACGGTGACAGCACGCTCTGCGCGATCGCGAAGAGCACGACGGCGGTCACGAACCCGGCGGCGCTGACCGACACCTCGGGCAGCAACCACACGGCGGCCAGGATCCCGACCGCGGCCGAGCCCAGGAAGAACGCACACCTGATCAGAAGGCGAATCATGTTCCGGCCCTTTCGTGTAGTTCGGGCGAGTGTATCGATCAGCGGCGCCGTGCGGCGGGTAACGTGGCCGAACGTCCGTGGCGACCTCTCAGGGGAGGGGGGTGGCCGGTAAGAACGGATGCGGGATCGAGACGCTTCATTGCTTAGGCTTGGTATGTAGATCAATCCGGGCAGATCGGTGAGGGGGCCAGGCGGGTGTTGCGGAGAATGTGGCCCGAGGCAGGTGAACTACCGCGTCGGCGGGGCCATCTCGCGGTGCTCGTCCTGTGGGCGATCGCGTCGGTGGTGTTGGTGTTCACGACCGTGCGTCCGTGGATGCCGACGATCGGAATCTTCGCCGGCGGAGCCGACCTGGACGTTTACCGCGACGGCGCGCGGCACGTCATGGAGGATCTGCCGCTCTACACCGAACCGGTGATCCACGGCCTGCTCTACACGTACACGCCGTTCTCGACGCTGATGTTCATCCCGTTCGGACTGTTGCCGGGCGGGATCGACAAGTACATCTGGATGGGGGCCAACCTAGTCCTGCTGGTTGCCATCGTCGCGCTGTGCTGGCGGATGCTCGGGTATCGGATCACGCCGTACCTGGTGGGTGTCTCGGCGCTGCTGGCGGTGGCGTGTACGTTCCTCGAACCGGTCCGCACGACCCTGTTCTACGGCCAGATCAACCTGGTCCTGATGGCACTGGTGCTGTGGGACGTCTCGCGCGGCGAGAACAGCAAGCTCAAGGGCGTCGGTGTCGGTATCGCCGCCGGGATCAAGCTGACGCCGGCGTACTTCGTCCTCTACTACCTGGTGCTGCGGCAGTGGCGGGCCGCGGCCGTGGCCGTGGGGACCATCGCGGCCACCATCGGCGTGAGTTGGCTGGTGCTCCCGAACGATTCGTGGCAGTACTGGACCAAGACGTTCTTCGAGTCCACCCGCATCGCGCAGGACGAGCACCCGTCGAACCAGTCGTTGCGCGGCGTGATCGCGCACCTGACCGGGAAGCCCGCGCCGACGGTGCTGTGGGTGGTGCTCGCGGCGATCGTCGTGGTGGTCAGCATGTGGATCGTGCTGCGTCTGCACCGCGGCGGCGAGCATCTCCTCGCGGTCACGGTCGCGGGGCTGAGCGCCGCGGCAGTCTCGCCGTTCTCGTGGAGCCACCACTGGGTGTGGTTCGTGCCGCTGCTCGTCTACATCGTGCACCGGGCACTGACGAACTGGTGGTGGTGGCTCGCGGCGCTCGTGATCGCGGTCGCGACCGGGGCCTGGCCCTACCGGTGGGACGAGTACGTCGTGGTGGTGGGGCTGTTCCTGTTCCCGCCGTGGTGGACCGTCGCCGACGTCCTGATGAACATCTACATCCTCCTCTACGTCGGAGTGTTGATCGGGGCCGGCATCGTCGCGGCCCGATGCACACCCGACGGAGTGCACGACCATGTACCGGCCGCCGATGCGAACCGGACATAGTGTCACCATGTCGGGCATGCGTATTCGACATGTGATCGCCCTCGTCCCCGCCGCACTGCTGCTCCTGACGGGTTGCAGTGACAGCGAGGAGACCTCCGCGTCCGGCCCGTCGGCAACCACCTCCGTGCAGGGGACGGCCGCTCAGGACGACTCTGCCGCGCTCGACGCCGCGGTCAAGGAGATGTGCAGCCAGGTGACCGCCTTCCTCGACAGTTCCGAGGCCCAGGCGAAGGGGACGGGCGAGTCGTTCGACCGTGCGGCCCAGGGGCAGGCGTTCCTCGATCAGCTGAAGGCGAACTCGGCCGTCTGGGTCGCCTCCTACAACATGCAGGCCGAAGCGGTGGGCGCGCCGCCGCTCGACCCGAGTACCGCCACCTGGGAGGACATGCCCGAGGCGAGCCGCGCAATGATCGAGGACTCGGTCGACGGGGCCGTCTCCGGAACCTGCTGACCGAGGCGCCGAGCGGTGGTCAGCCGCGCAGCGCGTCGGACAGCGCCCGCGCGGCGGCCTCCGGGTCGTCGGCGGCAGTGATGGCGCGCACGACGACGATCCGGGTGGCGCCGGCTTCGAGGATCTGCGGCAGCCGCTCCTGGTCGACGCCGCCGATGGCGAACCACGGCCGCGTCGGAGCGGCGTCGGCGGTGCTGCGGACCAGTTCGATGCCGGACGCCGTCCGGCCCGGCTTGGTGGGGGTGGCCCACACCGGCCCGGTGCAGAAGTAGTCGACGTCCTCTTCGATCGCGGCGAGGCTGGCCTGCGCGCGGTTGTTGGTGGAGCGTCCGATCACGACGTCGGGGCCGACGATCCGGCGCGCGTAGTGCACCGGCAGGTCGTTCTGGCCCAGGTGCAGGACGTCGGCGCCCGCGGCGAGCGCGAGGTCGGCGCGGTCGTTGACGGCGAGCAGCGCGCCGTGCCGGCGGGCCGCGGCACCGATCACCGCGAGCGCGGCCAGCTCCTCCTTGACCTCCATCGGCCCGAGTTCGCGTTCGCCCGCCGAGCCCTTGTCGCGGAGCTGGACGATGTCGACGCCGCCGGCGAGTGCCGCTTCGACGAAGTGGGCCAGATCGCCCTTGTCGCGGCGGGCGTCGGTGCAGAGATAGAGGCGCGCGTCTGCGAGTCGCTCGCGGGGCGTCAGGCGCTTGACGGACTGGGAGGCATGCACACCTGGAACGGTAGTCTCTAATGCGGACGAATCAACACGGGAGTCCCAGGAGCGCAGACTGTGCGCGGGGCTGAGAGGGGGCCTGCCGGCCCCGACCGTCATACCTGACCCGGATCATGCCGGCGCAGGGAGTGAGGTGGAGAAAAGTTGACCCGATCGGTTTCCGTCGTGGGTGGCGGTGTCATCGGCCTGTCGATCGCCTGGCGTGCGGCGCAGCGCGGCTGGACGGTGAAGCTGTACGACCCGGCACCGGGAAGCGGTGCGTCGTGGGTGGCCGGCGGCATGCTGGCCCCGCTGTCGGAGGGCTGGCCCGGTGAGGAGAAGGCGCTGGCGCTGGGGGCGTCGTCGCTGCAGCGGTGGCCGGACTTCGGCGCCGAACTGGAAGCCGTCGCGGGGGTGACACTGTTCACGTCCGACGACTCGCTGACCGTCGCGCTGGACGCCGCCGACGCCGCGGACCTGCACACCATCGCCGAGTGGGTGGCAACGCAGGGGCACGAGCTGAAGATCTTGAACCGCGCGCAGATCCGGGAGTTGGAGCCGTCGCTGGGCCGCGGCATCCGCCTGGCGCTGCAGGCGCCCACCGAGTTGGCCGTCGACAACCGGCTACTGGTGCAGGCGCTGCGGACGGCCGCCGTCGCGGCCGGTGTGGAGCTGATCGAGCAGTCGGTGACCGACCTGGAAACGCTCACCACCGATCAGGTGGTGCTGTCGGCGGGATCGAACTCGGCGCAGCTGTGGCCGGATCTGCCGGTGCGTCCGGTGAAGGGCGAGATCCTGCGTCTTCGGTCCCGGCCGGGCGTGACGCCGGCGCCCCGGCGCACCATCCGCGGCAGTGTGCACGGCCGGCCGTCGTACCTGGTGCCGCGCGCCGACGGCATCGTCGTCGGTGCGACGCAGTACGAGTCGGGCCACGACACCCAGGTCACCGTCGCCGGGGTGCGGGACCTCATCGCCGATGCGGAGGCACTGATGCCCGCGATCGGCGAGTACGAGCTGTACGAGGCGAAAGCCGGTCTGCGCCCGATGAGTCCGGACAACATGCCGATCATCGGCCGCGTCTCGGATCGGGTGGTGCTCGCGACCGGGCACGGGCGCAACGGCATCCTGATGACCCCGGTCACCGCGGACGCGACCGTCGCGATTCTCGACGGCAACCCCCTGGCGGAGGCGGAAAGTGCCGCCGCCGAACGATTCACAGCAGACGTATGAGCGGGCATGAGTGAGGTTTGGATGAGTGAGTTGATCGGTATCACCGTCAACGGTGAGGACCACGAATTCGACGGGCCGCTGACGGTGGCCGAGTTGCTGGATCGGCTGGAACTGCCGCAGCGCGGCATCGCGGTCGCGGTGGACGGTGCGGTGTTCCCGCGCGGCCGGTGGACCGAGTCGGTGGGCCGCGGCTGGGAGATCGAGATCCTCACGGCGGTGCAGGGTGGCTGAGATGGGCAAGCTGACGATCGCCGACCGCACGTTCGGCTCCCGCCTGATCATGGGCACCGGCGGCGCCGCGAACCTCGCGGTGCTCGAGGAGGCGTTGGTGGCGTCGGGCACGGAACTGACCACCGTCGCGATGCGCCGCGTCGACGCCGCGGGCGGCACCGGGGTGCTGGACCTGCTGCGCCGCCTCGACATCGCGCTACTACCGAACACCGCCGGCTGCCGCGGCGCGGCCGAGGCCGTGCTCACCGCGCAGCTCGCGCGCGAGGCGCTCGAGACCGATTGGGTGAAGCTCGAGGTGATCGCCGACGAGCGCACACTGCTGCCCGACGCTATCGAGTTGGTCAGCGCCGCAGAGCAATTGGTGGACGATGGCTTCACCGTGCTGCCGTACACCACGGACGACCCGGTGCTCGCGAAGCGCCTCGAGGACGTGGGCTGTGCCGCGGTGATGCCGCTGGGCTCGCCGATCGGCACCGGTCTGGGCATCTCGAACCCGCACAACATCGAGATGATCGTCGATGCCGCGAACGTGCCGGTGATCCTGGACGCCGGCATCGGCACCGCGAGCGACGCGGTGCTCGCGATGGAGCTGGGCTGTGACGCGGTGCTGCTCGCGACGGCCGTCACGCGCGCGAAGGACCCGGCGTTGATGGCGTCGGCGATGCGCGGCGCGGTCACCGCCGGCTACGAGGCCCGGCACGCCGGCCGCATTCCGAAGCGGTTCTGGGCGCAGGCGTCGTCGCCGATGTAGGGAGACACGCGGATCACGGATTGGTCGAAATACCTGGCCGAACGCGCGCGGGCGACATAGGCTCGGCAGCGACTGCTCCGTTGGTTCCAGTGCCGGGATAGGACATGCCATGTCGACGCTGAATGCAGATCTTCTTCAACTCCTCCGTTCGGATGTCGTGGCGTGGAACGCCCGACGTGACAAAATGCCCGACGCTCCGGACCTTCACGGGATGGATCTGTCGGGTGCCGACCTCGCCGGTGCCAACCTGACGGGCGCCAACATGGCGGGTATCGACCTGTCGGGAGCGGACCTCACGTCCGCGGAACTCGGTGGCGCCAACCTGACGGGAGCCAATCTCGCCGGCGCCGTCGCCGCGGACGCCGACTTCAGCAAGGCGTATCTGACGAACGCCAATCTGTCGGGTGCGGTGCTGACGCTCTCGTTCCTCACGTCGACGTACCTGGCGCACGCGATCCTCGCCGGGGCGGACCTCTCGGGCGCGTACATGACCGGGGCGCACCTCGAGGACGCCGACCTGACGGGAGCCAGATTGGCGGGCGCGTACCTCGCGCACGCGGATCTGACCGGCGCGGTGCTCGCCACGGCCGACGTGAGTGGTGCAGATCTCACCGACGTGACGATGCCGGACGGCGCCGTCCGGGCCTGATCCGGGTGGTCCCCGACTCTGTCTCAGGGTTCGTGTCATCCCTGGGTATGACACGGATGTAGACCTGCGACCGATGCGCGGAGGTCCCCTCATCGGGCATTGTGGTCCCCATGATTGAAGTGAGGGGACTGACGAAGACCTACGGGTCGACGAAAGCGGTGGACGATCTCACGTTCTCCGTGAAGCCGGGCATCGTCACCGGCTTCCTCGGCCCGAACGGTGCCGGCAAGTCGAC